>NZ_JASTTJ010000015.1:0-211219 GCF_032248645.1 Streptomyces zaehneri
GCGGGGGACGGCATCGGCCGGGCAAGGGCGATTTCGGCGGGCGGAGCGAGGTCGATGAGGCGGCTGTGACCGAAGCGATGTCTGATGTCTCCAGCACCGCCGGAAATCGCCCGTACGTGCCTCCCGCCAAATTTCGTTGACGCGCCCCCCGGCCCCCCCGGCCTCCCGGCGGCCCCCAGCCCCCGGCCTCCCGGCCCCTCTTGCTCGCCCGGTCCCGCCCGCGCCGCCCCCACAGCCCCGGACTGCCGGGCCCGCTCGCTCCTGCTGCGGCGAACGGACCTTCCCCCGCCGCCCCTCGAACATGCCGCCGCTTCCCACGAACCGCGCCATCGCCTCGGCGTCGGCTGTGGGAGCGGCGGCGGCCTACTTCTCCTCCGGTGCCCGGGGTGGGCTGACCGTGGTCCGAGGGGGACGGCGCTGCGAAGAGGTGCGTACGAACAGTTCGGTCGGTATGACCTGCTCGACCGGGCGGTCCGCCTCCTCGCCCTCGATCGCGTCGATGAGGAGTTGCACCACCGCCGTACCGATGCGGCGCGGTTTCAACGAGAGGGTCGTGACGGGCGGCTCGGTGTTGGCGTACACCGTGGATTCGCTGCAACACACGATCAGCAGGTCCTCGGGGACCCGCAGCCCGTAGCGGCGGGCCGCTGCGAGCAGGTCGGTGCCGTTGGGGTCGAACAGGCCGTAGACGGCGTCGGGGCGGTCGGGGCGGGCCAGCAGCCGGTCGGCGGCCACGGCGCCCGCGCACGGGTCGTGCGCGGGGTAGGCCTCGTAGACCGGATCCTGACCGACCCGCTCGCACCACCGCAGGTACGCGCTGGTCGACAGGTGTGTGTACGTGTCCGTGGTGGTGCCGGTGAGGAGGCCGATGCGGCGGGCGCCGGCGTCGGCCAGGTGGTCGAGGATGTCGAGGACGGCGGCCTCGTGGTCGTTGTCCACCCACGCGGTGACCGGGAGCGCGCCGGCCGGGCGGCCGTCGGAGACGACCGGTAAGCCCTGCCGGACCAGCTCGCTGACCACCGGATCCTGGTCGGACGGGTCGATGACGACCGTGCCGTCCAGAGCCACGTTGGACCAGACGTCGTGGCGTGAGGTCGCGGGGAGGATGACGAGGGCGTAGCCGCGGGCGAGCGCGGCCGAGGTGGCGGCGCGCGCCATCTCCGCGAAGTAGGCGAATTCGGTGAAGGTGAAAGGTTCGTCCCCGTACGTCGTCACGGTCAGGCCGATGAGGCCCGACTTGCCGGTACGGAGGGTTCGGGCCGCCGCCGAGGGGCGGTAGCCGAGTCGGTCGGCGACCTCACGGACATGGCGTCGGGTGGCATCCGGAAGCCTGCCCTTGCCGTTGAGGGCGTCGGAGACGGTCGTGATGGAGACTCCGGCGGCGGCGGCCACGTCCCTGATGCCCGCCCGGCCCGGCCGGCTGCCTCGGCGTGAGGTTTCCGCGCGGCTCACCTGGTGCTTCCCTGCTGCTGTCATGGCGAGCCGATAGTAGGGCTCATCCGGTGGGGTAGGGCGGACGCATATGCACGCATTGACAGGCACGTTTCTGCAAGGCCAAATGGGGTCAAGTGCCTTGGAAACAATGGTAGTTGATTCCGGTAATACCAAGACGTGACGCGTCGGCACGGATGAGCCTGCCAACGCGCCGATGTTTCGAAGAGGTCTCAACTCACCTGCACGAGGGATGCGCGCCACGGAGTGCACTACCGGCGCGTAGATATATGTGCAGCGCGCCCCCTGGGGCGTACGCCTTCGTGCGGCTTCGTCCTCAGAAGTCGCGGAGGTCCCTCCGTTTCAGGCGCCGGTCCCTGCTCAGCTGTACGCACCCGCGCCGAATCCTCATAAGGTGAGCAGTATTGAAGCCGGTGGTGGTCACGAGGAGGACTGCGGTGAGCGAGACGAGCCCCAAGCTGCGCGCCGAGCTGGAGGGGATCCCCACCTACAAGCCGGGCAAGCCGGCCGCGGGCGGTGGTCCCGTGGCCTACAAGCTGTCCTCCAACGAGAACCCCTATCCGCCGCTGCCGGGTGTGATGGAGTCGGTGACGGCGGCGGCCGCCTCCTTCAACCGTTACCCGGACCTGGCTTGCACGGTCCTGATCAAGGAGCTGTCCGAGCGGTTCGGCGTCCCCGCCTCCCACCTGGCCACCGGTACCGGCTCCGTCGGTGTCGCCCAGCAGCTGGTCCAGGCCACCTCCGGCCCCGGCGACGAGGTGATCTACGCCTGGCGGTCCTTCGAGGCCTACCCGATCATCACGCAGATCAGCGGCGCGACCGCGGTGCAGGTGCCGCTGACTCCCGGGGACGTGCACGACCTGGACGCGATGGCCGACGCGATCACCGAGCGGACCCGGCTGGTCTTCGTCTGCAACCCCAACAACCCCACGGGCACCGTGGTGAAGCGGGCCGAACTGGAACGGTTCCTCGACCGGGTGCCGCGTGACGTGCTGGTCGTGCTCGACGAGGCGTACCGGGAGTTCATCCGCGACCCCGAGGTGCCGGACGGCGTGGAGCTTTACCGGAAGCGGCCCAATGTCTGTGTCCTGCGGACCTTCTCCAAGGCCTACGGCCTCGCCGGCCTGCGTATCGGCTTTGCCATCGCCCACGAGCCGGTGGCGGAGGCCCTGCGCAAGACGGCGGTGCCGTTCGGTGTGAGCCAGCTCGCGCAGGAGGCCGCGATCGCCTCGCTGCGCGCCGAGGACGCGTTGCTCGGCCGGGTCGGTTCCCTGGTGTGCGAGCGCCTCCGGGTGGTCGAGGGGCTGCGCGCGCAGGGCTGGACGGTGCCCGAGACCCAGGCCAACTTCGTGTGGCTGCGGCTCGGCGAGAGCACGGTTCCCTTCGCTGCCGCGTGTGAGCAGGCGGGCGTCGTGGTGCGGCCGTTCCCGGGCGAGGGGGTGCGGGTGACGATCGGGGAGAACGAGGCGAACGACATCTTCCTGAAGGTGACGGAAGGGTTCCGCAAGGAGCTCTAGCGAGTCGACTGCGCCGGTTTCGGCTGGTCAGCAGGGGCGACAGGGGGGTTTCCGCGGGTAGGCGGGGACCCCCCTTCACCTATGGAGAATCGGTAAGTCATACTAGCTTGTGAATGTGAACGCTTTCACAAGCGTGATCCACGAGCATGAGGTAAGGAGTGACGACGTGGACCTGGCTCTGGCGCCGGAGACACTGGCGCGCTGGCAGTTCGGCATCACCACCGTCTACCACTTCCTCTTCGTCCCCCTGACGATCTCCCTCGCGGCCCTCACCGCCGGGCTGCAGACCGCCTGGGTGCGCACGGAGAACGAGAAGTACCTCAGGGCGACGAAGTTCTGGGGCAAGCTCTTCCTGATCAACATCGCGATGGGTGTCGTCACCGGCATCGTGCAGGAGTTCCAGTTCGGCATGAACTGGTCCGACTACTCGCGCTTCGTCGGAGACATCTTCGGCGCCCCGCTCGCCTTCGAGGCCCTGATCGCCTTCTTCTTCGAGTCCACCTTCATCGGCCTGTGGATCTTCGGCTGGGACAAGCTGCCGAAGAAGATCCACCTGGCCTGCATCTGGATGGTCTCGATCGGCACGATCCTGTCGGCGTACTTCATCCTCGCGGCCAACTCGTGGATGCAGCACCCCGTCGGCTACCGGATCAACAAGGAGAAGGGGCGGGCCGAGCTCACCGACTTCTGGGCCGTGCTGACCCAGAACACCGCGCTCAGCCAGGTCTTCCACACCATGTCCGCGGCCTTCCTCACCGGTGGCGCCTTCATGGTCGGCATCGCCGCCTTCCACCTGTACCGCAAGAAGCACATCCCGGTGATGAAGACCTCGCTGCGGCTCGGCCTGGTCACGGTGGTCATCGCCGGTCTGCTCACCGCCATCAGCGGTGACACTCTCGGCAAGGTCATGTTCAAGCAGCAGCCGATGAAGATGGCCGCCGCCGAGGCCCTGTGGGACGGCGAGGCGCCCGCGCCCTTCTCGGTCTTCGCCTACGGCGACGTCGAGAAGGGGCACAACAAGGTCGCCATAGAGATCCCGGGCCTGCTGTCCTTCCTCGCGAACGACGACTTCAGTTCGTACGTCCCGGGCATCAACGACGTGAACAAGGCCGAACAGGAGAAGTACGGTCCCGGCGACTACCGGCCCAACATCCCCGTCGCCTACTGGGGCTTCCGCTGGATGATCGGCTTCGGCATGTCGTCCTTCGCGATCGGCCTGGCGGGACTCTGGCTCACCCGCAAGAAGTTCCTGCTGCCGCAGCACCTGAGGGTCGGCGAGGACGAGGTGCCGCACGTGGTGCTGTTCAAGAACAAGGCACTCGGCCCGAAGCTCACCAAGCTCTACTGGCTGGCGGCGATCTGGACGCTGGGCTTCCCGTTGATCGCCAACTCCTGGGGCTGGATCTTCACCGAGATGGGCCGTCAGCCCTGGGTCGTCTACGGCGTCCTCCAGACCCGTGACGCGGTCTCCCCCGGGGTCTCCCAGGGCGAGGTCCTCACGTCGATGATCGTCTTCACGGCGCTCTACGCGATCCTCGCCGTCATCGAGGTCAAGCTGCTGGTGAAGTACGTGAAGGCCGGGCCGCCCGAGCTCACCGAGGCCGACCTCAACCCGCCCACGAAGATCGGCGGCGACTCCCGTGACGCCGACAAGCCGATGGCCTTCTCCTACTAGGCCGAGGGAGCTGCACAGTCATGGAACTGCACGACGTCTGGTTCGTCCTGATCGCCGTCCTGTGGACCGGATACTTCTTTCTGGAGGGGTTCGACTTCGGGGTCGGCATTCTCACGAAGCTGCTCGCCCGTGACCGGCCCGAGCGGCGGGTTCTCATCAACACCATCGGGCCCGTCTGGGACGGCAACGAGGTGTGGCTGCTCACGGCGGGCGGTGCGACCTTCGCCGCCTTCCCCGAGTGGTACGCCACGCTCTTCTCCGGCTTCTACCTGCCCCTGCTGCTCATCCTGGTCTGTCTGATCGTGCGGGGCGTCGCCTTCGAATACCGGGCGAAGCGGTCCGAGGAGAGCTGGCAGCGCAACTGGGAGACCGCGATCTTCTGGACCTCGCTCCTTCCCGCGTTCCTGTGGGGCGTCGCCTTCGGCAACATCGTGCGGGGCGTCAAGATCGACCAGGACTTCGAGTACGTGGGCAACGTCTGGGACCTGCTCAACCCGTACGCGCTGCTGGGCGGTCTGGTGACCCTGACGCTGTTCACCTTCCACGGTGCGGTGTTCACGGCCCTCAAGACCGTCGGCGAGATCCGGGAACGGGCGCGGAAGCTGGCCCTGAAGGTGGGCCTCGTCACCGCCGTGTTCGCTTCGGTCTTCCTGTTGTGGACGCAGATCGACAGTGGTGACGCCAAGAGTCTGGTCGCCCTGGTGGTGGCGGTCGGTTCCCTGGTCGCGGCGCTTGTGGCGAACCAGGCGGGACGCGAGGGCTGGTCGTTCGCGCTCTCCGGCGTCACCATCGTGGCCGCCGTCGTGATGCTCTTCCTGACGCTCTTCCCGAACGTCATGCCGTCCACGCTCGACGAGAACTGGAGCCTCACGGTGACCAACGCCTCGTCGAGCCCGTACACCTTGAAGATCATGACCTGGTGTGCGGGGATCGCCACACCGGTCGTGCTGCTCTATCAGGGCTGGACGTACTGGGTGTTCCGTAAGCGGATCGGTACGCAACACATCGCCGAGGTCGCGCACTGAGTCTGATGTGGGGTGTGTTTCACGTGAAACACACCCCATGAGGAGAAAGCGTGTTTCACGTGAAACACGCTTTTTGAGAAGAGGGTGTTTCACGTGAAACCGATCGACCCGCGCCTCCTCCGGTACGCCCGCGCCACCCGTCTCTTCCTGGTGGCGGTCGTCGGTCTGGGTGCCGTCGGAGCGGTCCTGGTCATCGCGCAGGCGATGCTCATCGCGGAGGTCGTGGTGGGGGCCTTCCAGCACGGTCTGTCCCTCGCCGAACTGCGCACTCCCCTGCTGCTGTTGGCGGCCGTGGCGGTCGGCCGGGCGCTGGTGGCCTGGCTTACCGAACTCGCCGCGCACCGTGCGAGTGCCGCCGTGAAGTCGGAGTTGCGGGGTCGGCTGCTGGAGCGGGCAACCGCGTTGGGACCGAACTGGCTCAGTGGCCGGCGTACCGGTTCGCTCGTCGCCCTCGCCACGCGGGGCGTGGACGCCCTCGACGACTACTTCTCCCGCTATCTGCCGCAACTGGGGCTGGCAGTGGTCGTACCGGTTGCGGTGCTCGCCCGGATTGTGACCGAGGACTGGGTGTCCGCCGCGATCATCGTCGGCACCCTGCCCCTGATCCCGGTCTTCATGGTGCTGATCGGCTGGGCCACACAGTCGCGGATGGACCGTCAGTGGCGGCTGCTGTCCAGGCTGTCCGGGCACTTCCTGGACGTTGTCGCCGGGCTGCCCACGCTCAAGGTGTTCGGGCGGGCCAAGGCGCAGGCCGAGTCGATCCGGCGCATCACCGGCGAGTACCGGCAGGCGACGATGCGGACGCTGCGGATCGCCTTCATCTCGTCGTTCGCTCTGGAGTTGCTGGCGACGCTCTCGGTGGCTCTGGTGGCCGTGACGATCGGCATGCGCCTCGTGCACGGTGAGATGGACCTGTACATCGGCCTGGTGATCCTCGTGCTCGCGCCTGAGGCGTATCTCCCGCTGCGGCAGGTCGGGGCGCAGTACCACGCGGCCGCCGAGGGGCTGGCCGCCGCCGAGGAGATCTTCGAGGTGCTGGAGACGCCGGTACCGGCGTCGGGCACGGTCGCGGTGGCCGAGGCAGGGGTGGCCTTCGAGGGCGTGACCGTCCGCTACCCCGGGCGCTCCGCCGACGCCGTCACCGACGTGTCGTTCACCGTCGAACCTGGGGAGACGGTCGCGCTGGTCGGACCGAGCGGTGCGGGCAAGTCGACCCTGCTGAACGCGCTGCTGGGGTTCGTGCGGCCGGCTGCGGGCGGGGTGCTGGCCGGGGGAGTCGACCTGGCGTCGGCCGACCTGGAGCAGTGGCGCTCTCGGATCGCGTGGGTGCCGCAGCGCCCGCACCTCTACGCCGGGACGATCGACGAGAACGTACGGCTGGCGCGTCCCGACGCCGACGACGCGGCCGTGCGCCGGGCGCTGGCGGACGCGGGGGCGCTGGCGTTCGTCGAGGCGCTGCCCGCCGGGGCCGACACGGTGCTGGGCGAGGACGGGGTCGGGCTGTCCGCCGGGCAGCGGCAGCGGCTGGCGTTGGCCAGGGCGTTCCTCGCGGACCGGCCCGTGCTGTTGCTGGACGAGCCGACGGCCGCGCTCGACGGGGAGACCGAGGCGGAGGTGGTGGCGGCCGTGCGGCGCCTGGCCGCCGGTCGGACCGTCCTGCTGGTCGTGCACCGTCCGGCGCTGCTGGCGGTGGCGGACCGTGTGGTGCGGCTGGCCGAGGCCGAGGCACCCGTGTCCGTGGAGGCCGCGCCCAAGAACGCTCCCGCCCCGTCGGAAGAGGCGGCCGCTCTGCCCGTCGGCGGTGAGTCCGGGGCGGGGCTCGCCGTGACCGGCGGCGGCGTTCTCGCGCGGGTCCGCGCCATGGCCGGCGCCCGACGCGGCCGGCTTGCCCTCGCACTGCTGCTCGGCAGCCTCGCCCTCGGCAGCGCCGTGGGTCTCATGGCCACCTCCGGATGGCTCATCTCGCGGGCCTCGCAGCAGCCACCGGTGCTCTACCTGATGGTGGCCGTGACGGCGACCCGTGCCTTCGGTATCGGGCGGGCGGTGTTCCGGTACGCGGAGCGGCTCGTGTCGCACGACGCCGTGCTGCGGATGATGGCCGACACCCGGGTCGCCGTCTGGCGTCGGCTGGAGCGGCTGGCGCCCGCGGGGCTGCGCTCGACCCGGCGGGGTGACCTGCTGACGCGGCTCGTCGCCGATGTGGACGCCCTCCAGGACTACTGGCTGCGCTGGCTGCTGCCCGCCGGTTCGGCCGTCCTCGTCTCGGCCGGGTCCGTCGCGTTCACGGCGTGGCTGCTGCCGGAGGCCGGGGCGGTGCTCGCCGCCGGGCTGCTGACGGCCGGGATCGGCGTTCCCCTGGTCACCGGTGCCGTGGCGCGCCGGGCCGAGCGGCGGCTCGCCCCCGCCCGAGGGGTGCTCGCCACCCACACGGCCGACCTGCTCACCGGCACCGCCGAGCTGACCGTCGCGGGCGCGTTGCCCGTCCGTACCGCGGGGGTGCGCGCGGCCGACTCCGTGCTCACCCGGATCGCCTCGCGCGCGGCGACCGCCACCGCCCTCGGCGACGGACTGACCGCGCTCGTCTCCGGGCTGACCGTCACGGCCGCCGCCCTGGTGGGCGCCCAGGCCGTCGCCGACGGACGGCTGAGCGGCGTGACCATGGCCGTGGTCGTCCTCACCCCGCTGGCCGCCTTCGAAGCCGTCCTGGGGCTGCCCCTGGCCGTGCAGTACCGCCAACGGGTGCGCAGGAGCGCCGAGCGGGTGTACGAGGTCCTGGACTCCCCCGAGCCCGTGCGCGAGCCGGAGAGTCCCCGTCAGGCGCCTGTGTCACCCTTCCCGCTGGTCCTGCGGGGGCTGGCCGCCCGGCATGCCGGGCAGGGCCGGGACGCGCTCACCGGGGTCGACCTCACCCTGACGCGGGGACGCCGGATCGCCGTCGTCGGGTCCTCGGGCTCCGGCAAGACCACGCTCGCGCAGGTGCTGCTGCGGTTCCTGGACGGCGATGCGGGCTCGTACACGCTCGGCGGGGTGGACGCGCACGCCCTGGACGGCGACGACGTACGCCGGCTCGTCGGGCTGTGCGCGCAGGACGCGCATCTCTTCGACAGCTCGGTCCGCGAGAACCTCCTGCTCGCGAAGAAGGGGGCCGACGAGGAGGAACTGCGGGACGCCCTGGCGCGAGCCCGACTGCTGGAGTGGGCCGACGGTCTGCCCGAGGGGCTCGACACGCTCGTGGGCGAGCACGGCGCCCGGCTGTCCGGCGGGCAGCGGCAGCGGCTCGCGCTGGCCCGGGCGCTGCTCGCCGACTTTCCCGTCCTGGTGCTCGACGAGCCGGCCGAGCATCTGGACCTGCCGACCGCCGACGCGCTCACCCACGACCTGTTGACGGCCACCGAGGGCCGTACGACCCTGCTCATCACCCACCGGCTGGCCGGTCTCGAGGCGGTCGACGAGGTGATCGTGCTGGACGAGGGACGGGTGGTGCAGCGGGGTTCCTACGCGGCGCTGGCGGCGGTGGAGGGACCGTTGCGGAGGATGGCCGAACGGGAGGAAGCCACGGAGCTGTTGGTGGCGGCGCGATGACTTGCCGAGCGCAGCCCGACTTTCCGTTGGTGGGGCAGCCGTACTGAGCCATCAGGGGCGGGGCGTCCCCCAGGCGTACGACTTGAACAGGACCGGGGACCGGTAGCCGGGTCACGATCGCTGACATGCGCTCACATCGCGGTCGTGTCCTGCTCGTTCCGGTCCTGCTGTGCGTGTCCGGGCTGCTCGCGACCCGGCCCACGGCCGCCGAGGGGGAGCCCGGCGACGGCTCGGACTCCCGGATCAGCGCGCAGGTGGCGCGGCTGTACGAGGACGCGGCGCTGGCGACGCAGCGCTACGAGGCGGGGCGGCGCGAGGCGGAGGAGCAGCGGGGGCAGGCCCGGCGTGCGGAGGAACTCCTCACCCGTGAGCGGCGGGAGATCGCCGTGCTGCGCGAGGACCTGGGCCGTATCGCCCGCGCCCAGTACCGCGGCGGTGGCGGTCTGCCGGTCGTCGCGCAGCTGGTCCTGGCGGGCAGCCCCGACAAGCTGATGCGCGGCCAGCACGTCTTCTCGCAGGCGAATCTCGCCGTCGACAACGCGATCGGCAGGAACCGGCGGGCCGAGGCACGGCTGGCCGCCGACGAGGCGAAGGCCGTCGAAGCCTGGCAGGCCGTGGAGCGGCGTGCCAGGGAACTCGCGCGGCTGAAGAAGGACATCGACGACAAGCTCGAACAGGCACGATGGCAGTTGCAGGGCCGGGCGGACGCCTCGGTGGCGGCGGGCTCCTGCCGTGGCGCGGTGCGCCTGGACCAGCCGCCGACGCACTTCGTGGGCGACTGGGTCACACCGGTCGAGACGTACGCCCTGTCAGCGGCGTACGGCAGCGGTGGCACGCGCTGGGCGAACCGGCACACCGGGCAGGACTTCGCGGTGCCGATCGGGACGCCGGTACGGGCGGTCGGTGCGGGCCGCGTGGTGCGGGTCTCGTGCGGGGGCCCCTTCGGGATCGAGGCCGTGGTGCGCCATTCCGACGGCTACTGCACCCAGTACGCGCACCTCGCCGCCGTCACCGTCGACCAGGGCGACAAAGTGACCCCCGGGCAGTGGATCGGGCAGTCGGGCACCTCGGGCAACTCGACGGGCCCGCACCTGCACTTCGAGGTGCGGGTGACGCCCGACGCGGGCTCGGCGCTCGACCCGGTGCCCTGGCTGGCAGCACGCGGAGCGCCGGTCGGCTGAGGCTCTCCCTGCGCACCCGACCTGACCGGGCACAGGATGTCGGGTCCGGCCGGATGTCCGCCGCCTAGCGTGGTGAGCGCAACAGCGGAAGGGGACCGGAGTGCTGGAGCGGCTCAACCAGGCCATGGAGTACGTCGAGGACCACCTCGACGAGCCGATCGACGTGTCGGCGCTGGCACACGGCGCGGCCACCTCGGAGTACCACCTGCGCCGGATGTTCTCCGCGCTCGCCGGTATGCCTTTGTCGGAGTACATCCGGCGCAGGCGGCTGACCGTCGCGGGCGCCGAGGTGCTCGCCGGAGGGGACTCACTGCTGGAGATCGCCGTGCGATACGGCTACGGCTCGGGTGAGGCGTTCGCCCGGGCGTTCCGTGGTGTGCACGGCGTCGGGCCGGGCGAGGCACGCCGTACCGGCGCCGCGCTCGTCTCCCAGCCCCGGCTGGCCTTCCGCCTCACCGTCGAAGGGAGCAGCAGCATGCGCTATCGCGTCGTGGACCGGCCGGCGTTCACCGTCGCCGGCCTCAAGGCCCGGGTGCCCTTGGTGCACGCGGGGCCGAACCAGGCGATCATCGACTTCGTCCGCGGGATCGACCCGCAGGTCCTGGAGCGTCTGGAGAAGCTGTCGGACCAGGAGCCACAGGGCATCGTCGCGGTCTGCGACGACCTGGATCCGAGCCGGGCCGAGGGCACCGAACTCGACTACTACCAAGGGGTGATCACGTTCGCGGCCGCTCCCGAGGGCACGACCGCCCTGGCCGTGCCGGCCGGCACCTGGGCCGTCTTCACCACGTCCGGGCCGGCACCGCAGGCCATCCAGGAGCTGTGGCGGGACGTTTTCACGCAGTGGTTCCCGTCCAACCCGTACCGCAGCCGTCCCGGCCCGGAGGTCCTGCGCACCCGGCTGTCACCGGACGGGTCCGAGGCCGACGCCGAACTGTGGCTGCCGGTGGAACGGGAGCACGGCTGACGCTCTGGGGGAGCTACGCCCGCTCGGCGATCAGCTGCTCGATGACGACGGCGACCCCGTCCTCGTTGTTGGCGACGGTCTGCCCGGAGGCCGCCGCGAGCACGTCCGGGTGCGCATTGCCCATCGCGTACGACCGGCCGGCCCAGGTGAGCATCTCGACGTCGTTCGGCATGTCGCCGAACGCGACGACCTCCTCGTGGGAGATACCGCGTTCCGCGCAGCACAGGGCGAGCGTGCTGGCCTTGGAGACGTCGGGACCGCTGATCTCCAGCAGGGCGCTGGGGCTGGAGCGGGTGACGTTTGCGCGGTCGCCGATGGCCAGCCGGGCGAGGGTGAGGAAGGCGTCGGGGTCGATCGTGGGGTGGAAAGCGAGGATCTTGAGCACCGGCTCGTCGGCCCCGGGGGCGTCCGGCGCCAGCAGCCGCTCGGCCGGCGCGAGGGTGTCGGGTATCTCCATGTGCATCTTGGGATACTCCGGCTCCTGGTAGAAGCCGTACGTCTGCTCGATGGCGTACATGGTGCCGGGCGCCGCCTCCCGCAGCAGCCGTACGGCGTCCAGCGCGTTCTCCCGCTCCAGCTCGCGCACCTTGACGAACCGGTGGGCGCCGGGGCCGCCGTGCAGGTCGACCACGGCGGCGCCGTTGCCGCAGATCGCCAGGCCGTGCCCGTGGACGTGCTCGCTGACGACGTCCATCCAGCGGGCCGGGCGGCCGGTGACGAAGAAGACCTCGATGCCGGCCTCCTCGGCGGCGGCGAGGGCGGCGACCGTGCGCGGGGACACCGACTTGTCGTCGCGCAGCAGAGTGCCGTCGAGATCGGTGGCGATCAGCCGGGGCGGAAGGGCGGCGGCCGGGGTCTCGGGCTGTCGAGTCGCTGAGGTCACCGGGCCATTCTCGCGCATATGCCCGCACGGTCGGGCGCGAGCCCGCACACATGAGACACCGCCGAGGGGCGGGCGGTCTGATGTCGAGTTCAGCGCAGTTGCGCCTGGGCCTCCATGGCGATCTGCTCGAAGACCTTTTCGTCCGCGGCGAAGACGGAGTCGGCGATGGGCCAGTGGACCACGATCTCCGTGAAGCCGAGCTCCCGGTGCCGGCCCGCGAAGTCGACGAAGGCGTCCAGGGACTCCAGCGGGCGCCCGCGGTCCGGGGTGAACCCGGTGAGCAGGATCTTGTCCAGATCCTGTGTGTCCCGCCCGATCTCGGCACAGGTGACGGTGAGCTTCTCCATCTGGCCGCGAATGGCCTGAACGGACTGCTCGGGGGTGCCGCTCTCGTAGAGCTTGGGGTCGCCCGTGGTCACCCAGGCCTGTCCGTACCGCGCGGCGAGCCGCAGCCCGCGGGGGCCGGTCGCGGCGACCGCGAAGGGCAGCCGGGGGCGCTGGACGCAGCCGGGGATGTTGCGTGCCTCGTGCGCCGAGTAGTGGTCGCCCTCGTACGACACGGAGTCCTCGGTGAGCAACCGGTCCAGCAGCGGTACGAACTCGGCGAGGCGGTCGGCCCGCTCACGCGGGGTCCACGGATCCTGGCCGAGGGCGGTGGCGTCGAAGCCGGTGCCACCCGCGCCGATCCCCAGGGTCACCCGGCCGGCGGATACATCGTCCAGGGAGATCAGTTCCTTGGCGAGGGTCACCGGGTGCCGGAAGTTCGGCGAGGTCACCAGTGTGCCCAGGCGCAGGCGGTCGGTGACGGCGGCTGCGGCGGTCAGCGTCGGGATCGCGCCGAACCACGGCCCGTCACGGAAGGTGCGCCAGGACAGGTGGTCGTAGGTGTACGCGGCGTGGAAGCCGAGCTGCTCGGCCCGTGTCCAGGTGGAACGGCCTCCCTCGTGCCAACGCAGGTGCGGGAGGATCACGGTGCTCAGACGCAGACTCATGTAGTCGAGCGTATGCGGGCGAACGTGTTTCACGTGAAACAGTCACCGTACGCGTCCGCCCAGCCACGGGCTGAGGCCGACCAGGATGAACTCCTTGTGCACGCGGTCGCGCGGCAGCGGCACCATCAGGAAGTGGGCGGGCGGAAAGCGCCGGATCTTCACCCAGGCGTGGCCGTCGTAGAGAGCGCGGAGAAAGGCGGGAACGTCGTCGCGGTCGACGTCGGGGCACTCCACTCCGTCGACGGTGATGAGGGCGTCGTCGTCCGGGTAGAGCCGCACGCTCACGCTCGGGCGGCCGCCGAGCTCGACGTAGGCCTCGTGCGGCAGCGAGCCGTCCGCGTCGGTGGTGACGCCGACACCGGCGGAGGTGCGGCGGGAGGTCTGATCGGCGCCGATGTCGTGGGTGACCTCGATCTCGAGCGCGTACTGGGCGGCGATCGACCGGAGGGCGGTGACGGCGGCCTCAGTGGTGGGGAGGTGGTCCATACCTGTGATCATGCCGAAAGAAGACCTGGCGAGGCAGCCGAGGCCGGGCTTCAGTGTCGCTCTGGAAAGCGCAGGTACCGCGGGGGTACGGCCTTCGTCAGCCACACCCCGTTGGCGCTGACGTGGAAGACATGACCGTCACGGTGCATGGCCTCCGCGTCGACGGCGAGGACCACGGGGCGGCCCCGGCGCGCTCCGACCCGGGTCGCGGTCTCCCGGTCGGCCGAGAGGTGCACGTCGTGCCGGTTCATGGGCCGCAGCCCTTCGGCGCGGATCGCGTCCAGGGAGCGGGCCACGGTCCCGTGGTAGAGGTACGACGGCGGGGTCGCGGGGGGCAGCCCGAGGTCGACCTCGACGCTGTGGCCCTGGCTGGCGCGGATCCGGGTGCCGTCGATCGCGAAGCGCTTCTTGTCGTTGGCGGCGACGACGTGGTCCAACTCGTCCCGGGTGAAGGGGAAGCCGTGCGCGGCGCAGGCAGCGATCAGGTCGTCGATCTCCACCCAGCCGGCCTCGTCGAGCGTGAGGCCGATTCGCTCGGGCTGGTGCCGCAGGTGCTTCGAGAGGTACTTCGACACCTTCACGGTGCGTCTCTCGGCCTGGTCCGATTCGTTCATCCGCTCAGCATGACGTGAGAGACGCAGATCACGCACTCAGTTTTGGGGCTCAGGTTTGGTCCACAGCCAACTGTAGTTATCCACAGGCAAGTTGGTGATTCTGTGGACAACGGGCAGCCGCTTCAGCCCTCTTCATCAAGATCACCTGATGCCGCATGACTTGAGACGAGGTGGTTCAAGGCGCTGGCATGCACCTCCCGTTCGGCCGCGAGCGCGAGAAAGCCCGCGGCGTGCTCCGGGCCGACGAGTGCTTCCACGGCCCTCATTGTCTGCACCGGAACCGGGACCGTCCGTGTCCCCGACAGGGGCAGCGGGGTATCACCCGCTCCGAGGCGGCGGCGCAGGTGCGGACCGGCTAACAGCCGCATGGCCCGGGCCAGTTCGACGTCCACGGTCTGCCGGGCGAGCGGGCGCAGCCGTCGGGAGAGCGAGGCTGCCTCGGCCGCGTCGGCGTCGGTCGGACGGTGCGGTCCTTCGAGATGGCGCGCGAAGACATGTTCGGTGGTGAACTCCAGGAAACGGGGGGCGATCTGCTCGACCTGCCTTCTCAACTCCCGCGGATGGGAGGTGATCGCGCCCAGCGGAACCCCGGCAGCGTGCAACTCAACCGCTACCGAGAGCTCTTGGGGACTGGGAACGAGGAAGACGTCCTCGTCGCCGGGGACGGGTTCCAGCACGCCGAGTGCCACGGCGTCGGAGATCGCCCCGTCGGCGGCGGTGCCCCCGAAGCGGGCGGTCAGGTCGGAGCGGGAGACGCGGGAGGGCTCCTCGTCGGTCCACGGACCGTCCACCTCGGCGACCAGCCCCAGGACACCGCCCAGGCCACGGCCGGTGTCGTGGGCGTCCAGAAGTTCCTTGATGGAGGCGAGGGTGTAGCCGCGGTCCAGGAGGTCGGCGATCTGGTGAAGCCGGGTGCGATGGGCGTCGGAGTAGTGGCTCCCCCGCCCCTGACGCTCGGGGCGGGGGAGCAGACCACGGTCCTGGTAGGCGCGGATGGTGCGGACGGTGGCGCCGGCGAGATGCGCCAGCTTCTCCATGCGGTACGGGGGCCCGGCGGGCCGGTCGGTGGTCAAGGCGTCTTTCCCCGAACGGTCGTTGCCCTGGCGGAGGCCGAGTCCGCGGGCGGCCGTGGCGGAGCCGAGGGGCGGCTCACAGCGGCGGTCCCACCCGCGCCAGCGCCCGCAACGCCCTGGGCAGGAAACGCGACAGCGCATACGAGACCCGCGCTTCCGGAGTGACCGGAACCATCGCCTTGTCGAGCACGACCGCCCGCAGGACGGCGTCCGCGACCTTCTCCGGCGGGTAGTTGCGCAGCCCGTACGCGCGCGTGGAGCGTTTCTGGCGGCGTCGTTCCTCCTGCGCGTCCACTCCCACGAAGGTCGCCGTGGCGGTGATGTTGGTTTTCACGAGGCCGGGGCATATCGCCGTGACGCCGATGCCCTGGTCGGCCAGTTCCGCGCGCAGGCACTCGCTCAGCATCAGGACCGCCGCCTTGGAGGTGCTGTAGGCGGGCAGCGCCTTGGACGGCTGAAAGGCGGCCGCCGAGGCGGTGTTGACGATGTGGCCGCCCTGCCCGCGCTCGGCCATCTGCCGGCCGAAGAGGCGGCAACCGTGGATGACGCCCCACAGGTTGACGTCCAGAACCCTGCGCCAGTCCTCGGGTGTCGTGTCGAAGAACGAGCCCGACAGCCCGATGCCCGCGTTGTTCACCAGCACGTCCACCACACCGTGTTCCGCGTGGACCTTCGCCGCGAGTTCCTCCATCGCCTGCTCGTCGGAGACGTCGACCGCCTCCGACCAGGCCTCGGGCGCGCCGGCCAGGAGCGCCGACTCGGCGGTGCGTGCCGCTCTCTCGGCGTCCCGGTCGACGGCGATCACCCGGGCGCCCGCCTCGGCGAACGCGAACGCCGTGGCCCGCCCGATGCCGCTGCCCGCACCGGTGACCAGCACCAGCTGACCGCCGAAGCGCTCGGCGTACCGGCCGGTGGCGGCCTTGCGCACAGGCCCGCCCGCGTCGTCCCCACGGTCCTCTCCCGCCGCCTCGGCCTCCCGCTCCTTCTCGACCGAGGAGACGAAGTCGTCGATCCAGGAGGCGAGCCGGTCGGGCCGGGTGCGCGGGATCCAGTGCCCTGCCGGGAGGGTGCGCCGGGTCAACCGCGGTACCCAGTCCTCCAGCCCGTCGTACAGCCGCGCCGACAGGAACCGGTCCCCCGTAGGTGTGATGAGCTGCACGGGCGCGTGGGCGTACGCGTCCGCACGCGGGTGGCGCAGGCGGGGCCGTACGTTGTCCCGGTACAGCCAGGCCCCGTGCGCCGCGTCCGACGCCAGCGACGGCGTCGGATAGTCGCTCGCGGGAACCTTCTCGACCCGTCGCAGGATGCCGGGCCAGCGCTTGCCGAGCGGGCCGTGCCAGGCCAGCTCGGGCAGGACGGGTGTGTGCAGCAGGTACACGTACCAGGACTTGGCGCCCTGGCCGAGGAGTTGGCCGACCCGGCGCGGAGTCGGCCTGGTCAGCCGCTTGTTGATCCAGTGGCCGAAGTGGTCGAGGGACGGCCCGGACATCGAGGTGAAGGAAGCGATGCGGCCCCTGGTGCGCTCGACGGTCACGAACTCCCAGGACTGCACCGAGCCCCAGTCGTGCCCCACCAGGTGCACCGGCCGGTCCGGGCTCACCGCGTCCACGACCGCCAGGAAGTCGTCGGTGAGCTTCTCCAGGGTGAACCCGCCCCGCAGCGGCTTCGGCACGCCGGAACGGCCGTGCCCGCGGACGTCGTACAGCACCACATGGAACCCGTGGCGGTCGACGAGCCGGGACGCGACCTCGGACCACACCTCCTTGCTGTCCGGATAGCCGTGCACCAGGACGACCGTCGGCCTCTCCGGGTCCCCCAGCTCGGCCACGCACAGCTCGATCCCGCCGGTCCGCACCCGCCGCTCACGCGCACCCTCTGGCAACGTCACTTCCCCTCCGCCTTCCCTGCCGTGTCCGTCGTCGCTCCCGTGCCCGCCCAGCCCCGGACATGCGGCAGGTCGCCGTCGAGCCAGAACGCGCTCTCCTCGGGATCCGCGGATTCCGTGACCACGAGGATCTCCTCGAACTTCGCGCCCGTGCCCCGGAACCGGAGAGGGAGTTCGACCGCCCACAGGCCCGGCCTCGGCGGATGGTCGGACAGGCGGTACGGCGACCACTGCACCCGTCTGAATCCCCGCAGTTCGGCGGAGAGTTCGCGTGTCCCTGCCGTCGTCGCCGTCGTCATGCCACCTCGTCCCAGCCAGTCCCCGTCGACTGCGCTACGTGTCCGTAACTTGGCATCGCCGAATGTGACAGTTGTTAGAGTTCGCGTCAACAGGAGGGTTCGGAGCCTGTGGAAAACCCGTCGCCGCCGCCCCCGTAGCTCTCAGGCATGGCATCCCCTACGGACCCGTACATCTGAGGTCTGATGCGAAGACGGCTCTGAGGTCTGACGATTTTCGTGGCGTGCGTCACTAATTTCGATGACGTGACTGTGATCGCGACCGAAAGCCTGAGCAAGCGGTTCCCCCGGGTGACCGCTCTTGACCGGCTCTCTGTGGACGTCGGGCCCGGTGTGACCGGCCTCGTCGGAGCCAACGGGGCCGGCAAGTCCACATTGATCAAGATCCTTCTGGGTCTGTCGCCCGCCACGGAGGGCCGAGCCGAGGTGCTCGGCCTCGACGTCGCGAGCAAGGGCGCCGCCATCCGCGAGCGGGTCGGCTACATGCCGGAGCACGACTGCCTGCCGCCCGACGTCTCGGCCACCGAGTTCGTCGTGCACATGGCCCGTATGTCCGGCCTGCCGCCCACCGCCGCGCGGGAGCGCACCGCGGACACCCTGCGCCATGTCGGCCTGTACGAGGAGCGCTACCGCCCCATCGGCGGCTACTCCACCGGCATGAAGCAGCGCGTGAAGCTCGCCCAGGCCCTCGTCCACGACCCCCAGCTGGTCTTCCTGGACGAACCGACCAACGGCCTCGACCCGGTCGGCCGTGACGAGATGCTGGGCCTGATCCGCCGCATCCACACCGACTTCGGCATCTCGGTCCTGGTCACCTCCCACCTGCTGGGCGAACTGGAGCGCACCTGCGACCACGTCGTGGTCGTCGACGGCGGCAAGCTCCTGCGCTCCAGCTCCACCACCGACTTCACGCAGACCACGACCACCCTCGCGATCGAGGTCACCGACACCGACGACCACCCGGACGGCACCCGCGCGGTCCGCGAAGCGCTCCACGCGCGCGGGGTGGACGTCCTGGACGGCGACAGCGGCCTGCCGGGCGCCGGCCACGTCCTGCTGCTGACCGCGCAGGGCGAGGACACCTACGACGTCGTCCGGGACGTGGTCGCCGACCTCGGCCTCGGCCTGGTGCGCATGGAACAGCGCAGGCACCACATCTCCGAGGTCTTCACAGACGGTGACGCCACCAACGACCAGCAGCGGAAGGAGGCCGTCGGCCATGGCAGTTGAGCACCCGGTCACCGCCCCCTCGGGTGACCAGACCCGCATCCACAACATCGGCTACCGCAGTTACGACGGTCCGCGGCTGGGCCGCGCCTACGCCCGCCGCTCCCTCTACTCGCAGTCCCTGCGCGGCGCCTACGGCCTCGGCCGCTCGGTGAAGTCCAAGGTGCTGCCGATGCTGCTCTTCGTGGTGATGTGCGTACCCGCGGCCATCATGGTCGCCGTCGCGGTCGCCACGAAGGCCGACGAACTTCAGGTGGGCTACACGCGGTACGCGATCATCATGCAGGCCGTCATCAGCCTGTACGTCGCCTCGCAGGCGCCCCAGTCCGTCTCGCGCGACCTCCGCTTCAAGACCGTGCCGCTGTACTTCTCGCGGCCCATCGAGACCGCGGACTACGTACGCGCGAAGTTCGCGGCGCTCGCCTCGGCGCTCTTCGTCCTGACCGCCGCCCCGCTGCTGGTGCTGTACATCGGCGCGCTGCTGGCCAAGCTGGACTTCGCCGACCAGACCAAGGGATTCGCTCAAGGACTCGTCTCCGTGGCCCTGCTCTCGCTGCTCTTCGCCGGTCTCGGCCTGGTCATCGCCTCGGTGACCCCGCGGCGCGGCTTCGGCATCGCCGCCGTCATCGCCGTCCTGACCATCTCCTACGGCGCCGTCTCCACGCTCCAGGCCATCGCCGAAGCGCAGAACAGCACCGGCTCCATCCCGTGGATCGGTCTCTTCTCGCCGGTCACCCTCATCGACGGAGTGCAGTCCGCGTTCCTGGGCGCCACCTCCGCCTTCCCGGGCGGGATCGGCCCCTCCCACGGGGAGGGCGTCGTCTACGTCCTCGCCGTCCTCGGCCTCATCGCCGCGAGCTACGGCCTCCTGATGCGCCGCTACCGAAGGGTCGGACTGTGACCACGCTCAGCATCGACCACGTCTCCCGCTGGTTCGGCAACGTGGTCGCCGTCAACGACATCACCATGACCATCGGCCCCGGCGTCACCGGCCTGCTCGGCCCCAACGGCGCCGGAAAGTCCACTCTCATCAACATGATGGGCGGCTTCCTGGCACCCTCCACCGGCACCGTCACCCTCGACGGACAGCCGACCTGGCGCAACGAACAGATCTACCGGCACATCGGCATCGTCCCCGAGCGCGAGGCGATGTACGACTTCCTCACCGGCCGCGAATTCGTCGTCGCCAACGCCGAGTTGCACGGCCTGGGCGCCAAGGCCGCGCAGAAGGCACTGGCCACGGTCGAGATGGAGTACGCGCAGGACCGCAAGATCTCCACGTACTCCAAGGGCATGCGCCAGCGCGTCAAGATGGCGTCCGCCCTGGTCCACGACCCGTCGCTGCTGCTGCTCGACGAGCCCTTCAACGGCATGGACCCGCGCCAGCGCATGCAGCTCATGGACCTGCTGCGGCGGATGGGCGACGAGGGCCGCACCGTGCTGTTCTCCTCGCACATCCTCGAAGAGGTCGAGCAACTCGCCTGGCACATCGAGGTCGTCGTCGCGGGCCGGCACGCGGCAAGCGGCGACTTCCGCAGGATCCGCCGTCTGATGACCGACCGACCGCACCGCTACCTGGTGCGTTCCAGCGACGACCGCGCGCTCGCGGCCGCGCTGATCGCCGACCCGTCGACGTCCGGCATCGAAGTCGACCTCGCCGAGGGCGCGTTGCGTATCCAGGCCGTCGACTTCGGCCGCTTCACCGCGCTGCTGCCGAGGGTCGCCAGGGACCACGGCATCCGGCTGCTGACGGTCTCGCCGTCCGACGAGTCCCTCGAGTCCGTGTTCTCGTACCTGGTCGCGGCGTAGGAGGCCCTGATGTACGACCCCACAGTCGCCCGGCTCACATACCGGGCTCTGCTCGGCCGTCGCCGGGCCCTCATCCTGGGCGCCCTGCCCCTGCTGCTGATCGCCATCTCCGTGGTGGTGCGCGGCCTCGCGGGCGCCGACGACCAGACGGCGTCCGACCTGCTCGGCGGGCTCGCACTCGCCACGATGGTGCCGATCATCGGCGTCATCGCGGGCACGGGCGCGATCGGCCCGGAGATCGACGACGGCTCCGTGGTGTACCTGCTGTCCAAGCCGCTGAAGCGGCCGACGATCATCTTCACCAAGCTGATCGTGGCGGTCGCGGTGACGATGGTCTTCTCGGCGCTGCCCACGCTCATCGCCGGCTTCATCCTCAACGGCAACGGCCAGCAGATCGCCGTCGCCTACACGGTGGCCGCGCTGGTCTCCTCCATCGCCTACGCGGCGGTCTTCCTGCTGCTGGGCACGGTGTCCAGGCACGCGGTGGTCTTCGGCCTCGTCTACGCCCTCGTCTGGGAGGCACTGTTCGGCTCCCTGGTACCGGGTGCGCGCACGCTCAGCGTCCAGCAGTGGTCGCTGGCCGTCGCCCACAAGGTGGCGGGCGGTGACCTCGTCACCTCGGACGTCGGACTGACCACGGCGACGGTGCTGCTGGTCGTGGTGACCGTGCTGGCCACCTGGTACGCGGGACAGAAGCTGCGGGCGCTGACGCTCGCCGGCGAGGAGTGACCGGACCCGCAGGGGCGCGGGGCGGCCGTCCTTGACGGTGGCTTCACCCGCGCCCCGGCACACTGGGCGGAACGAATGGGGCGGGGAGGGCGGGATGGCGGACGACGATCCGGAGAGCGGCGGTCGCGAGCGGTCCGAGGGCGAGGTGTGGAACGACCTCGTGCTGGACGAGGACTTCATACGGGCCGCCGGTACGTCCGAACCCTCCGCACGGGCCCGGATGCTGGCCGCGCGCTGGCGGGCGGAGGAGCCCGAACCGCAGCCTTGGCGCTCCGACGACCCGCCCGCGGGCTGGTTCTTCAGCAAGGCACGCCGACGCAGGTGGCGCCGCCGGTAGCCGGCCCCCGACCCCGGCCCTCGCACGGGTGTTTTATTCGGTGGCGCCCAACTCGTCCCCCGGGCACAGTGGTTGTACCCGCAGGGCCGGAAGGGGTCCGGTCCCACAGACTGGGAGGAGCTCGACGATGTCCATGCACGACAGTCCGTCGAGTTCCCTTCAGGGCAGCCAGGGGCGGTTCCGGAGCAGTTAGCCCTCCGTCGAACCCGTTCCGTACAGGGGAGCTGCCCGGGGCGGCCGCTTCGAGCACGCGATTGTCGCTCTCGCGTGGGCCGCCCACCCGGAGGATTGGCCGAGAGGCAAGGCACCGGCTTGCTAAGCCGTGGTCGGGGGTAACCCCGCGCACGTTCGATCCGTGCATCCTCCGCGAGACGTTGTCACTGGGACTGGGCGGGAGTTGTGCGGGGCGCGCGGCTTGGCGCCCACGCGTGGCACTCGTGTGGGGTTCACGCGGGCGCGTTTACGTGTGCGTGTAGGTGCGCTCTGGCGCTGGTGCCGGTGCTGTCAGCAGTTCGGGCGCGGGTGTGTCGTGGCTGGTCGCGCAGTTCCCCGCGCCCCTGATCGCCTACGGCGATCGTCGGGCCCCGGTGGCGCCGGTGTTCTCCTGGGCCTGCGGTTTCCTGCTTCTTGTCGGCTGCGGCGATCGCGCGCGCTCTTGCTTTCGTGCTTGCGGCCCTGGTGGCCCACGGCTATCGGGGGCCCCGCGTGTTTCCGCGGTACGGGTACCCATGCCGTGGCGGTCCCCGGAGGTCTACGCGGGCAGCATGCCTTCCAGGGTTACGGCGATGCCGTCGTCGTCGTTGGACGTGGTTACCGCGTCGGCTACGGCCTTCAGTTCCTCGTGGGCGTTGGCCATGGCCACGCTGTGGGACGCCCAGGCGAACATCGGGATGTCGTTGGGCATGTCGCCGAAAGCGATCGTGTCGGCGGCCTTCAGGCCGAGACGACGGGCCGCCAGGGAGAGGCCCGTCGCCTTGGAGAGGCCCAGGGGGAGCAGCTCCACGATGCCCGCGCCGGCCATCGCGACCGTGACGAAGCCGCCCGCGGCCCGCCGGGCCGCCGCGGCCAGCGCGTCGTCCGACAGCTCGGGATGCTGTATGTAGATCTTGCTCAGCGGGGCGGACCAGAGGTCGGACGCGTCCGTGAACGGCGTCGACGGCAGGGCGCCGGTGACCGCGTAACCGGGGCCGACCAGCACGTCCCCGTCCAGGCCGTCACGGCTGGCCGCCAGGTACAGCGGGCCGACCTCCGCCTCGATCTTGGCCAGCGCCACACCGGCCAGCTGCCGGTCCAGGGTCACCGAGGTCAGCAGGCGGTGTGCGCCGGCGTCGTAGACCTGGGCGCCCTGGCCGCAGACCGCGAGACCGTCGTAACCGAGGTCGTCGAGGATGTGCCGGGTCCACGGGACCCCGCGGCCCGTCACCACGATGTGCGCGGCGCCCGCCGCGGTGACCGCGGCGAGGGCGTCACGGGTGCGCCGCGAGATCGAGTCGTCGGAGCGCAGCAGCGTCCCGTCGAGGTCGGTCGCGACCAGGCGGTAGGGGAACGCGGCGGTCACTTGGCCACCGGCTCCAGGATCTCCCGGCCGCCGAGGTACGGGCGCAGCACCTCGGGCACGTACACGGAACCGTCGGCCTGCTGGTGGTTCTCCAGGATCGCGACGATCGTCCGCGGGACGGCGCACAGCGTGCCGTTGAGCGTGGCCAGCGGGCGGACCTGCTTGCCCTCGCGGACGCGGATCGACAGCCGGCGGGACTGGAACTCGGTGCAGTCCGAGGTCGAGGTCAGCTCGCGGTACTTGCCCTGCGTCGGGATCCACGCCTCGCAGTCGAACTTCCGGGCGGCCGAGGAGCCGAGGTCACCGGAGGCGACGTCGATGACCCGGAACGGCAGCTCCAGCGAGGACAGCCACTGCTTCTCCCACGCCAGCAGACGCTGGTGCTCGGCCTGCGAGTCCTCGGGCGTGACGTACGAGAACATCTCGACCTTGTCGAACTGGTGGACGCGGAAGATGCCCTTGGTGTCCTTGCCGTGCGAACCGGCCTCGCGGCGGAAGCAGGGCGAGAAGCCCGCGTAGCGCAGCGGCAGCTTGTCCGCGTCGATGATCTCGTCCATGTGGTACGCGGCGAGGGGGACCTCGGAGGTGCCGACCAGGTAGAGGTCGTCCTTGTCGAGGTGGTAGACGTCCTGGGCGGCCTGCCCGAGGAAGCCGGTGCCCGCCATGGACTGGGGGCGGACCAGCGCCGGGGTGAGCATCGGCGTGAAGCCGGCGGCCGTGGCCTGCGCGATCGCCGCGTTGACCAGGGCCAGCTCGAGCAGGGCGCCGACGCCGGTGAGGAAGTAGAAGCGGGAGCCGGAGACCTTCGCGCCGCGCTCGACGTCGATCGCGCCGAGGATCTGGCCCAGCTCGAGGTGGTCCTTGGGCTCGAAGCCCTCGGCGCCGAAGTCGCGGATCGTGCCGTGCGTCTCGAGGGTGACGAAGTCCTCCTCGCCGCCTACGGGCACGTCGGGGTGCACGAGGTTGCCGAGCTGCTGGAGCAGCTCCTGCGTCTCGGTGTCGGCGGCGGCGCGCTCGGCGTCGGCCACCTTGACGTCGGCGGCGAGCTGGCTCGCCTTCTTCAGCAGCTCGGCCTTCTCGTCCGCGGAGGCCTTGGGGATGAGCTTGCCGAGCGATCGCTGCTCGGCGCGCAGCTCGTCGAAGCGGACGCCGGACGACCTGCGTCGCTCGTCGGCGGACAGGAGGGAGTCGACGAGCGCGACGTCCTCTCCACGGGCGCGCTGGGAAGCGCGCGCACGGTCGGGGTCCTCACGGAGCAGGCGAAGGTCAATCACGCGGCCAAGGCTACCCGTGCGGGGTTGCGGCTCACGACACCATTCCGTACGGTGCGCGGCCCGTTCCGAATCATGGCTTACGTTCCGTTATGAGTGAATTGCCCAACGTGTCAATAAAAAGTGTCTCACTCCCTGGGACGGGGCACGTGGCGGGCGTCCCGTTGACTCGATTCCCTTGCGGGAGAGGGGACTTGGAGGAGGCGTTGTCCACAGGAGCCCACGCTCCCGAAAGAGTTATCCACAGGGTGTGCGAAAGATCTGTGGATATTGGAATGGATCATTCCGATACCGCCGTGCGGGGTAGGTAATTCCCTGCCCAAACCCGGCTCCACCCCACTTTCGGGTGGAAATGGATCGCCCCAAGGGATTGATCGAAGGAAACAGGTGGACGAAGGGTGACCCGGCGTGTGGGGGTCGCGGTGGGGTGCCGTAGGGCGATTTGTCGACTGGACGGCGCCCCGTTGTCGACTTGTCCCCAGGTCGAGAAGCGGGCCTGTGGATAACTTCTGTGGATAACGAAGATGCGCAGATAGGACCGGCCGGAACGGCTACTGGAACCGGCCGTCCTGGCAGCGCGCCAACCAGTCCGCCGCCGCCACGAACTCCCCGTCCGAGGTCCCGCGCAGCGGAGCCGCCACATCCGCCACGCTCACTTCCGCACGCGGGTACGAGCCCAGGAAGCGCACCTCACGGCAGATCCGCTTCAGCCCCATGAGGGCTTCGGCCATCCGGCGGTCGGAGATGTGCCCCTCGGCGTCGATGCAGAAGCAGTAGTTGCCGATACCGGCACCGGTCGGGCGGGACTGGAGCAGCATGAGGTTGACGCCCCGGGTGGCGAACTCGCCCAGCAGGTCGCGCAGGCCACCGGGATGGTCGTCGCGCTGCCACAGGACGACGGACGTCTTGTCCGCGCCGGTCGGTGCCGCGGGCCGGGCGGGCCTGCCCACCAGCACGAACCGGGTCTGCGCGTTCTCGGCGTCGTGGATCTCGGTCTCCAGGGCGGTCAGCCCGTACCGGGCGGCCGCGAACTCGCCCGCGAAGGCGGCGTCGTAACGGCCCTCCTGGACCAGCCGGGCCGCGTCCGCGTTCGAGGCGGCCGACTCCCAGGCGGCTTCCGGCAGGTTCGCCTTCAGCCAGTTGCGCACCTGCGGCTGCGCGGCCGGATGCGCGGAGACCGTCTTGATGTCCGTGAGCTGCGTGCCGGGCCGGACCAGCAGCGCGAAGGTGATCGACAGCAGCACCTCGCGGTAGATCATCAGCGGTGTGCCCGCGACCAGCTCGTCCAGGGTGGTGGTGATCCCGCCCTCGACGGAGTTCTCGATGGGCACGAAGGCGGCCTCGGCCTCGCCGGTGCGCACCGCGTCCAGCGCGGACTGCACCGACACGTACGGGATCAGCTGCCGGGTGGCCGCCTCCGGAAGCGTGCGCAGGGCGACCTCCGTGAAGGTGCCCTCGGGGCCGAGATACGCATAGCTCGCTGGCATGACCTCACCCTAATGGCCCTTGCCGAAGCAGGTGTACGTGTCTCAAGACAGCCCCACGCAGGAATGAATCCACCCGAGGAGGCGTAACTTCCCGCTCCCGGACGTCACGGCTTCCGGACGCCCCGTTTCCGGACCGGAAGCGGGGCAACCTGACGCCCCCGGACTCGAAGCCCCCCGACTCGAAGTCTTCCGACCTCACGCCTCCAGCAGGCGCTGCCCCACGTACTCGCCCTCCGCCGCCCCGCCCGGGACAGCGAACAGACCGCTCGATTCGTGGCGGACGTACTTCGACAGGGCGTCGCCGCGGTCCAGTTTGCGCTGCACGGTGACGAAGCCGCGCAGCGGATCCGCCTGCCAGCAGACGAACAGCAGGCCCGCGTCCGGGGTGCCGTCCGGGTCGATGCCGTCGTGGTAGGAGAAGGGCCGCCGCAGCATGGCGGCTCCGCCGTTCTGGTCGGGGCGGGTGATACGGGCGTGCGCGTTGATGGGGACGACCAGATCGCCGTTCGCGTCGGTCTTCTCCAGGTCCATCGCGGTCGTCTCGGTGCCGCCGGACAGCGCGGCCCCGTCGGACTTGCGGCGCCCGATGACCTGCTCCTGAGCCTTGACCGACAGCTTCTCCCAGTCGTCGAGGAGCATGCGGATACGGCGTACGACGGCGTAGGAGCCGTCGGCCATCCAGGCGGGGTCCTTGGTGCTGTCCGACGGGACGAAGATGCGCTGGTCGAAGTCCGCGTCGGCCGGCTTGGGATTGCGGGTGCCGTCCATCTGACCCATCAGGTTGCGGGCCGTCATGGGGTGGGCGGTGGCGCCCGGCGTCCGGTTGAAGCCGTTCATCTGCCAGCGGACCTTGGCCGCCGTGCCCGCGTCCTTCTGGATCGCGCGCAGGGCGTGAAAGGCGACCAGGGCGTCGTTCGCGCCGATCTGCACCCAGAGGTCGCCGTTGCTGCGCGCCTTGTCGAGGTGGTCGGAGGAGAAGTCGGGGAGCGGGTCCAGGGCGACCGGGCGCTGCTTCTCCAGGCCGGTGCGGCTGAAGAAGCTGTTGCCGAAACCGAAGGTGACCGTCAGCGAGGAGGGTCCCGCGTCCCGGGCCACGTCGGTGTCGTCGGTGGCTGCGGCCTCGCCCGCCATCAGCCGCCGGGCCGTCTCCGACCAGCGGCGCAGCAGAGCGGCGGCCTCCTTCCGGCCCGCGCCGGCCGCGAGGTCGAAGGCGACGAGATGGCCGCGGGCCTGGAGGCCCTGGGTGATGCCCGGCTGATGTTTCACGTGGAACATCGCCTCGTCGGCGCCGATCGAGGACAGCGGAGTCGCCTGCGAGGGTGCGGCCGTGTAGCCGACGGCCCCGCCGGCCGCGCCGAGCACGAGCCCGGTGGCACCGGCGGTGCCGAGCAGCCTGCGCCGCGTCAGCCCCTCGGGGGAGGGGGCTTCCGAGGGGACACCCTCTGTTGCGTCCACGGGCGGGCGGGCCTCGGGGAGGGACTGCGGAATGGACTGGTCGGGCATGGTGCGGTTCAGCCGATCTGCGCGTTCTTGGAGACGGTCACCTGGTCGATGTCGGAGGTCCGCACGGTCACGGAGATCTCCCACTCGCCGGCCATGGGGATCTGCACCCCGTTGGCCGACCAGTGGCCGGTGGTGATGTGGTCGGGGACGACCGGCAGCGGCCCGATGTCCTTGGCCTCGAGGGTGAAGGCGACCTTGACCTCGGGCACGTCGAAGGCGCGGCCGTTGGGCCGGGTCACATAGACGTGCATCTCGTTGGCCCCGGTGCGCGCGGGGTCGAGGTCGACGCTGACCACGCCCTTGCCGTCCGTGCCGCCGGTGTCGAACGACATGTCCAGTGTGAGGGCACCCGACGCGGAGTCCGCCGCGGAGGACGAGGAGGAGGACGAGGCCCGGTTGGCAGCGGCGGCGTCCTGTTCCGTGCGGCCGGGTTCGGTCGACGTCAGGACGGTGGTGACGGCGAGCACCACGACGGCGACGCCGGCCTCGGCGAGCACCGAGCGGCGCAGGCCGAAGCGGTGGGTGTCGGAGTCCCGCAGCCGCTTCTGCCGGGTGGCGTCGACGGCGGCCTGCTGCCGGGCGAGCTGTGCGGCCCGCTCGGTGCTTTCGGAGCCGGGCGCGGCGTCGCCGGACGTCTGCTTGGCGGTGTCGGTGGTCCCGGCCGATGCCGTGACGCGCTCCTTCTCGGGTGCGGGCTTCCGTACCGCTTCCTCGGTCGTCGGGTCCGCCAGCCGTGCCGTCCACCGCCGCGAGATCCACGCGACGCCGACGAGCAGCGCCACGAGCCCGATCTTGAGGAGCAGCAGCTGGCCGTAGCGGGTGTCGGTGAAGGCGGACCAGGAGCCGAGCTGGCGCCAGGACTGGTAGGTGCCGGTGGCGACCACGACGAGAACGCTGCTGAAGGCCAGCCGGGAGAAGCGGCGCGCCGCGGGTGCCTCGACGGGCCGGTCGGCGGGCGCCCGGTACAGGGCGAGGAGGAGGGTGGTGAGTCCGCCGAGCCAGGTCGCGACCGCCAGCAGGTGCAGCACGTCGACCGGCATGGCGATGCCCGGCTGCAGTCCGGTCGAGGCGTGCTCGGCCATGGCCCAGCTGGCCGCGAGTCCGGCGGCCACGACGGTTCCGCCGATGGCGAGCCCGAAGGTCAGGTCCCGCTTCTCCTCGCCCTCGCGCTTGTCGTACGCGCCGAAGAGCACGGCGATGAACAGCGCGGCCGCAGCGAGCAGCAGCAGGCGTGACACCAGGGCCGCGCCCGTCTTGGTCTGCAGGACCTCCCCGAGGAGGTCGAGGTCGAAGACGTCGCCGAGCTTGCCGGAGCTGGTGTAGGAGCCGCGCAGGAGAAGGAGGAACAGGGTGGCCGCGGTCATCGCGACCCAGCCGGTGACGACGAGCCGTTGCAGGGCACGTACTCCGGTGCCGCGCTGCCAGCAGGCGAGCACGAAGGCGGCCCCGCCGGTCATCACGATGAAGCCGGCGTACGACGCGTACCGGCCGAAGCCGTAGAGCCAGCCGACGACGCCTCCGCCGGCGGCCTGGTCGGACACCGAGACGCTGGTCTCGGAGGGGGAGCCGATGGAGAAGGTGTAGGCGCCGGCGACGGGATGGCTGTCGGCGGACACCACCTGGTAGGTCACCGTGTAGGTGCCGTCGGGCAGCCCCGAGTGCAGTTGCACGGCATAGGTGGTGCCGCTGACCTCGGACGGTTTGCCGGTGTCGACCCGGGTGCCCTTGGGGTCCAGGACGCGCAGCGAGTCGTCGTTCATCGAGACGGTCTCGGAGAAGGTCAGCGACACCTGTGTGGGCGCCTTGTCGACCACCACCCCCTGTGCGGGGTCGCTGCCGGTCAGCGCGGCGTGCGCGGATGCGGGCCCGGCGCCGGCCAGGAGCGCACCGGTGACCGCCAGGAACAGCAGCACGAGCATCCGGACGCGGGGGGCGATGGTCTGCGTCAAGGTGGTCCCTCCCTCAGTGGCCGGTGTTCGGGTTGTACGTGGCGGACTCCACCGGCATCTCGACCTCGACGGGGTCGGACGCGGCGAAGTGCAGCTCGACGGTCACCGTCCCGCCCTGCACCGGCCTGCTCTTCAGCTTCTCGAACATCAGGTGGTTTCCGCCGCTCTTGAACACGAGTTGACCGTGCGCGGGCACGTCCAGGGACGTGACCTCCTCCATCGACGACCCGACGGTCTCGTGGAGGGTGACGCTGCCCGCCGCGGTGCTCGTGACGGAGGTCAGCTCGTCCTTCGTGCCGCCCTTGTTGACGATGGTCAGGAAACCGGCGGCCATGGTGTCGGAGACGGGCTGCGGGATGTAGGCGGCCCGGACGGACAGTTCCGCCGGCCCGCCGGAGTCCGACCCGCACCCGGTGAGCAGCAGCATCGCCCCGGTGATCACGGCGGTGGGCGCGGCGAGCAGCCGCACGGGCCCGGCGGACCTCACACGCCTCACGGGTTCGCGCCCTTGAGGATCTTGGGGAGGTCCTTGGTGTAGTCGTCGACGTCGGCGCTCTCGCCGTACAGGAGGTATCCCCCGTCGGTCTTCGGGGAGAAGGCGACGACCTGGGTGCCGTGGGTGGAGACGATCTTGCCGTTCTTGTCCTTGTGCGGTGCCTCGACGGAGATCCCGAGGGTGCGGGCGGCGGCCTGGATCGTCGCGAACTTCCCGGTCAGGCCGACGACCTGCGGGTCGATGCCCTTGAGCCACTTGCCGAGCGCGGCCGGGGTGTCACGGTCCGGGTCGGTGGTGACGAACACGACGCGCAGCTCGTCCTGGTCGGCCTGGGACAGCTGCTTCTTGGCGACGGCGATGTTGTTCATCGTCAGCGGGCAGACGTCCGGGCAGTTGGTGTAGCCGAAGTAGATGAGCGTCGGGTGGCCCGCGGTCTCCTTGCGGAGGTCGTAGCTCTTGCCCTGGGTGTCGGTGAGGACCAGGTCGGGCTTGGGGAAGGGCTGGTCGAGCACGGTCGCGGCCTGCTGCTTGCCGTTCCCGGAGACGACGGCGACGGGGCTGCTGCCGCTGTCGCCGCTGCCGCAGGCGGAGAGGGTGAGGGTGGCGGCGGCGAGCAGCGCGGCCACGGCGAACGTCTTCTTGCGCATAGAAAAATGTCCCAGATGTGTGAACTCCGGCGCGCACCGGGGGTACGGGGCGGGATGTACGACAGGGCGTACGGCCCGGTGCGCGCCGTCGAGGAGCAGGCGTCGGGCGACGGCGGCCGCCCGACACGGGGGTGTGGCTCAGGCCTCGGTCGTGGTCCGACGGCGGCCGGCGAGCACGCCGTACGCCACGCCGGCGGCGCCGACGACGATGCCGACCACGCCGAGGACCCGGGCGGTGGTGTCACTGGTGTCGGAGTCGGAGGCCGCCTCGGTCGTGGAGGCGGCCGCCTTGGCGTCGTCGGAGGACTCGTCGGAGGCGTCCTCGGCGGTCGTGCCGTGGGAGTGCTCGTCCTCGGAGGCGGCGGCCAGGGCGAGCACGGGGGCCGGGTTCTCCGGCTCCTCCGCGCCGTCCTCCTGGACCTCGATCCAGCGCACGACCTCCTTGTTGGAGTACGTCTGGATCGCCTTGAAGACGAGCTCGTCGGCGTCCTCGGGGAGCGCGCCGACGGAGACCGGGAACTTCTGGAAGTAGCCGGCCTCGATGCCCTTGCCGGTGGCGGTCCAGGTGATCTTGGTGACGGCCTCGGAGATCTGCTTGCCGTGCAGCTCGATGGGCTTGGCGAGCTTCGACTTGGTGACCTCGATCTTCCAGCCGTTGATCGGCTCCGGCATCGCGGAGGCCAGCGGGTGGTCGGCCGGGAAGGTGACCTCGAGCTTGGTGGTCGAGGCGTTGTCCCGCTCGTTGGGAACCTTGAAGTCGACGACCGCGTAGCCGCCCTTGGCGGCGGTGCCCTCGGCGGCGACGCTGACGTGCGCGAAGGCGGGCGCGGACAGGACGAGAACGGCGGAACCGGCGACGGCAGCGGCGGCGGCGACGCGGGAGGCGATACGAGAGGCCTTCATGACAGCGAGCACTCCACTCTGAGTGAATCTGCGGGTGGGAGAGGCGTGGGCAGCGATGTGCGCACGCGCGCGTGCCGCACGACGGCGGCCGTTCCCCCCGGATGTGGAGTGCTGGTCGTGTCGTGTCAGGCAGCGAGGACGAGAAGGGGTACGTCCGGCGGGCCGCGCCTGATCACCGAGTGCTGGAGTGCGGCGGTCCGGGGTGCGGGCACCGCCGCGAGCAGGGCGGGACGCGGGACACGCGGTCCCGCCCCGGGCGCGGCGGGCAGTCCGGCGAGCAGGGCGCGCACCAGCGCGAGCGCTCCGCGCAGGGAGCGTACGAGCGCCCCCTCGGCGACGCCGTGGGCCGACAGGGCGAGCAGCCGCAGCAGGGCCGTGTCACCGCGTCGCAGCAGCCATCCGGCGGCGACGGCCGCGAGGACGTGGCCGAGCAGCATGGGCAGGGACGGCAGCAGGGACATCGGCGTGCCCGCGGTGGTCAGGGCGTCCGCGGGATGATGCGCGGAACCCATCCCGCTCATGCCGCTCATGTCCGTACCGCCCCCGGCGGTGTGGACGGCGCCGCTCGGGTAGAGCCGCGCGTCGACGAGGATCCGCTGGGCCTGGGCGGGGCTGATCGCCGCCGCGGTGGCCCCGCACACCAGCCGGGCCGCCCGTTCGACGAGCGTGGCGTCGGACATGGCCGACGCCGTGGCGGTGGAGGCGGTTGCGGAGGCGGTGTGCTGGCCGAGTCCGAACAGCGTGTGCAGCACGGTCTGTCCGACCGCGAGCAGCACCGCTATGCCCGGCAGCGACCGCTCGCGTCCGGCGAGCGGCACCACGATCGCGAGGGCACCCAGGAATCCCGCGCCGAGCGTCCACAGCGGAACCGTGGCGCAGGAGGCCATGGTGTGCCCGGCCGCGGCCAGCACGACGCAGACCGCGGCGAACACCGCGGCCCGCAGCAGCCGTAGATCGCGACCTGAGCGCTCGCTGTGGGGGGCAGTCATGGCGGGGTCATCATCGCACTGGCCGCACCGCGGCCATACGGCAGGTCCACAAGATTCCGTACGATGCGGAAGATCACCTTCTGTTGTGACTGGTACGACTGATGACCCTGAGTCCTGCATACACCGATTTCAGGGCGCCGGGCATCCCCCATATGGGCGGCATCACGTGGAATTCGCGCTTACGCGGGGCCTTGAGGGGCAATAGGTATCGGTATGTCGAGCCGCGGCCTGGAGGCTGGAGCATGAGCATCTGGTGGTCACTCCATCTGCGGCGCGATGCCGCGAGCGTTCCGCTCGCCCGCCGCCTGTTGCTCGGCACCATGGAGACGGCGGGCGTCGATCCCGACGTCTGTTACGACCTCTCCGTCGCCCTGAGCGAGGCCTGTGCGAACGCCGTCGAGCACGGCGGGGGAGCCGCGCGCGGCGGCTGTTCGGAGGCGTACCGCGTCACCGCCTACCTCGACGGCGAGAAGTGCCGCATCGAAGTCGCCGACTCGGGGCCGGGCTTCGCCGGCGGGCGCACCTCCCGCGTGGACCGCTCCGCGTACGGCGACACCTACGCCGAGCACGGCCGCGGCCTCTACCTCATCCAGGAACTCGCCGACCACGTCCACATCGGCAACAAGCCGGGGCGCAGCGGTGCGGTGGTGAGCTTCGACAAGATCCTCAAGTGGCGCAAGGACGCTCCCCTCATGGCCGTCTGACCGTTCGTCAGGCGGAGCGGGCGCCGGTCTTGGCCGGTCAGGACCGGTAGAAGCCCTCGGGGAGCGGGAGTTCAGCTTTCTCAGCACTCACAGGTCGCTCTCAGCGTTCCCCCATGCCGCTGACTGGTGGCGTTCCTACGTTCATGTTCATGACGGGAAACCACAAAGACTCCACCATCACGCGGCGCCGCGCCCTCGCGGTGACCGGCGGCACGGTCGCGGCGGGCGGACTCGCCGTCGCCGGGTACCAGTCGGCCTTCGCCGACACTGCGGACGACGGGGCGAGCGCGTCGGCGTCCGCCACCTCGACCTCCACGAGCAGCAGCTGCATGACGCTGATGACGAGCGTCACGGAAGGGCCGTACTACCTCGATGGTGCCTTGGTGCGCAAGGACATCACCGAGGGCAAGAGCGGTGTGCCGCTGACCCTGCGCCTCACCGTCGTCGACGCCACCGACGGCTGCACGCCGGTCTCCGGAGCCGCTGTCGAGATCTGGCACTGCGACGCCTGGGGTTACTACTCCGGCTACACGACCGCCAACCCCGGCGGTTCGGCCCCGGCGGAGAGCGAGGACGGCTCCACCGCCGACGACGACACCTACCTGCGTGGCTACCAGATCGCCAACGCCAACGGGGTCGTCAAGTTCGAGACGATCTTCCCCGGCTGGTACACCCCGCGCACCTGCCACATCCACCTCAAGGTGCACACGGGCGGCCAGAAGGAGGACGGCACCTACGAGGGCGGCAAGGTCAACTACACCGGCCAGCTCTTCTTCCCCGACGACATCGCCGAGGAGATCTTCACGCTGGATCCCTACTCCAAGCACTCCGGCAGCTACACCACCCTCGACAACGACATGGTCTACGACGGCGGTGGCACCTCCAGCGGCCTGTTGACCCTGAAGGCCGTGCACAAGGCCGACCCCTCCAAGGGCTACAAGGGGTCCATCACCCTGGGTGTCGACCCCGACGCCGAGAACACCGGCGCGGGCGGCTCAGGCGGCGGCGGTACGCCCCCCAGCGGCGCCCCGGGCGACGCTCCGACGGGCACCCCGCCGAGCGACGCCCCGTCGGTCTCCGCCTCCTCATAAGGTCGGGACATGACAAGCCGTGAGGACGAGGCGCTCGCGCAGGCCGCGGTGGCCGCGCTGACGGGGCAACTGGCCCTGGCTCCCAAGCCGGGCCTGCCCGACCCACGTGACCTGGCAGCCCGCGTCACCCGCAAGGACCACTGCGGGCTGCGCTGGTCGGCCAAGGCGCTCGCACCCGGCCTCGCGGCGATGGCCGCGGCCGCCCGCCGCACCGGCGAACCCACGCCCCGGCTCCGCGCGGAGCTGGGCGCGATCGGGAGGTGCACCGAGCACTCGGTGGGCCTGGCCGGCGGCGGGCACCGGGGTGCGCTGTGGACGCTCGGCCTGCTGGTCGCGGCGGCCGCCCTGGACACCCGCGCGCGGGGCGTCGAGGTCGCCGCGACCGCCAAGCGGATCGCCGCCCACCCCGACCGGGCCGCTCCACGGCGGCCCTCGCGGGGCGCGACCGTCTCGGCGAAGTACGGCGCGGCCGGCGCCCGCGGCGAGGCACGCGCCGGATTCCCGCACGTACGGCGGGCCCTGGACGCGCTCGCCGCGGCCCGGTCGGCAGGCGCGGACGAGTCCGAGGCGCGGCTCGACGCCCTGCTCACCGTCATGTCCACCCTCCAGGACACCGAACTCCTGCACACCGCGGGCCCGCTGGGGCTGCGTCATGTGCAGGCCGGTGCCCGCGGCATCCTGGAGGCGGGCGGCACGGCGACCCCGGCGGGCCGCGCGGCCCTGACCGAACTCGACACCGACCTCCACGCGCGCGCGTGGAGCCCACGCGGCAGCGCGGGGCTCCTGGCGGGCGCGCTCTTCGTGGACGCCCTGCCGGTCGCCGCACTGACCCGGGCGGCCTGAGCCGGACACGGGCACCGGCGGCGGTGGCGACGGCGTGTCGCGACGGCGACGGCGACGGGCGATGGCGGCGGTGCTCCGCGGGCCGCCTCAGCGCGTGCTCGGGGCGGGCTCGGGGCGTGCTCATGGCGGGCTCGGGGCGTGCTCATGGCGGGCTCGGGGCGGGCTCGGGGCGAGCTGAGGGTGTGCGCCGCCGTCAACTCGCCGGGACCAACGCGGCCGAGGGCCCGGTCGTCCGGACGGCCGCGGCCCTCCGGGCCGCCGGGCCCATCGCGTAGGACGCCGCGACAATCGCCGCGCCCAGCAGCAGCCAGCCCGGTGTGCCCCACTCGACCAGGAGCCAGGTCAGGACCAGCGGACCGAGGGTGCGGGCCACCGTGACACCGGTGCCGAACAGCCCCTGGTACTCGCCGACCCGGTCGGCCGGCGCCAGGTCGAAGGAGAGCTGCCAGGAGCCCGCGGACTGCCCCATCTCCGCGACCACCTGAAGCACCGACCCCAGCACCAGCACGCCCGCCGCCACCCACGGCGAGGCACCCGCGGACAGGGCGAACACCGCGCACGCGGCACACATCACCCAGCCCGCCCGACGCACCGCGCGCGTGGCGCTCGCCAACCCCGTCACGCCGCGCGCCGCCCGCACCTGGAACACCGTCACCACGGCGGTGTTGAGCACGAACAGCGCGGAGACCAGCCAGGCGGGCGCCCCGGTCCGCTCGGTGATCCACAGCGGCAGCACCAGACTGAGCAGCGGCATCCGCAGCAGCAGCACGGTGTTCAGCAGCGCCACCAGGGCGTACGGCCGGTCCCGCAGCACACCCAGGCCGCCCCCGCGCGGCCGGACCCTTCCGGGAGCCACCCGGGGCAGCCGGGCGAGCAGCGACGCGCACACCAGGAAGCTCACCGCGTCGACCACGAGCACCCCGAGGTACGCCTCCCGTGTCCCGGCGTTCAGCGCGAGCCCGCCGAGCCCGGCGCCCACCGCCAGGCCCGCGTTCAGGGTCGCCTGGAGCCGCGCGAGCAGCCCCGTCCGCTCCCCGGCGGGCACCAGCCCGGCCAGCAGGGCCTGCCGGGCCGCCGCGAGCCCCGACTGCGCGGCCGCGTACCCGCACGCCACGAGCACGAACGGCACGAACCCGCGCACGAGGGTGAAGGACGCCACCGCCAGCCCGGTCGCGAGGGCCAGCAGTACCGCCGTCCCGCGCGCCCCGCGCCGGTCGGCCAGTCGCCCCAGCGGCACCCCGGCCACCGAGCCGACCGCCCACCCGAGGGTGAGCCCGAGGCCCACGCGCGCAGGGGCGAGACCGATCACCTGGGTGAAGTACAGGGCCGACGTCGTGTAGTACGCGCCGTCCCCGACCGAATTGCTCAACTGGGCGAGCGCGAGCAGCCGCCGTGGGTGAATCTTCGACATACCGATGACGCTAGAGCCGCGGTGGGCCGCTCGACAGCACCAATCACAGGCCGTGAAACTGGCCCAATCACGGTCCGACCATGGTCCGTCCGGTCTGTTTCGATCATGGCCCCGCCCGCTCGCCCGCTCGCCCGCTCGCCCGCTCGCCCGCTCGCCCGCTCGCCCGCTCGCCTGCCTGCCTGCCTGCCTGGCCCGGCCTAACCGGAGCCGGCCCAACCGGAGCCGACCGGAGCCGGCCCAACCGGAGCCGACCGGAGCCGGCCCAACCGGAGCCGACCGGAGCCGGCCCAACCGGAGCCGACCGGAGCCGGCCCGGCCCGATCATGGTCCGGTCCGGTCAGTCCCGGGTCCCGCTTCGGTCAGTCCCGGCCCAGGACCTTCGTCAGCACGTCCAGGGCCTCCGGATACAGCCGCTCCCGGGGTGTGCCGTACCCCACGACCAACCCCTGCGGGTGTCCCGGGCCGGGAGTGTGCCAGTGCTCGCCGAGACGGCCCACCGCGAGCCCCTCCGCCTCCGCCCGCGCCAGTACCTCCGCCTCGTCGCCGACCTCCACCAGCGCGTGCAGCCCGGCCGCGATGCCGCGCACGCCCCGGTCCGCGCCCACCCGTTCCAGGAGCAGGTCCCTGCGGCGGCGGTAGCGCAGCCGGCACGCGCGTACGTGCCGGTCGTAGGCGTGGCTGTGGATCAGCTCGGTCAGTGCGAGCTGCCCGATGGACTCGGTGTGGTGGTCGCTGTGCAGCTTGGCGTCGGCGACCGATTCCACCAGTTGCGGCGGCAGCACCATCCAGCCGAGCCGCAGCGCGGGCCCGAGCGTCTTGGAGGCGGTGCCGAGATAGACGACCTGCCCCGGCGCGATCCCCTGGAGCGCGCCGACCGGCTGCCGGTCGTAGCGGAACTCCCCGTCGTAGTCGTCCTCGACGATCAGCCCGTCACGCGCGCGTGCCCACTCCGTCAGCGCCCGCCGCCGCCCCGGGTGCAACGTCACACCCGTCGGGTACTGGTGCGCGGGCGTGACGACCACTGCCCCCACGTCGCCCAGTTCCCCGACGCGCACCCCGCGCTCGTCCACCGGTACCGGCGTCACGGTCCCGCCGTTGCGTCGTACCACCTCGCGGTGGAAGGGCAGCCCAGGGTCCTCCATCGCGATGCCGACGTCGCCCAGCACGCGCGTGAGGAGCGCGAGGCCCTGCACGTACCCGGAGGTGATCACGATCCGCTCGGGCGGCGCGATGATGCCCCGCGCCCGCCCCAGGTACCCCGAGAGCGCGGTGCGCAGTTCGATGCGGCCGCGCGGGTCGCCGTAGTCGTACGCCAGTGAGGGCGCCGTCGCGATGGCCCGGCGCAGCGCGCGCAGCCAGGCCGCGGCCGGGAACGCCCCGACGTCCGGGCTCCCGGGCCGCAGGTCGAAACGCGGCTCACGCGCGCGTGCGGCGGTGCCCGGCGGTTCGGCGGCGTCGGACGGCAGGGCCGCGACCCGGGTGCCCGAGCCCTGCCGCGCCGTCAGATAGCCCTCGGCGACCAGTTGGTCGTAGGCGGCCTTCACCGTGTTGCGCGAGATGCCGGTCTCGGCCGCGAGCCGCCGGGTGGCCGGCAGCCGGCTGCCGGGCGCCAGCCGTCCCTCCCGCACGGCGTCCCGCAGCGCCCGTTCCAGCCCGGCCCGCCGCCCTTCGGCGGCATCCGGTTCCAGGTGCAGGTCGACGCCGACACCGGACCAGAAGTCGTTCACGCAGTCCCCCTAGACAGAAGCGCCCCTGGACGGAAGTCCTCCTGAACGGAAGTTCCCCCGGACGGAAGTCCTCCTGGACAGGCGAATGGCCGGGCACCCACCAGTACCCGGCCATCGATCAGCGATGTGTCAGACCTTCAGTGACGCCATCCAGGCCTCGACCTCGTCGGAGCGGCGCGGCAGGCCGTCCGACAGGTTCCGGTTGCCGTCCTCCGTGACGAGGATGTCGTCCTCGATCCGGACGCCGATCCCCCGGTACTCCTCGGGCACCGTCAGGTCGTCGGCCTGGAAGTACAGGCCGGGCTCGACCGTCAGCACCATGCCGGGCTCCAGCGTCCCGTCGACGTACGACTCCACGCGCGCGGCGGCGCAGTCGTGGACGTCCATGCCGAGCATGTGACCGGTGCCGTGCAGCGTCCAGCGGCGCTGGAGGCCGAGCTCCAGGACGCGTTCGACCGGGCCTTCGACCAGGCCCCACTCGACGAGCCGTTCGGTCAGCACGCGCTGTGCGGCGTCGTGGAAGTCGCGGTACTTGCCGCCCGGTTTGACGGCCTCGATACCGGCCTCCTGGGCGTCGTACACGGCGTCGTAGATCTTCTTCTGGATCTCGCTGTAGCGGCCGTTCACCGGCAGCGTGCGCGTGACGTCGGCGGTGTAGTACGTGTGGGTCTCGACGCCCGCGTCGAGCAGCAGCAGGTCGCCGGAGCGGACCGGGCCGTCGTTGCGCACCCAGTGCAGCGTGCAGGCGTGCGGACCGGCGGCGGCGATGGTGCCGTAGCCGATGTCGTTGCCCTCCACGCGGGCGCGCAGGAAGAACGTTCCCTCGATGTAGCGCTCGCTCGTCGCCTCGGCCTTGTCCAGGACCTTCACGACGTCCTCGAAGCCGCGGACCGTCGAGTCGACGGCCTTCTGGAGCTCGCCGATCTCGAAGTCGTCCTTGACGAGGCGGGCCTCGGAGAGGAAGACGCGCAGTTCGTCGTCGCGCTCGGCGGTGACCTTGTCGGTCAGGGCCGCCTCGATGTCCGCGTCATGGCCGCGCACGACCCGCACCGGGCCGGTTGCCTCGCGCAGCTTGTCCGCCAGCTCGCGCACGTCGGAGGCCGGGATGCCGTACAGCCGCTCCGCCTCGGTGAGAGAGTGCCTGCGGCCGACCCACAGCTCGCCCTGGCCGGACAGCCAGAACTCGCCGTTCTCGCGGTCGGAGCGCGGCAGCAGGTAGACGGTGGCCTGGTGGCCGTCGGCGACGGGCTCCAGTACGAGGACGCCGTCCTCCGTCTGGTTGCCGGTGAGGTACGCGTACTCGACGGAGGCGCGGAAGGCGTATTCGGTGTCGTTCGAGCGGGTCTTCAGGTTGCCCGCGGGGACCACCAGGCGCTCGCCCGGGAAGCGCGCGGAGAGCGCGGCACGGCGGGCGGCGGTCTCGGCGGCCTGGGCGATCGGCTCCAGGTCGCGCAGTTCCGTGTCGGCCCAGCCGGACTTCATGCTCTCGGCCAGCTCGTCGGAGACGCCTGGGTACAGGCCGTTCTTCCGCTGCTTGATGGGCTCCTCGGACTCAGTCTCCGGGCCCGCTGCGGTAGCAGCATCATCCGGCACAGCCGGGGTGAGCTCGTCGGCCACGGTCATCCTCCTTGATACGGCACTGGACCCCCTCCATCGTACGGTCGTACGTAAGGGGGCCCAGGGCCGATGGACCTGTTGCCGGGCCGGTCACCGGGTGTTACGGCCGTGCTACTCGAAGCGGGCCGCCAGCAGCACCACGTCCTCGTCGCTGTCCCGTTCGGCCGCGCCGTCCGGCAGGAGGGTGCGCAGCACGTGGTCGGCGATCGCGCCCGGGTCGTGCCGCAGCGGTCGCGGAACCCCCGCGGCGGCCGCGTGCAGCCGGGCGAAGGCACGGTCGACGGGCTCGCCGGTGCGGTGCAGCAGGCCGTCCGTGTAGAGCAGAACCGTCTCGCCCGGCTCGGCCTCCATTTCGACGCTCGGCGCCTCCCAGCAGGCGAGCATGCCCAGCGGGGCGGAGACGGAGGTCTCGACGAACTCCGTGCGCCGCTCGCCGACCAGCAGCGGCGGGCAGTGCCCGGCGCCGGCCAGAGTGATCTTGCGCAGGGCGGGTTCGCAGTAGGCGAACAGGGCGGTGGCGGACCGGGCGGGCTCGGTCAGCCGCAGCAGCAGCTCCAGGTCGGACAGGACGGCGACCGGGTCCTCGCCCTCCATCACGGCGTACGCCCGCAGGGAGGCGCGCAGTCGGCCCATCGCGGCGACCGCGCTCGGCCCGGACCCGGTGACGGATCCGACGGCGAGGCCCAGCGCGGCGTCCGGCAGCGGCAGCGCGTCGTACCAGTCGCCGCCCCCGCGCGGGCCGGTGTGATGCCGGGCGGCGAGCTGGACACCGGGTACGCGCGGCAGCCGGGAGGGCAGCAGCTCCTCGGCCATCGTCTTCATGCACGCGCGTGTGCGTTCGAGCTCCAGGAGCCGCGCCAGGTGCTCGGCGGCGTACCGGACGTACAGGCCGATCAGGTGGCGCTGACGCTCGTTCGGCTCGGCGGGCTCGTCGTAGAGCCATACGGCCGCGCCCAGGCGGCCGGAAGCGCCGTCCGTCTCCAGGGGCAGCGCGTAGCTGGCGGCGTAACCGAGGCGTGCGGCCACCTCCCGGTGACGGGGGTCCATGCCGTCCTCGGCGAACAGGTCGGGCTCGGCGATCTCCCCCTCGCCGCCGGGCAGCCCCTCGAGGATGCGGCCGTAGGACAGGGCGCTGCGCGGCACGGTCTCGATGTGGCCGAGATCGGCGCGGCCGAGGCCCAGTCCGATCATGGTGTCCGGCCCCAGCCGGTCGGCGGGCTCGAGGACCACGAGACCGCGCCGGGCGCCCACGAGGGCGGCTCCGGCGTGCAGCATTTCCTGGAGGGTCTCCGGCAGCGCGTCCGTGCGGGCCAGGCGTTCGGTGAGTTCGTGGAGGGTGGTGAGATCGGAGACCCAGCCGGCGAGCCGGTCGGTCAGGAGGACGCCCGGGCCGGTGGAGCCGGGTGCGCTGGTGGGGGCGGCAGGGACCGTCGGGGAGCCCGGGGTGGCGGGCGCGGGCGCGACAGTGTGTGCGGGTGAGGGAACCGTTGAATCGATTCCGGCCACTTTCGGAGGGTGAGGGGCGTTCATGGTGTCCGGCTCTCGGACCGGAGCGTATTGCTCAAAAGCATCGCAAACCCCCATGTCATTCTGCGCCGCTAGCGGTGTCTCCACATGTACACGCACTCGTGAGGGGATGTCCAGCATTGTCCTGCTGGGCTTGCTGGTGTCCGTGGGCTCTTTGGGAGAATCGGGCACAGTTCTTCCGGCTCCCTTGCGGAATTGTAAAGTTGGCTTAAAAATGCCTCGGGTAACGGGTGATTGCGGTCGACTGGGCTTGCTCCACGGAGCGTCACAGCGGTCTTGATGGGTACGTACTCGGTAAGGGCCAGGTGTCGTTGGGAGCTCGTTGGGAGCCTTCCGGAACCTGGTGACCGGCCCGGGCGTCATAGTCATCGACGACCGTGCCCCATCCTCCCGTGGCGGAGGCGGAGAGAAATACGCGCGACGGCAAACGCCAGACTTCGCCACCCCACGCCACGCCCAGGCATGAGATGGATGCACGTCGGACGGAGTGGCCGCGGAAGCAGTCACCGCTCGACCCTGAGGGGTTCCCCCTGTCTCGTACAGGGGTGTGATGCGCCAACAGGTACGCACAGTGAAGTGATCGACACACGATGTGATGTGGCCCACGGTGTTGCCAGCGGTGCAACGGAAAGGAACGAGCGCTCATGCGCGAGATCCTCGGAAAGCGACGCAGGCTCCTGTCCCAGTCCAGCGACAGAGGACCTGAGTTGATCGACTCGGCCCTGACCTTCGCGACGGAATGGCAGTGGCCCGTCCTCCCGGGCGTGACGGCGGACCCGCAGGGGCGTTCCCGCTGCGGCTGTCCCGACCCGGAGTGCACGGTCCCCGGTGCTCACCCCTTCGACCCCGGCCTGCTCGCGGCCACCACCGAAGCGCGCATGGTGCGCTGGTGGTGGACCAACCGGCCGACCGCACCGATCATCCTGGCCACCGGGGGCACGGCCCCCTGCGCGGTCAGCCTCCCCGCCCTCGCGGCCTCGCGCGCGCTCGTGGCGCTCGACCGCCAGGGCATACGTCTCGGCCCGGTCGTCGCCTCGCCCACCCGCTGGTCGATCCTCGTCCGGCCGTACACGATGGAGCAGCTGGGTGAGCTGCTCTACGCCAAGGACTTCGTGCCCGGCTCCCTGCGCTTCCACGGCGAGGGCGGCTACATCGCCCTGCCGCCGTCCGAGACGGGTCGCGGCGACATCCGGTGGGAGCGCGCGCCGCTGCCCGGTTCGGCCTCGCCCTGGGTGCCCGACGTCGAGGCCGTGGTGGACGCCGTCGTCGACGCCCTCACTCGTACGGGTGTGAGCGCACCCGAGTTGTAGGGGTGTCGGGTGCGCGCCGGTCAGGACGCCGGCGCTCGCCCTCTATCTTCCGCTACATGAACCTTCGTCTCCTCGCCCTCGTGGGCGCCGTGGCGGGCGCGATCGCGCTGCCCCTGGCCATGGCGTCCGCGGGGCCGGTGGGCGACGAAGGGCGTACGGCCGGCGCGGCCGAAGTGGCCGATACCCATGCCACCGACGGTACGGATCCGAAGGCGCCGCCCGTCGAACCCTCCAGGTCCCCGCTGCTGCTCGGCCCGGGGCTGGCGACCGCTGCCCGCTGTGGCCCCGAACTCACCTCCCCCGACGGCGTGGAGGCGCAGACCTGCGTGCTGTCCCAGGGTGAGGACAGCTGGGCGCGCACCTACTACCGCAACGCCACCGGGCGCGCCCTGTACGCCTTCCTGAGCCTCATGGGGCCCGAGGGCCGCACCGTGCGCACGCGCTGTGCCGTGGGCGCCGAGGACGAGCCGGAATCCTGCGAGACACCCCATGAGCGGACCCGCGGCGATCTGGCGGCGTACACGGCGGTCGCGGAGTTCGCGCGAGCGACCGGCGCCGGGCCGCTTCTGCTGCGCTCCGGGAGCAACTCCCAGTCGGATGTGGGCAGTTGACATGCGACCGAACCCTGTAAACAGTTCCGGGCATGAAAAGACCCGGTTGCTGACGACGGGGGATGCATCAGCAACCGGGCAACTCGAACGGTAACAAGAGATCTGCTCCAGGCAAATTCGATCTCTTGTTTTCATCGGTATTCCGGACACCGGCGAAACGGCGCTTCTCGCGCCGACTCACCCTGAGCGGGCGGGAGTTGTGAGCGGAGTCACGCCACCCGCCGACGCAAGGGGTGCTGACCGGTCGTTCAGTTCGGCCGGGGTCCGTAGCTGTACGTCAGCTGAGCGTCACCTGTCGGTTGGTCAGGCCGCCCCGCGCGCGGCGCTCGTCGGCCGTGAGCGGCGCGTCCGAGGCCAGGGCGGTGGCGAGCCGCTCGGCGAACTCGGCCGCCGGCTTCTCCACGTCGTCCGCCGTGACCGCGCTCGGCAGGTCCCAGACCGGCACCGTCAGGCCGTGCGCCCGGAAGGAGCCGACCAGGCGCGTGCCCTCGCCGAGGCTCGAACGGCCCGCCGCGTGCAGCCGCGCGAGGGCGTCCAAAAGCCGCTCCTCCGGATGCGGCATGACCCAGCGCAGGTGGTTCTTCTCCGGCGTCTCGCACCAGTACGCGGCGTCCACACCGGTCAGCTTCACGGTCGGGATGGCCGCGGCGTTGGCGCGCTCCAGGGAGGCGGCCACCTCCGGCGCGGCGTTCTCCGGGTCCGGGACCCAGAACTCGAAGCCGCTGTGCACAACTGGCTCGAACACGCCTTCGGCGTCGAGCAGATCCTGCATCCGCGGACCGTCGGCCGGTGCGCGGCGCGCCTGCACCGGAGTGCCGGGGTCGGCGTCCAGGGCCCGCCGCAGGGTGTCGGCCAGGTCGCGGCTGATGTCGCCCGACGGCGTGTCGTTCTGCAGGCCGAGCAGCACCGAGCCGTCGTCGCGGCGCAGCGCGGGCCATGCCATCGGCAGCACCGTGGCGAGCGTGACGGACGGGACGCCCTCGGGCAGACCGCCCTTGAGCGGCAGCTCGACCGTGGCGGCCGGCACCAACTCACGCAGTGCCACCCAGTCGCCCTCACCCGGCAGGCCCTCGAAGGGGCGCTGCACCAGCTCGGTCACGGCATGTGCGGCGGCCCGGCCGTGACAGGCCTTGTAGCGGCGGCCGCTGCCGCACGGGCAGGGCTCCCGCGCGCCGACGACCGGGATGTCCGCGTCGGTGGGCTGCGGCCGCTTGGCCTTCGTCTGGGGGCGCTTCTTGGCCATCTGGGTGTCTCCCGGGTACGGCTCGTCTGGTACGGCGGGAGCCTAGCCGTTCGTACGCTCCGTCACGGGAACCTGTGGACGACGCGGGGGCTGTGGACGGACGATCACCGCGCTCGGCCCCGCGGATCTCCCCGGTCCTTCGGCGACTCTCCCCGACCGTCTCCGGCTGCCTCCGGCGGTTCTGACGACGGGTCCGACGACGGGTCCGACCGTCTGCGACTGTTCCGACGACGGGTTCGACGACGGGTCCGACCGTCTGCGACTGTTCCGGCGACGGGTCCGACCGTCTCCGGCTGTTCTGACGGCTGTTCCGACCGTCTGCGGTCTAGTCCAGGTCGTCGAACGCGTCCGCGAAGTCCAGGCCGGGCATCGACGCCACCGACGGGGCCGCGACCCGGGAGGCGAAATCGTCGCGCCGGCAGCCCGCGTCGGGGTCGTAGACGTCCGCGTCGACGACGACCCAGACCGTGACCTCGCCGCGGGCGTCGTCCCGGACGCCCCAGTCGGCGGCCAGGGACGTGATGATGTTGAGCCCGCGGCCGCCGTGCGCGGTGACGGAGGGGGTGGCCGGGGCCGGACGGGTCGGGCCGCCGCCGTCGGTCACCTCGACCACCAGTCGGCCCCCCTGATCGACACGCCATGCGGCCCGGACGTCGCCGTCTCCGGCCAGGGCGTCGCCCAGTGGCCTGCCGTGCTTGCACGCATTGCTCAAAAGTTCGGAAAGGATCAGTACGGCGTCGTCGATGACCGATTCCGACACCCCGCCCGTGCGCAACTGATCGCGCATGCGGTGTCTCGCATTACCCACGCCCGCAGGGCCATGGGGTACGGCCATGCTCGACGACGCGGGCACCTCCTGTGCCACCACCAACGCCACCCCCGAGACCTCCTTCGCCCCACGCCACGGTGTGGATGCCCCATTGGCCTGTACCGGAAACCGGCCAATGCGGCCCCGGAGACGCATTCGTCATGAACGAACACGGACCGAACGCGCCGGAGCACTCCCTGTGAGGGGCCTGTCAGTGAGTGGCTGGATTTGGACGGTATGGCTGAGAACGGAGGATGCTGTACCGGCGCTGTGGGGTCAAGAGGTATGGACGGGGCTTCTGTGACTTCCGGGACTTCTGTGACTCCCGCCGGGCACGGTTCAGCGCCCCAGCCGTCGCAGCACCTCGCCCGGGCGGTTGGTGATGATGGCGTCGACACCCAGCTCGACGCAGAGGTCGACGTCCTCCGTCTCGTTCACGGTCCACACGTGCACCTGGTGACCGGCCCCCTTCAGGCGCTCGATGTACGCCGGATGGTTGCGCACGATCCGGATCGAGGGGCCGGCGATCCCGACCCCCGCGGGCAGCCGCCCGTCGCGCAGCCGGGGCGAGACGAACTGCATCAGGTAGACCGTCGGCACCGTGGGCGCGGCCGCGCGCACGCGATGCAGCGAGCGGGCCGAGAAGCTCATGATCCGCACCGGGGACTCCGCCGCCGAGACCGGCGCGTCCAGGCCGAACCGCTTCAGCAGCACCAGCAGCCTCTCCTCCACCTGTCCGGCCCAGCGCGTCGGATGCTTGGTCTCGATGGCCAGCTCCACCCGGCGCCCCGCGTCGGAGACGAGCTCCAGCAGCCGCTCCAGGGTCAGGACGGAGGTCTCCTCGCGGTCCTCGGGCCGGACCTCCCAGTCGGGGTCCTCCTCGCGCGCGTGCCAGGCCTCGCGGGCCTCCCGTGTCTTCCAGGAGCCGAAGTCCAGCGCCGCGAGGTCGGCGAGCTCCAGGGCGGAGACCGCCCCGCGGCCGTTCGACGTACGGTTGACGCGACGGTCGTGCACGCAGACGAGATGGCCGTCCGCGGTCAGCCGTACATCGCACTCGAGGGCGTCCGCACCGTCCTCGATCGCCTTCTTGTACGCGGCCAGGGTGTGCTCGGGGGCCTCCTCGGAAGCCCCGCGGTGGGCGACGACTTGAATGTGGTGCTGCCGTGCGTGGGTCACCGCGTCATGGTGCCATCGGCGCCCGGTCGTCTGAGAACCCTCTGAGATGTTTCGATGATGCGCACTTATTGTGCGTAATGACCCATATAAGGAATGGCCAAGGACCCACAGCCACCGCTTATGGTGCTCTGACGGCCCGTGGGAAAAGCTGAGACGTACAAAAGCACATGCACAGCTTCAGCGCGCGGGGTCGACGACAAAGCGCGCGAAAGCGCGACAAGCGCCGACGAGCGTGACCCAGTGCGACCGACGACAACAGCCGTGGATCGAGGAGAAGAGCTGTGAGCACCGAGAACGAGGGCAAGAGCGAGGGCACCCAGGTACCCCCGGCCCCGTCCGCACCCCCCGTGCCGGTGGAATCTCCCTCGGCCTCCCCGCAGGCGCCCGCGCCCGACTCCGGCGCGCCCACGACTCCGCTCCCGGCGGCGCCCGCGCAGGCACCGGAAGCCGGTCACGCCTCCGCGGGTGCGCCCGAGGGCCACTGGCCGCCGCCCACCGCCCCGCAGGGAGCGCCGGCCCCGGTCGAGGGTGACTGGCCGCCGCCGGCCGCTCCGCAGGCCGCCCCGGCCCGGCAGGGAGCCCCGGCCGCCGCCGACGACTGGCCGAACCCGGCCCCGGCGACGCCCGTCTACGCCGACGCCGGGGCCGGCACGCACGCGTACGGCACCCCCGGCTCCGCCGACCTCGCCGGTGGCCCCGGTGCGGCCGGTGGCCCTGGCGGCCCCGGTGGTCCCGGCGGGACCGTCTGGGGTGCCTCCTACCAGCAGCCCGCGCCCAAGTCGGGCCGTGGCCGCGGCGGGCTCGTCGCAGCGGTCCTGGTCGCCGCGCTGGTCGCGGGCGGCCTGGGCGGCGGACTCGGCTACACGCTGGCCAAGAACGACGACGACACCGGCTCGACGACCGTCTCCGCCTCCACCAACGGCGGCGACGTCAAGCGCGACCCGGGCACGGTCGCCGGGGTCGCCGCCAAGGCACTGCCCAGCACGGTCACGATCGAGGCCGAGTCCAGCAGCGGCGAGGGCGGCACCGGCACCGGCTTCGTCTTCGACACCCAGGGCCACATCGTCACCAACAACCACGTCGTCGCGGACGCGGTCGACGGCGGCAAGGTGACGGCCACCTTCCCGGACGGCAAGAAGTACGACGCCGAGGTCGTCGGGCACGCCCAGGGCTACGACGTCGCCGTCATCAAGCTCAAGAACGCCCCCTCGGACCTGAAGCCGCTCACCCTCGGCGACTCCGACAAGGTGGCGGTCGGCGACTCGACGATCGCGATCGGCGCCCCCTTCGGCCTGTCCAACACGGTCACGACGGGCATCATCAGCGCGAAGAACCGCCCGGTGGCCTCCAGCGACGGCACCAGCAGCGCCGCCTCCTACATGAGCGCCCTCCAGACGGACGCCTCGATCAACCCGGGCAACTCCGGTGGCCCGCTGCTGGACGCCTCGGGCAACGTCATCGGCATCAACTCCGCGATCCAGTCCACCGGCAGCGGCGGCCTGGGCGGTACCACCCAGTCCGGCTCGATCGGCCTCGGCTTCGCCATCCCGATCAACCAGGCCAGGTACGTCGCCCAGCAGCTGATCAAGACCGGCGAGCCGGTGTACGCCAAGATCGGCGCGTCCGTCTCCCTGGCGGACTCCACCGAGGGCGCGAAGATCACCGACACGGCCGAGGGCGGGGCCTCCGCGGTCGAGACGGGCGGCCCGGCGGCCCAGGCCGGCCTCAAGCCCGGCGACGTCATCGTCAAGCTCGACGACATGGTGATCGACAGCGGCCCGACCCTCATCGGCGAGATCTGGACCCACCAGCCCGGCGACAAGGTCACGATCACCTACGAGCGCGACGGCAAGTCCCACACCGTCGACCTCACCCTCGGCTCCCGCAAGGGCGACAGCTGACGCCCACGCGCGCGTGCCCGCCCGTTGCCCCGTACCCCGCGCCGCCGGTCAAGAACGGCGCGGGGCGGGTGGCCCGAGCGGCCCACGGGAACGGTCACTGAACGAGGCGGTGTGCAGGAAGCATGGCTTCCTGCACACCGCCTCGGTTCGTTGCGGGCTACGAGCTACGAGCTACGAGCTACGGGATCACGGGATCAGAGAAGCGCACCGTCGGTGATCTTGGTGGCGATGCCGTTCTCGATCACGACCTCGGCCTCGACGCCCTTCTTGGCGGCCTTCTCCAGGTCGGCCTCCTCGCACGGTGCGTCCACCTTCGAGCCGGCGGTGCCGCAGATCTGGCCCCCGCCCAGGATCACGGTGTCCTCGGCGAGGTAGAAGGCCTGCTGTTCACCGCCGGAGCCCTGGGCGGCGGGCCCGTCTACCAGGTACTTGCCGGGCGCCACGTACCGCACGATGCCGTACCAGGTGCCGTTGACGCCCTTGCCCTTGTTGAGACCGTCCACGACGCTCTCGCTGCCGCCGGACGTGCTCCCGGGGGCGGTCGTGGCGCCGCCGCCGGAGGTGCTGCCGCCGCCGGACGTGCTGCCGCCGGAGGACGACGCGGAGGCGCGGCGCTCGGTGATCTGCGTCGCGGCGCCGTCCTTCATCACCACATCGGCGTTGACTGAGCGTCCGCCCTTGGTGGCGGTCTCCAGGTCGGCCTCCTCGCACGGCGCGTCCACCTTCGAGGAGGCGTCGCCGCAGATGGTGCCCGCGCCGAGGATCTTGGTGTCGTCCGCGATCCAGAACTGCTGGTCGGACTTGCCGGACACGCTGACGGTGTACTTGCCCGACGCGAGGTACGTCACCGTCCCGCCCGCGAAGGTGCCGCTGACGCCCTTGGCGCCGGACTTGTTCGCCGCCGCGGCCGTGTCGGACTTGCCGGAGGAGCTGTCGGCTGCGTCGTCGCCCTGGTTGCACGCCGACATCAGCAAGGTGCCGCCCAGGAGCGCGGCGGAGACGAGGAAAGCCTTGCGACGGTTGCGAGTCATGGGTCAATTCCCTGAATAGTCGGCTGGTTGGTGCTGAGGTGCGGTCGTTCCCCGCAGCGCTGTTGATCACTATGAGGGGACCGGGAGCCAAAAGGATGCCTCGGTCCTTGATCCAGTACGACGTCGTCACAGTCCCGTGACATGAACAACTCGGCTGCACGGAACCGGGGTTGCCGCTCCGCGCCACGAATCGGGGGCATCGGCGGCCGCGGCTCGCCTCCGCGGACTTCATCCGCATCCGAACGTGATCGGGTGGGTGAATCGCGGTCGGCACTGTGGCGTGGGCATGACCGAAGTGACATGGCATGTTCACGCTCGATTTACGTGGACACCTCCTCCGACCTCGATTCTCGCGATCATGGAATCTCTGAAGGCTCTGAGACTGACCGTGCCCATGGGACTCGCCGCCCTCGTGCTCACCGTGGCGGGCTCGATGTCCACGGCGTCGGCGACGACGTACTGGTCGTACAGCAACGACTACGAGGGCCAGTGCCTGGTGTCGTCGACCGTGAGCGACAAGGTCTGGTCGGACACCTGCAATGACGGGCTCTCCACCCGGAACTGGTACTGGGGTTCGGATTCCTACACCCGCAACTACGACGGCACGGTGTTCCGCCGGCTGGTGAGCAAAGCCAACGGCATGTGTCTCACCACGGACAGCAAGACCGCGACCAACGCTGTCTGGATGAGCGCCTGCGGGAACGCCCCCGGGCAGTGGTGGAGCGGCGATGACGACTACCTCGAATGCGACTTCATCTCCGGCACCGGGGTGTTTCTCCGTACCTCGGGCAACGGTGCCGCCGTCTACACCACCAACTACATCGGCGAAGGCGGCATCGACCCTGCCCGCTGGGTCTGGTGGGGCGCACACAGCTGACGCTGCCACGACGTGCAGAAGGCCCTCGCACCCCGCAGGAGCGAGGACGTGGACCATGCTCCCCGCTTCGAGCCCGCGCCCGGTAGTCTGTACCCGCTCCGCCCCAGGTGGGCCGGGGCGCGGGTGGGTTGCCCGAGCGGCCTAAGGGAACGGTCTTGAAAAACGCGAGAGCGTGACAGCGTTCCCGTGGGTTCGCAGCGCAGCGCCGCCGCAGGTAACAGACGTGCTGCTCAGAAGGGGTGTCCCTCAACGAGGGATACCCCTTTCGCAGTGAGGTTGTCTCACCTCAGCTCGCTTCTGTCACAGATTCGATCATCGTGTGTGGACCAGACGTGGACCATCGAGGAGAGAGAACCAGCAGTTAGAGCCGAGTTGGACGACCCGGGAGTGTGATGTCCGCGAGCAGCCGGGGGCGATGCACGAGACATGCGGGACATGACTCCGGGCAGGCGAGACGAGTGATTCGGCGGAGGAATAGCTCTATGCGAAAGCGCGCCTTAGCTGCCACGGCTGCAGCCCTAATCGCTCTCACATCCTGCGGCAGCGATGACGACCCTCACGGTGCATACCGAGCAGGCTTCGAAACTGGCTTGGACTACTCCGAACAGTGGCCAGATCCCTCTTCGGTTCCGTCGCCTGAGCAGATGAAGGAGTACTGCACCAGCAATAAGCCGGCCGCGGACGACTCGGATGCTCACGGACACGTCGACCTCTGGATGCGCGGTTGCCTGGATGGCTGGTCGCGGTCCGGAGCTGACCCGGAGTACTGGGGCACATGATGAAAGCGCCACCCCTCCTGAGTCGGTGGGTAGGTGCTTGGCAGCAGCGAGCTTGCTTGCTACTCCTCAGTGGCTTCGAGAGCGCGCTGGATCTGCTCGGTCGCGCGCTGCTGGCTGCGGTGAATCGCCTTGGCGTAGAAGCGGAACAGGACCGCGATGCTGTGGCCTGCCCGGCGTGCCACCTCGGCGGGGGAGACGCCTGATTCGAGCCAGAGCGAGACGCCCGCGTGGCGCATGGAGTACGGGACGTCAGCCAGCGGCGAGGCTGCCTCGGACTGCGTCAGTACCGCGAGCCGGGCGATCTTCCACGCCTCTCCGTACTCCTTGGACAGGAGGTGGCCGCCCTGGGGCGCGCGAAAGAGCCGGCCATCCTCGGCAGTGCCGAACTCCTTTCGGTGGCGCAGGCCAGAACTGCGCTGCCAATGAATGGGCTTCAACTGCTCTCCTCTCCAACTCTGCGACAGCCGACAGGGGTTGCGGCCGCACCCGGATCCGAGCACGCCGACCGCCCCGGTGCCATCGGCACCGGGGTCTTGATCAGGGCTTCCGCGACCGGACCACCCGGAATGCTGCCGAGGCTGAGGGGTGGTCCGGTCTTTTGTTGTTGTCGTCCGCGCGAGGGGGGCGCGAGACGGGTCGGTTGGGGTTCGGGGTCAGATCAGGGCTTTGCCCACCTCGTAGATGGTGGGCCGGTCCCCCGGCGCACGGCTGAGCATCGCTTCGACCAGTTCGCCCAGCTCACCGGGCACCTTCACGGGCCGACGCCGACCGTTGGCCACTGCCTCTCGCTGCACGGGGCGCGGAGCGTCGTCCGGGTACTCGACCGCCCGCCAGCCCGTGGCGGAGATGAGCAGCGCCGCCCCGAGCGCGTAGATGTCGGCTTCCTGCGTCGGCTCCGCTTCTCCGGTGTCCAGCACGCTGCGCGCGATCTCCGGTGCCTCGTAGTGGACGAGGCAGCCGCGGAACGGGAAGTCGTACCCCTGGGGTACCTGGCCGCCCCGGGCAAGGGCGAGGTCGAGGAGGTGCGTTCGTTCCGGGCCGATGATGAAGTGGGCGGGTTGCACGTCGCCGTGTGCCCAGCCCCTCACGTGGAGATCGGCCAGGGCATCGACGCATCCCAGCGCCACGCTGGTGCTCGCTTTGACGGACGAGCCCTGCTTGCGGCAGGGCTCCCACAGCTTGTGGAGATCCGGCCCGGCGTGCCACGGCTGGAAGTTCCACGTGCCGTGTTCCCATTCGCCGTACGCGATCTCGTCGAGGCCGAGGCGATGCAGGACGGCGCCCTCGCGTGCGGGCGCGAGCGCGGTCCAGGGCTGGGCAGGCCACTCGGCTGTTGCCTCGATCGGATAGCCCAGCTTCACCGCGAAGTGGCCGCGGTGGCTCTCGACCTCCCAGACCGTGGAGCCCCGGCGGTTGATGACCAGGCGCTGAGTCGTGGGCATGAGCGCGTCGAGCACCACGATCGGCAGTTCAGGGGTTGGGCCGGACAAGGTCTGTTCTCCTTCCGGGCGAGCGCGGCCGACCCCGAGTCGAGGCCGGCCGCGTCGCTGTTGTCGTGGGTTACGCCTGACCGTACGGTCGGCCGCAGTCCGAATCGCACTGTGCGAGGTTCGTGCAGTCCACGGTCCACAGGTCATCGAAGACCACGAACCCGGCCGCCTTCATGGCACGCGCCGAGGCGGCGACCTTCTCCGGATCGCGCGCTCCTCCACCCGGCTTCGGGTTGTGGTGCAGGAAGCGGCCCGCGTGCTGTGCGCACAGCTCGGCGTACTCCTTCGTGTGCAGGATGAGCGCGTGCAGCCCGAGGTCCACGTCGTCCGACGGAACCATGGGCACGGTGGCCGTGGCCGCCGCGACGAGGAACGCGACCGCCTGGTCCGCGATCCGTTCAGCGCGCTCGGGGGACTGCCCGTCGTGGACCGCCACGAAGCGGGCGAGGCTCTCGAACAGCTCTTCACCAGCCACCGCGCGACCGGTCTTCTGATCGCTCGCCGTTGCCGTCATGTGCCATCTCCTGAGGTGAGGTGGTGCGTGGCGCTTACATCCCGCCCTGATCGCCGAGCTCGGCGCGCGGACGATCGGGAAGCGGGCTTGGAGGCCGGCCCCGAACGGGTCGGGGAGCCGGGAAAACGGCACCCGTTCGGGGCGGCCGGTCTACTGGCTGGTGCCGAGGAGGAACAAGGCCCCGGCACATAGGCCGATGACGCGCTTCACAGCGGGACCTGACTGTTGCCGTTCCGCTCGGCCAGACGTGCGCTCATCTCTTCCCGCGCACTGGGTGCCACCACGTTGCTGGGCAGGGCATCCCACTCCTTGCCGCCACGGACCGGCCGCAGCTGCACTCGGCCACCGATCTCACCCATGACGACACCGATATGCCCGGTGACACTGTCTTTCGCCAGTTCACCGATGGCTGGTCTGGTCTGCTGATTGCTCGCCATGCACACGAGCATCGCGAGCCGGGTACCCCCGCCAAAAGGTCAGGCTGATTACCCAACTTGGGTAATATCGCGGCAAGTAGAGAATCCGCGACGTTGCGTAGCCCTCGCAGTGTGGGAGCTTGCCCAATGCCCGACGCCGACCGGCCGCAGGAGTTGCCTGCCCGGCTGCTCACCGATCCCGAGATGATCAATGCGTGCCGGGTACGGGACTTCTGCAGAATCTTCCGGCTGATGAAGACCAGAGCGGGCATCTACCCGTCGATGATCGCGAGGCGATGCGAGCTGACGCCCAGCCGCGTCGGCGAAGTAATGGCGGGCCGCCGCCAGTTGCTGCACATGGACGTCGTCGAGCGCATCGCCGACGGCCTGCGCATCCCGGGACACATGCTCGGGCTTGCCCGGCGCCCGTGGGAGACGCCTCAGGCTCTCGTCGTCACCAAGCGCGAGGCACCCCAGGTGCCGGAGCCGGAACAGCAGGCCCCCGCGTCGCTTCCGGGGCCCGATGTGGACAGCATCCTCGCGCTGACCACGCGAACCAACCTCAGCGCGGCCACGCTTGAAGCATTCCGGTCCTCGATCGAGGACTACTGGCGACGAGACGACCAGCACGGCGGGGAGGCTCTCAGGCCGGCCGTCGTCGGACAGCTTCGGTATGTGGTCGGACTCCTGAAGGAAAGCCGACCCCCGGCCATCCAGAACGGCCTGTACGGAATCGCGGCCGAGCTCGCACGCCTCACCGGCTGGACCTACTTCGACGCCCGCCAGTACAACCAAGCCCGCGCCTACTTCACCGAGGCACTGCAACTCGCGAAGGCCATCGACGACCGCCAGTTCATGGCCAACGTCCTCGCCTGCATGAGCTTGCAGGCGACCTACCAGGACAAGCCCGCGGACTCCCTGGCACTCGTGACCGCCGCCCAGGACCAGGCCCGCTCAGCCAGCGACACCACCCCGCGCGTTCTGTCGATGCTGTCCATGCGCGAAGCGTTCGCCCATGCCACGCTCGGCAGCCAGACGTCCACTCACCGGGCGATCACGGAAGCACACCGCCAGTTCGAGCAGATCCAGGCGAGCGACCCGGACCCGTCGTGGGTGGCCTACTTCGACGAGCCGAAGCTCATCGCGGACACCGGCATTGCCCATGGCCGACTGGGCGAGTCAGCGACAGCTGAACCGTTGATCGCGGATGCCTTGCGCAGGGAAGCCCACACCAACCAGCGCGGCCGGGCGTTCCACGCGTTCTGGCTGGCCCGCACGCAGCTGGATCAAGGCAAGCTCGACCAGGCGTGCCACACCGCCACGCAAGCCCTGGAGCCCGCATCGGCGGTCGCTTCAGAGCGAGTGTCAGGCCACCTTCGCGAGTTCTACGAGCAGTTGGCCCCACACAGTCAGGAGCCCGTAGCCCTGGCCTTCGAGGCGCGGCTACGGGAGCTCCTGCCACCGGTCAGCGGATCGCTTCATCCATGAGCACGTACAGGAGACCGACGAGAGATCCACTGCTCACGATCTCGCGGCGGTCGATCATCCCCCGTATCTCGCTGAGGGGTATCCACTCGATGCGGTCGGACTCGTTCTTCTCCGTGGGCGGACCCTCGTAGGTCGCCCCGTCCGCACGGAAGACGTGGTGCTGCGAGTCCGTGATCCCGTTGGCCGGCTCGGCGTAGATCAGCGGCTTGATGGGACCGGGACGCCAGCCCGTCTCCTCCAGGACTTCACGAGCTGCCGCCTCTTCAGGAGTCTCGCCCTCCTCGACCAAGCCCATGGGCAACTCCCAGGCCCAGGAGTCCGTGATGAAGCGGTGCCGCCACATCATCAGCACCTCTTGGCGGTCGTTGACCACGGCGGCCACGGCCAGGTGCCGCAGGCGAACGACGTGGTACTCCCACCTGCGCCCATCAGGCTGTTGGACGTCGACCAGACACAGATTCACCCAAGGGTTGGTGTAGATCTGTCGTTCACCGTGGGTCTTCCACTCCATACCTGCGGCCCCTCTCGATCGGACTCCAGGATCGCAGACCGATCCGAAGACAGACGCAGGTTCACCCTTTCATGTCAGCCTGACGAGATGTCTACGAATGGATCATTATATGAGGCATATATGCCAGTAGCGAGCTTTGTCGGTTACGTAGAAGTCGAAAATGTGTACGACTTTCTCTCTATTCTCAAAAACCCCAAGCGTCGCACTTTGCCTCACAGTATTCTCGGGCATCCAGGGTTAGTACGCCGTTCGACGGAGGGGTAGTGAGCACGGAATTCGCAGCATCGGCTGACACGCAGCTTGACAAAGTGGCGTTGAGCGCGAGCCATCAGCTCCCCGACCTGCGACTTCTGAGCTTCTCAGATCTTGCTACGGACATCGAGAAGTTCCTTTCAGCTGCACGTGCGCCAGAGAAGAAGGCGGCGTGGCAAAAACTTCGCGACCTGACCGTCGAATTGAAATCGAAGTCAGAAGGCCGACGGGATCCGACAGCGGGGGATCCTTGGCATCTCACGTCTGTAATGGTCGTTGGCTATCAGGGCGCTACGAATCAGGTAATAATGAAAGTCGACCCTTCGCCGGGAGTGACGATCATTCATGGCCCAAATGGCTCAGGTAAATCGACCATTGCGGACGGAGTGCGAACAGCCCTGGCGGGATCCACTAAATGGTGGACATCAGCTGAGCAGAAATCTTCTCGCTCGAAGATGGAGCCACTATGGGAGAAGATTCATGCAGCGCGAGACGCCGAAAAGACCGTGGCTGAAGTTGTTCTTTCGAGAAAGGGAGAAGAGCTTTCGCTGTCGTGCCTGATTGACGGTGGCGGCGAAGTAGTTTCGCACGATGCTAAATGGACCCTGTCCACCGGTGAAGTGGTAGGCGTCGACCTGAGAGATACGGCGTGGAGTCACGCACTCGCAGGTCACCCGCCAGTATTCGCCTACGCTGACATTGAGCGTCGAGTTCAGCAGAGCAAGGACTTGCGTGAGTACATCGAGAATCTGTTGGCATTTGGTGGATGTTTCGTTGTTCTAAGTGATCGTGTTGCTGACCTTAGTGAAAAGGCGGCATCGGCCAGGAAGCTAATTGACGAAGCGGCCAAGGAGGCTAAAAAGAGGATTGCGCAAGTCGACGAGGTCAATGGCAAGCTTGACCCTGGGGCAAGTGTTGGAAATGTCATTTGGCCAGCGTGGATCTCTGATCTTGATTCATGGCTCGCAGAGAATCAGTTGAACGACTCCGGAGGATTTTTCCCTCAGGTCACCGAGAGGCATTCGGAAATCTTGTCTGCGGCCTTGGCGAGGACAGACGAGGCGTTCCGAGGCATTGATTCATCGCCAGATTCAGTGAAGCGTAAACTTGCGAACTCGCTGCGTGGTTTTCATGAGCATGTGGTTGATCTCGAATCTCCGGGAACGGAGTGTCCAGTCTGTGAGAGCGAGCAGGCTGACTGGCCTTTGCGACTCCTGAAGAGCGTCTCTGATCTGGCTGATCTGGAACCCCTTCACCTTGAGGCGGAATCGTCACTAAGGGAGCTCAGGAGGTCACTTGATGCGGAGTTTCGCCAAGTGATCTTGGTTCTGCGTTCGGCGGCTACTCCTCTGGCTACCTCTCACGAGCTTCTTGATCGAGCGGAGAGTCGCGCCGACGAGCTCTGCCATCTCTTGGACCGCTATGGGTGTCAGCCCACCGGCGCAGCGCGAAGGATGGTCATTGAGCTTCGCTCAGTAATGGAAACTCGTGACTGGTGGAGAGCATGTGTAGAGGCTGCGAGCCTAAGTGCATTCGATAAACAGTGGCGCTTGAAGCGAAAGGCTGCGCTTGAGGACTTCGTTAGTACGTGGCGCGAGAACGTAGAATTTGCGAGTGAATATCAACTCTGGAAGGCAATTAGCGTATGCCTGAAAGACCTTACAGGTCACCTGCGCGATAAGCGTTCGCAAGATTTCACCGCTTTGGCTGGCGGGCGCGTGAGGGCACTTCTGGATGATGCAGGCGTCGTGCTAGAGGACGTACGGCTGACAACCCAGCGAGCGGAGGTCCGGGTTCAGAATTCGGCAGGGCAGCCGCTTAGCCTATCTATGCTCAGTGCGGGACAGAGAAACGCTTTCCTCCTTGCTCCCCTTCTAGCCACAATCGAGTCAGGTCCTTTCGGCTTCCTGGTACTTGACGACCCGGTGCACGCCTTCGATGATATTCGCGTAGACAGACTTGCCGCTGTTCTTGCTGAAATCGCGTTGAGGCGTCGGGTCCTTGTTTTCACGCATGATGAGCGACTCAAGGCACACTTGATGGCGCGCTCGCTCAACTGTCATTCGTGGGCGATTAGTCGAGATCTTGAGACTGGTGTTATCTCTCTAGAGTCCACTGATGAGCTGTGGCGAATGCTGCTTGATGATGCGGAATCCATTCGTTCTTTGGCTCCCAAGGTGCCAGTAAATGGATATCTCTCTGAGACTCAAATTATTCGCGGTCTTTTGCGTCAGGCGGTTGACATTGCCCTACATCAGGCCGTCGTGCGAAACGCTCTCTCTGGTGGACGGGACGTGGTGGAGGACCTAGCCCTTCTTGATTCGTGTCAGAACACCGTGACGCGATTCGATAGGGCGGAAGGGGTGATCGGCGTTGCTGACGGAAATAAGAATCCTGTGCGTGAAGCAAAACTCCGTTGCGGCATTTACTTGAAGATGTGGAACAATGCCGTACATGGGGCGCCTACTACGAAGAATGACTTGAAGTCAGAGATTGACGTCGCGCGTAAGGCGTGCGCAGATTTGGTCGGGAGTTGACGGACGTGGCTCCAGGCTTCTCGTCCACGTCACGTATTGAGGTTTTGGAACTCAGGCTGCGGATCGAGAGAGTGGCTCTGGAAGCTTATCGGGTCGTGTGTCAAGATTCTTCTACTTCCGTCACTAATAGAGTTCCGGAACGGTTGGCATTTGTTCTCGGAATGGTTTCTGAAGACCGTATAAGTGAAGCGATCGGCCTAGTCAGGCTCGCCCGGCATGTCTATAGCAAGTCTTCCGATGTGCTACACGGTCGATCGAGCATGCTGAACGTTCCCGACGCAGTCTCGCGAGAATGGCGGCTGGTTGTGGAGAGGCTAGAGGCAATCGTTTACGCGTGACGCCATAGCCCAGAGTTGGGTCATTCCGTCAGGACCGCTTCCTCCTGCTCTCTGCCGGGGCAGGGCCAGTGCGGTACCTTCCGCGCGCCAGCGTGGTACCAGGAGCGGGTGCTGCCTGCGGGCAGGGGCGTGCCGGCGGAGTGGAACCGGGCTTAGTGGACCCCGTGTGGACCATGCTCCCCACGACGCCCCCCGCGCCCGGTAGTCTGTACCCGCTCCGCCCCAGGTGGGCCGGGGCGCGGGTGGGTTGCCCGAGCGGCCTAAGGGAACGGTCTTGAAAACCGTCGTGGCAGCGATGTCACCGTGGGTTCAAATCCCACACCCACCGCAGCAGGTCAGAGCATTGCAGGTCAGAAGGGGTGCCACTCTCCGGAGGGGCACCCCTTCGGCGTGCCCCTGTCCCACTCTGACTCGCCGGTATCCCACCTCTGACCAGCGCGTGCGGCCAACCTGCGGCCAGGAATCACGGTGTCTCCGCCAAACCACCGGCGGCGTCGGGGAGGCCATCGTTGTGGGTGTCGGCTATGAGTTCGGCGAGGATGTAGTGAGCCTCGTTGCTGGACATCCCTTTTTCGACGCGCACAAAGTAGCTGCGTTCGGAGACGCGGTAGACCCGTCTCCTCTGGCGTCGACGCCCTCTTGCGGTGACAGCTTCCCCAAAGGTGTCGATGATGCGCAGCATCTCGGCCAGGGCTTCGGCTTCGGTGCCCTCAAGTTCACGGGAGACGGTGTAATTGGAAAGTTCCGACAGACCGAGGGCTCGCATGACGGCCCATCCGGGCATGGTGTTCTCCAGTCCGTGAGGCGGCGTGAGCCGCGAAGTCACGTAGCCCTGTCGCGAAGTCGGCCCGAACGTGACTTTGGGCTCGGTGATCTTGGCGCGCGGAGACTATCGGAAGGGGGAACGGCCCGGGGCTCGCCCGGCGGAACACTGGAGTACGGCGATGCTCTGGCCCGCGCCCCGTGCCGTCAGGGCAGGCGACCAGGTCGACGAGGACATTCAGCATTCAGCCCCTGGTCGTCGTCCAGGACGAGACCTGTGCGTCCGCCGGTCCCTCGCCCTCGGCGTCCGGTACGCCGTCCGGCCAACCGTCGGCCTCGTCGCCGCCTGCGTCATCCCCATCGTCCTCCGCCTCGGCGGGCGCGCAGCCGACGTCGACGCGGGCGGCAGCGCGCCGTCGCCCGAGGGTGGCGGCACGGTCCTCGCCGAGACCTGTGCGTCCGGCCGTGCGCCGGTCGTCGGTGTCGGCGCCGTCCTGGTTCTGGCCGGTGGCGGCATCGTCCTCGGACTGCGCCGTCGCACCGCACAGCGCTCGCGCTGACGGTGGAGCGCAGGGGTGCTGTCACGGTTCGGGGCGGTGCGTGGTCATGCGGGCCGCCGACGTGATCGTCCCCCGTGCCTCCCTGGCCGTCAGGCCGGTCCGTACGGCGGCGGCGACCAGGTCCTCGGTCAACTCCGGGCCGATGCCGTCCTCGTAGGCCCGGCAGGCCGCCCAGAACAGCCGTGTGTTGCGTTGCCCCTCGTGGGCGGCCAGGACGAACTGGACCAGGCCCCGGCCGTGTGCGCCGCCCGCCGTCGAGCCGGGGCCCGGGCGGGAGGAGCGCGGCGGTGGCAGCAGCAGGCGCAGCAGGGAGCGCGGGCAGGGCGCGGGGGTGAGGTGGGCGGTGCCGGGGGCGGTGGCGTAGACGCCGTGGGCGGTGCGGGAGCCGGGGCCGACCAGGTAGCCGCCGGCGCCCCGGATGTCGATGCCGGGGGCGAGGCGGCCGGCCGAGTTGGGGACGACGACGTCCGGCGGGCCGGTGAGCCACAGGTGCCGTCCGCCGGACGGGGTGAGGACGACGATCGTGGGCGGGATGGTGAAGAGGTGGCGCAGGGCCAGTTCGCGTAGGGCGGCCGTGGAGTCCGTGTCCGACTTGGTGTCCAGGTCGACGCCGATGAGGTGGTGCGGGGACAGGCCGCAGGCGATGCCGTAGCCGGTCGCCCAGGGCGCGGCGGCGAACAGTTCGCGGATGCGGGCCGGGTCGGTCGAGGCGTCGTACACGCCGTGGCCGAAGCGGCCGCACTCGCCGTGGCACGGCGGTCCCGTCGGCTCGGGGGCGTCGCGGTGAGGGGAACGCAGTGCGGGGAGTTTCGTCCGGGACAGGGGGATGACGGCCAGGCCGCGTTCGGCGGCCGACAGGGCGTGGGCGAGGGCCAGCGTGGTGGCCTGCCGGGGGTACCGGTCGGTGGTGGCCATGGAACCAGTGTCGTACGCGTGTTCGATAAAGGGAAGGGGGCAGGCCACGACGCGCCCGAGGGCGGTCGACCGGAGCGGAAAAATGCCGGAACGCTTCGCCTCATGCGGGGCCCGGGAGGCGGGTGTCCGACTTGCCAATGTTTATGGCGACAGATGAAGGAAAAGTGGTGTTGGGGTTTATCAACTTTTCATCACGCTTGAGTGCGAATCACGTCTTACAGGATGGTTCGCCTGGGAGTCGGTGGGCAACTCTGGTCTCGCGACGTCGTCACAAACGCCCGGGCGGTCGGCCAACTGTCCAGGTGAAGGCCATGCTTCACACACTTCGGGTACTCACGCACTTCCGTTCTGGAGGAACCACATGGCAAGCATCCGTACCGCCCGTGTCATCGCCGCCGTCTCCGCCCTCCCGCTGGCGGCCGCCCTCCTCGCCGGCGTCGCGGTGGCGGACAACGGCGGCTTCGCGGACGACGGATCGAACGCTGGTGTCGCGAGCATCTCCGGCAGCGGTGTCGGGCGAGATAACAGCGGCAACTCGGCCACCACACAGCAGAACGCCGTCGGCTCGGGCGCCTCGAACCAGAGCAACGGCGCGCAGGTCAACGGGTCCGCGTTCACCGCGGTCAACCAGGGCAACCGCAATGTCGCGGTCGCCTTCACCCCGCTGTGGCGGTGATCTGAGGGGTCCGGGGATCGGGGTCCGGCGCCGGCCCAGGGGGAGCTTCGCGTCGGGTGGGGGCTGTGGGGCTGTGGGGCTGTGGGGGCTGGGGTGGGGGCTGCGGGGTGGGGGCTCTGGGGGCAACGCGTCTGTGCGGCGGTACTTCGGTATCGCCGCGCAGGTGTTTTCCTACGGGGAAGTGACCTTGACAGGTATTCATATCTGACGGACAGTCAGAAACTGTTCCCGGCAAGCCCCGGCAAGCCCCGGCAAGCCCCGGCAAGCCCCGGCAAGCCCCTCCCGCGGAAGGAGTACGGCCGTGGACGACGAGCTCCACGCGCGGCTCAAGGCCTACGAAGGCCGCCCCGCGGCGGTCGCGGGCACCGGCCGGGACCCTGTCAACGCACCCATGATCCGGCACTGGTGCGAGGCGACGGGCGACCGGAACCCCGCGTACACCGGCCCCGGCGCGATCGCCCCGCCGACCATGCTCCAGGCGTGGATCATGGGCGGCCTGAGCGGCCACGAGGGGCGCGCGCAGGCCTACGACGAGCTGCTGTCCCTCCTCGACGGGGCGGGCTGCACCTCGGTCGTCGCCACCGACTGCGAGCAGGAGTACCTGCGCCCGCTGCGGCCGGGGGACGAGGTCGCCTTCGACACGGTGATCGAGTCGGTCTCGCAGCGGAAGACCACCAAGCTGGGCACCGGGTACTTCGTCACGACCCGGACGGACGTGCGTGTGGGCGAGGAACTGGTCGGCACCCATCGCTTCCGCATCCTCAAGTACGCGCCGAGCGGGCGCACGTCGAGCGGGCGTCCATCAAGCGGGCGCGCAACGGACGAGTACGTACGGAGCGACGAGCACGCGCCGCACAAGCACGCACCGACCGGGCGGGACGCGCCGCACAAGCACGCACCGACCGGGCGGGAACAGAACGTGCAGGGGCGGCAGGAAGCACCGCGGCGGCCGCGTCCCGTCGTCAACCGGGACAACGCCGGTTTCTGGGAGGGCGTCCGGTGCCACCGCCTCCTCGTCCAGCGCTGTACCGCCTGCGACACGCTCCGCTTCCCCTGGCTCCCCGGCTGCAACGCCTGCGGCTCGGCGCGGTGGGACACCGTCGAGGCCGGCGGCGAGGGCACGGTCTTCTCGTACGTCGTGATGCACCACCCGCCCTTCCCGGCCTTCTCCCCGCCCTACGCGATCGGGCTGATCGAGCTCGCCGAGGGTGTCCGCATCATCAGCAACGTGGTCGACGTGCCCTACGACAAGGTGCGGATCGGCATGCCCGTGGAGCTGGAATTCCGTTCCTACGACGATGAGGACGGCGAACTGGTGCTCCCCGTGTTCCGGCCCCGCGCGGGGGAGGCGGCCGCGTGAAGGCCGGTGACGAGCTGCCGCCGCTGGAGATCGGGATCACCCGCACCCTGATCGTCGCCGGCGCCCTCGCCTCGCGCGACTACCAGGACGTCCATCACGACCCCGAACTGGCCCGGCGCAAGGGGTCCCCCGACATCTTCATGAACATCCTGACCACCAACGGACTGGTCGGCCGCTACCTCACCGACCACTTCGGCCCGACGGCCGTGCTCCGCAAGGTCGCCATCCGGCTCGGGGCGCCCAACTACCCAGGAGACACCATGGTGTTGAGGGGCACGGTCGAGGAGTTCGACGGAGCCACCGCCGTGGTGCGGGTCACCGGGGACAACGGGATCGGCAGACATGTCACCGGCACGGTGACGCTCACCGTCCCGTCGGGAGGTGCGGGGTGAGCGTGCGGACGCGGGACTCCCTCGGCGGCCGGGCGGCGATCGTCGGCATCGGGGCCACGGAGTTCTCCAAGGACTCGGGACGCAGTGAACTGCGCCTCGCGGTGGAGTCGGTGCGGGCGGCCCTGGCCGACGCGGGACTCACGCCCGCCGACGTGGACGGGCTGGTGACGTTCACGATGGACACCAGCCCGGAGATCACCGTGGCGCAGGCCTGTGGCATGGGCGAACTGTCCTTCTTCTCCCGGGTCCACTACGGCGGCGGGGCGGCCTGCGCGACCGTCCAGCAGGCGGCGCTCGCCGTCGCGGCCGGGGTGGCCGAGGTCGTGGTCTGCTACCGCGCCTTCAACGAGCGGTCGGGGCGTCGCTTCGGCTCGGGCGTGCGGCACCGCGAACCGTCGGCGGAGGGGACGGCGCTCGGCTGGACGCTGCCGTTCGGGCTGCTCACCCCCGCCTCCTGGGTGGCGATGGCGGCGCAGCGCTATCTGTACACGTACGGGCTGACCCCGGAGGACGCGTTCGGGCCGGTCGCCGTCACGGCCCGCAGGCACGCGGCGGTGAATCCGGCGGCGTACTTCCACGACCGTCCGATCACCCGCGCCGACCACGCGGCCTCACGCTGGATCGCCGAGCCGCTCAGGCTGCTGGACTGCTGCCAGGAGACGGACGGCGGTCAGGCGCTGGTCGTCACCTCGGTGGAACGGGCCCGGGACCTGCCGCAGCCGCCCGCCGTGGTCACCGCGGCCGCCCAGGGCGCCGGCCGGGCCCAGGAGCAGATGACCAGCTTCTACCGCGACGGCCTGACGGGCCTGCCGGAGATGTCCGTGGTCGCCCGCCAGCTGTGGCGCGGCTCCGGTCTGGCGCCGGCCGACATCGACGTGGGGATCCTGTACGACCACTTCACGCCGTTCGTGCTGATGCAGCTGGAGGAGTTCGGCTTCTGCGCCCCGGGCGAGGCCCCGGCCTTCGTGGCGGAGGACCGGCTGCCGCTGAACACCCACGGCGGCCAGCTCGGCGAGGCCTACCTGCACGGGATGAACGGGGTGGCCGAAGCCGTACGGCAGCTGCGCGGCACGTCGGTGAACCAGGTGCCGGGGGCCGCCCGGACCCTGGTGACGGCGGGGACCGGGTTGCCCACGTCGGGCCTGGTCCTGACCACGGACTGAGCCGTGGACGGAGCCGTGGACTGAGCCATGGGCTGTCGTGGACGGAGCCGCCCACGCAGCCCCGGACGAGAGCCGCGGACGAGCCACGTAAGGAGCCGCCCACGCAGCCCCGGACGAGAGCCGCGGACGAGCCACGTAAGGAGCCGTGGACGGAGCCGCCTCCGGAGCCCCGGACGAGCCCCGGAGGGATGAGCACCCAGGGGTCATCCCGTAGTAGTCGGCGCCGCCTCGTCCACCTTCAGGAGGTGGGGCGGGCACCACCCCTACAACCTGAGACGGACCCGGCTTCGGGACCTGCGGCCGATCCGCCCGAGCGGGCCGCGAACCTAGCGTGGAGCCATGACCACACCCGTCTGCACCAGCGCTTCGAACGGCATGACGCGGCCTTCCCCGTACCCGTCCTTCGCGTCGTACGTCAGGGCCCGTCAGCCGGTGCTGCTGCGCACCGCACGGTCGCTGACCGCGAACCCGAGCGACGCGGAGGACCTGCTGCAGACCGCGCTCACCAAGACGTACGTCGCGTGGGAGCGGATCGAGGACCACCGGGCGCTCGACGGCTATGTCCGCCGGGCCCTGCTGAACACCCGTACGTCGCAGTGGCGCAAGCGCAAGGTCGACGAGTTCGTCTGCGACGAGCTGCCGGAGCCGGATCCGGTCGCCTCCGCGGACGACCCGGCGGAGCGGCAGGCGCTGCACGACGCCATGTGGCGGGCGATCACGAAGCTGCCCGCGCGGCAGCGGGCGATGGTCGTCCTCAGGTACTACGAGGACCTCAGTGAGATCCAGACGGCCGAGGTGCTCGGTGTCTCGGTGGGCACGGTGAAGTCGGCGGTGTCGCGGGCGCTGGGCAAGCTGCGCGAGGACCCTGAGCTGGTGCTTGTCCGCTGACGAGGGCCGATCTTCCGGCCCGTGCGGTGAGCCGCGTCGCGCCGTGACCTGATCGATCACCGCCCCCTAGTGACATACCGCGCGGTATGTGCGCAGAATCAGCACAACCGTTACCACCGCGTAGGCAATGTCGCCGCCCTGGGAGGACGCCGTGCTGAGCACCATGCAGGACGTACCGCTGACCGTCACCCGCATTCTCGTTCACGGTGTGCTGGTGCACGGCCGGTCCCAGATCACCACCTGGACAGGTGAGAGCGAGCCGCAGCGGCGCAGTTTCGCCGAGGCGGGCACCCGGGCGGTACAGCTGGCGAACGCCCTGCGCGACGACCTCGGCGTCCGCGGCGACGACCGGGTGGCGACCCTGATGTGGAACAACGCCGAGCACGTCGAGGCGTACTTCGCGATTCCCTCCATGGGCGCGGTGCTGCACACCCTCAACCTGCGCCTCCCGGCCGAGCAGCTGGTGTGGATCGTCAACCACGCCGCCGACAAGGTCGTCATAGTCAATGGTTCGCTGCTCCCGCTGCTCGCGCCCCTGCTCCCGAAGCTGCCCACGCTCGAGCACATCGTCGTCTCGGGCCCGGGTGACCGCTCGCTCCTCGAGGGCGCCCACGCGCGCGTGCACGAGTACGAGGAGCTGATCGCGGACAAGCCGAAGACCTTCGACTGGCCCGAGCTGGACGAACGTCAGGCCGCCGCCATGTGCTACACCTCCGGGACCACGGGCGACCCCAAGGGCGTGGTCTACAGCCACCGTTCGATCTACCTGCACTCGATGCAGGTGAACATGGCCGAGTCGATGGGCCTGACCGACCAGGACACCTCGCTCGTCGTCGTCCCGCAGTTCCACGTCAACGCCTGGGGACTGCCGCACGCCACCTTCATGACCGGCATCAACATGCTGATGCCGGACCGCTTCCTCCAGCCCGCGCCCCTCGCCGAGATGATCGAGAGCGAGAGGCCGACCCACGCGGCCGCCGTCCCCACCATCTGGCAGGGTCTGCTGGCCGAGCTCACCGCCAAACCGCGGGACGTCTCCTCCCTCACCCAGGTCACCATCGGTGGATCGGCCTGTCCGCCCTCCCTCATGACCGCCTTCGACGAGCTGGGCATGCGGGTCTGCCACGCCTGGGGCATGACGGAGACCTCCCCGCTCGGGACCATCGCCCGTCCGCCGGCCCACGCGGTCGGCACCGACGAGGAACTCGGCTACCGCCTCACCCAGGGCCGCTTCCCGGCCGGCGTGGAGGGCCGCCTCACCGGCCCCGGCGGCGAACGCCTCCCCTGGGACGGCGAGTCCGCGGGCGAGCTGGAGGTGCGCGGCGCGTGGATCGCCGGCGCCTACTACAACGGCCCCGACGGCGAGCCCCTGCGGCCCGCCGACAAGTTCAGCGAGGACGGCTGGCTGAAGACGGGCGACGTCGGCACCATCTCCACCGACGGCTTCCTCACCCTCACCGACCGCGCCAAGGACGTCATCAAGTCCGGCGGCGAGTGGATCTCGTCGGTGGACCTGGAGAACGCGCTGATGTCCCACCCGGACGTCACCGAGGCCGCCGTCGTGGCCGTCCCGGACGACAAGTGGGGCGAGCGCCCGCTGGCCACGGTCGTCCTCAGGGAGGGCGCGACCACGGATTTCGAGGCCCTGCGCGCCTTCCTCGCCGCCGAAGGGCAGATCGCCAAGTGGCAGCTCCCGGAGCGCTGGACGATCATCGGGTCGGTCCCGAAGACGAGCGTGGGAAAGTTCGACAAGAAGGTGCTGCGCAGGCGGTACGCGGAGGGCGAGCTCGACGTCACCCGGCTCTGAACCCGCCCGCGCTGCGGACGCGGTGACCGTTGCAGCAGCCGTCGCGGCCGTTCACGCATGTCGTGCACGCCGGGCAGGGCACCTCGCGGCCCCTGCCCGGCGTACGCCGTTTTCACGACCGTGAGCCGTCCGTACGGTCGTAGGCCGACTTCCAGACCGACTTCGCCGCCGTACGGTCGTCACCGCCGTAGGGCCGTCACCGGCGTACGGCCGTCACCGCCGTATTGCCGTCACCGGCGTACGGCCGTGGTCGTCCAGCCCAGGACCAGCCACGCGCCCGCCACCGTGACGACGCCACCCCAGCCGAAGTGGGTGAAGGCGAGGCCGGCCAGGGCCGAGGCGGTCGCGCCGCCGGCGAACCCCGCGACGACATAGGCGCTGTTCGCGGTGGCCGGGGCCGAGGTGGTCGTCAGGGCGAGGGTCTGGTTGGCGACATGGGAGGCGACGAGCGCCGCGTGGATCGCGATCGCGGCCACGAAGAGCGCCACGAGCACCTGCCCGCCCAGCCAGAACAGCGGGACCGAGACAGCGGCGAGAAGATACGCGTTGCGGACGACCTTCGCGGCGCCGAAGCGGTCGACCAGACCGCCGGCCAGCGGTGCGACGACGCTGGCGGACAGTCCGAAGAGGCCGAAGAGGCCGGCGGCGGCGGTCGTCAGGCCGTAGGACTCCTCACCCGTCAGCAGGAGGGCCAGCGAGGTCCACAAGGCGCTCCAGGCTCCGTACATCCCGGCCTGCCGCACGCAGGCCCGCCACAGGTCGGGCGAGCGCCGCACCAGGCCCGGCATCGCGGTGAGACCGGCGAAGAGGTGGCCCTCGCGGGGGCGGTGGCGTTCGGAGGGGAGGGCGGCCGCGGTCAGCAGGCCCAGGATCGTGGTGAGGACGGCCGCGCCCACGAACACCGCCCGCCAGCCGAAGGCCTGCCCGGCGAGTCCGCCGAGGACCCGCGCCGCGACGATGCCGGTGAACAGCCCGGCGATGACGGCGGCCACGTGCCGGGCGCGCCGGTCGGCGGGGGCGCGGGCGGCGACCAACGGCACGAGGAGCTGCGGGACGACGGTCGCCGCCGAGGCGACGAGCACGGCGGCCGCGAGCGCGCCGGCCCCGGCGGCCGTGGCCGCGGCGACCAGGGCCGCCGCGGTGACGAGGGAGAGGACGGCGACCAGCCGGCGCCGGTTCACGCGGTCGCCGAGCGGGGCGAAGACGAGCAGGCCGGCCGCGTAGCCGAACTGGGCGACCGAGGCGATCCAGGCCACGGCCGAGGGCGCCGAGCCGAAGTCGTGGGCGATGAGGGGGAGCAGCGGGGCCGCGAGGTAGATGTTGGCCGCCGTGACGGCGGTGCAGAGGGCGATGAGGACGAGGAGGAGCCCGTTGCGGCGGGCCGCGACCGCCGAGGGGGCGACTTCCTCTCCCGCTTCTCGGACTGCTGTGACTTCGGACGGCATGGCGGAGGTGCTCCTTCGAGCGTCTCTAATAACTAACCAGTTGGTTGGAACAGAAGGGGAACAGTCTGCGGCGAGCGTGAATTCCCTGTCAACCAACTAGTTGGTTAGGTCCGTGGCTACGATGACTCCATGGCAACCACCAGGGATCCCGAGGCCACCCGAGCCCGGATCTTCGACGCCGCCGTCGCGGAGTTCGCCCGCCACGGCATCGCGGGCGCCCGCATCGACCGCATCGCCGCCGAGGCCAAGGCGAACAAGCAGCTCATCTACGCCTACTTCGGCAACAAGGCCGAGCTGTTCTCCCAGGTCCTCGGCCGTCGCATGCTGGACCTCGCCGCCGCCGTCCCCGTCGACCCGGACGACATCGAGGGCTGGCTCGACCGGGTGATGGACTACCACGGCGCCCACCCCGAGCTGCTGCGACTCCTGTACTGGGAGGGCATCGAGTACGGCGGCACCGAGCTGCTGCCCGACGAGACGGCACGCCAGGAGCACTACGCGCTCAAGGTCGCCGCCATCCAGGACGGCCAGGACCGGGGCGTGATCTCCGACGCGATCCCGGCCCGTGACCTCTTCTTCCTGCTGATCGCGATGGCCAACTGGGCCGCCTTCGTCCCCCAGATGAGCCGCATCCTGGCGGGCTCCGAGGACGCCGACCGCGACCGCCTGCGCGCCTCCATCAAGGAGGCGGCGCGACGGATGGTCGCCCGGTAGGGCGACGCCCGGTAGGACCTCGCCGGACCGGACGAAGCCGGGCCGGACGAAGCCGGGCCGGGCGGGCGGGACCGGATGTCGCCGGGCCGTACGCGGCCCGGTAGGACATCGCCGGGCCGTACGGCTCCTAGTTGGTGCCGATCCGGGCCAGCAGGTCCACGATCCTGCTCTGCACCTCGGCGCTCGTCGACCGCTCGGCGAGGAAGAGGACCGTCTCCCCCGACGCCAGCCGCGGCAGGTCGGCCGGGTCGACGGCGGCCGTGTAGACGACCAGCGGAGTGCGGTTGAGCTGGCCGTTCGCCCGCAGCCAGTCCAGGATCCCGGACTGGCGCCGGTGCACCTGCATCAGGTCCATCACGACCAGGTTCGGCCGCAGCTGCCCGGCGAGCGTGACGGCGTCCGCGTCGCTCGCCGCCCGTGCCACCTGCATCCCGCGCCGCTCCAGCGTCGAGGTCAGGGCGAGGGCGATCTCGGCGTGCTCCTCGATGAGCAGCACCCGCGGCGGATGCTGCTCGCTGTCGCGCGGCGCGAGCGCCTTCAGCAGGACGGCGGGATCGGCGCCGTACGCCGCCTCGCGCGTCGCCTGTCCGAGCCCGGCCGTGACCAGCACCGGAACCTCGGCGGCCACCGCGGCCGTGCGCAGCGACTGCAACGCGGTACGGGTGATCGGCCCGGTCAGCGGGTCCACGAACAGCGCGGCCGGGAAGGCGGCGATCTGCGCGTCGACCTCCTCGCGCGAGTGCACGATCACCGGCCGGTAGCCGCGGTCGCTGAGCGCCTGCTGCGTACTGACGTCCGGCGCCGGCCACACCAGCAGCCGACGCGGGTTGTCCAGCGGCTCCGGCGGCAGCTCGTCGTCCAGTGGCTGGGGCTGCGGCGGATCCGCCACCTCTACGGCCCCACCGGGCCCGTCCAGCGGCTCGGGCCCCTCGGCGGCGTTCTCGTCCGGAGCCCCTATGGCGTACGACCGTCCGGCGCCCTCGGTCCCCGGCCCACCCGGCACGAGCCGCGACTGACCCGCGAGGGAGGGATGCGGTACGGGGGCCGGTACGGGCACGGCTGCCGGTGTGGGTGCCGTGCCGGGCGGCGGTGCCGGAGCCACGGGGGCCTGCGCCTGAGCCTGCGCCTGCGCCACGACGGGCTGCTCGGCCGACGGGTGCGGACGCGCCGCCTGCTCCGGGCGCGTCGTCGGGTCGGGCGGAGTCCCCAGCTTGCGGCGCCGCCCGGAACCACCGGGGGCGTGCGGGGCGGGGGTGGCCGTGGACTGCGCCGACGGCAGCCCCGGCTGCGAGTGCCGCATCGCCTGAGCCTGCTGAGCCTGCTGAGTCTGGTGTGCGTGCTGCAACTGCTGTGCCTGCTGCAACTGCTGTACCTGCTGCACCTGCGCTGCCTGCCGGGTGAACGGCACGCCCTGCCCCAGGGTCCGCACGCTGATCGCCCGACCCTGCGTCGAGTTGGGGTCCACGGGCTGGCCCGCCGCGGCCTCGGCGGGCAACGGCTGCGCCGCCCGCGGCTGCCCGACGGCGGCCTCGGGCGGAAGCGGGGTACCACCGCTGGGCGTTGTCGTCACCGGCGCGGGCTGCGCCGCCGCGGGGGCGGGGGCGGGGGCCGGGGCCGCTTCGGCCGGGAGCGGCTGACCCTGCCCGGGCGCGTTCGGCACGGGGTTGGGGGCCGTCGGTGCGGGGAGCGGCTGACCTGCGGCCGGCTGCCCGGGCAACGGCTGCCCGGGGACGGGCACGGCTGCCGGAACCGGCTGCGCGGGGGCGGGCCGGGCACCGGCAGGCTGCGCGGCGGCGACGGGCTGTCCCACCTGCTGCGCCTGAGACGGGATCTGAGGCTGGGGCTGCTGGTGCTGAACCTGTGCCGGTGCGGCGACCTCCGCGGCCTGCGCGGCGGCCCGTCGACGGCGGCCCGTGGGCGCGCTCGTGGGGTGCGGCTGGGGCGGGGTGTGGTCGTCGGCCTGGTCGTGCGGGACGGCGTCGTGCCGCCCGTGGTCGATCGCGGAATCCTCGGCGGAACCCGGAACGGGCGCCTGGGCGGGAACAGGAGCCTGAGCCTGAACCGGTGCCTGAGCCTGTGCGGGAACCTGGCCCTGTGCGGGCACCTGAACCGCTCCCGGCACCTGGCCCGCTCCCGCAGCCGCGGCCGGAATCGGCCCCACCGCTCGGGCCCCCTGGGGAACCTGGGGAGCCTGGGCGGCTGGAGAAGTCTGGGCGGTCGCGCCCATGCCGACGGCACCGTCCGGCGCCCGGTCGGCCTGCGCGGGCGGCAGGGCGAACACCGCACGGGGCCCGGCCTCCTGCGCGGCGGCGCGCTCGTTCGCGGCGGCCAGGGCACGCCGTCGCCTGCCCGTCGGCTGTCCGTCCTCCGTCTCCGCCTGTGCCATGGCTCCCGGACCCGTCCCCGGGGCTGCCTCGACCGGTGCGCCCGCGAGCGCCGGCAGCGCGGCCGGCAACGCGTTCTGCGGCTGCCGGCCGTCCGGTGCGTGGTGCGGGGGCCGCTGGCCGCCCGGCGCGGGTACGCCCTGCGGCGGAACGGTGCCGCCGAGTCCCGTACCCGAGGCCGCGGTCCCCGCCGCGTGCTCGGCGGCCGTGACGACGGCACCCTCGCTCACCCCGCCGTCGAGCGCCGCGGGCATTCCGCCGGCTCCCGCGTCGGCTCCCACGACGGCGATCTCGGCCGACCGCCCACGCCGCCGCCCGGTGCCACCGGAGCCCTCCGGGCCATCGGCCTCGTCCACCGCGGGCGGCAGCTCGCCCGGCGCCTCCTCCGGGGCCGCGGCCCCGGCCCGCCTGCGCCGCCGACCGGTCGGAACCGCCGCCTCCGCTTCGGCGCCGCCCTCCACGGCGGGGACGTCACCCTCCAGGAAGGCGTCCACGGAGGACCGCCGAGCCCGACGGCGCCCACCGGCGCCGTACTCGCCCGGAACGTTCTCCTCCGAGGCCATCGCGTTCGCGGGGGCCGCCGAGGCGGCGCCGCCTCCGGCCGCGAGCGCGGGCAGGGCCATGGCCGCCGGAGCCGCCACGGCCCCCGCGCCGCCGCCCAACGGCACCTCAAGCACGTACGCGCTGCCGCTCATGCCCGGCACCTCGTGCGTCTGGAGCACGCCACCGTGCGCCCGCACGATCCCCCGCACGATCGGTTCGTGCACGGGATCGCCGCCGGCGTACGGCCCGCGCACCTCGATGCGGACGACCTCGCCGCGCTGGGCGGCCGCCACCACGACCGTGTTGTCCATGTAACCGCCCGCCGAGACGGGCGCGTTGCCGGTGGCGTCGACGCCGGCGACGTCGGCCACGAGGTGCGCCAGCGCGGTCGCGAGGAGCCGCGCGTCGACCTCGGCCTCGATGGGCGGCGCGTGCACGGCGAACTGCACCCGTCCCGGCCCGATGAGATCCACCGCGCCGTCGACACCGGCGGCGACGACGGCGTCGAGCATCACCTTCGTCCGGGCGATGACCTCCGACCCGGTGTCGAGACGCTGGTAGCCGAGCACGTTGTCGATGAGCGTGGTGATCCGCGAGTAGCCGGCCGACAGGTGGTGGAGCACCTGGTTGGCCTCGGGCCAGAGCTGGCCGGCGTCGTCCGCGGCGAGCGCCGCCAGCTCGCGGCGCAGTTCGTCCAGCGGCCCGCGCAGGGAGTCCCCGAGCAGGGTGAGCAGCTGCTCGTGCCGCCCGGCGAGCGCCTCGTACCGGTCCTTCTCGCGCTCGCCGAGCGAGGCGTAGCGCTCCTCGCCGGCCGCGAGCTCCTCCTCGTGCCGCTCGCGCAGCTCCTCGAGCTCGGTGACGTGCTGCTGGCGCAGCGCGGTGAGGTCGGAGGCGTGCTCCTCGGAGAGCTTCTCCAACTCGTCCGCGTGCCGCTTCTCGACGCCGTCCTTCTCCTCGGCGAGGGCGTCGTAGGGCCGGCGGTCGGTGAAGGTCATGACGGCGCCGACGAGCTGATCGCCGTCGCGCACGGGCGCGGTCGTCAGATCGACCGCGACCCTGTCCCCGCTCTTGGACCACAGCACCTGCCCGCGCACCCGGTGCTTGCGCCCGGACCGCAGGGTGTCGGCGAGCGGCGACTCGTCGTACGGGAACGGCGAGCCGTCGGCGCGCGAGTGCAGCACGAGGGTGTGCAGTTCCTTGGCGCCGAGATCGCTGGCCCGGTATCCCAGTATCTGGGCGGCGGCCGGGTTGACGAGGACGATCCGGCCGTCGGTGTCGGTCCCCACGACGCCCTCGGACGCGGCCCTCAGGATCATCTCGGTCTGCCGCTGCGAACGCGCCAGCTCGGCCTCGGTGTCGACGGTCCCGGACAGGTCGCGCACGACGAGCATCAGCAGTTCGTCGGAGGCGGAGGAGTAGCCGTAGCCGTCGTAGGCCTGCTGACCGTTCTCGAGGTTGGCGCTGGTGACCTCGACCGGGAACTCGCTGCCGTCGGTGCGGCGGGCCACCATCCGGGTCGGCTTGGTCCGCCCGCGCGGGTCCATGTGATCGGGCCGCCGCATGGACCCCGGGATGAGCTTGGAGTCGAACTGCGGCAGGAGATCGAGCAGCCCCCGCCCCACCAGCGCGGTACCCGGCGTCTCGAAAGCCTCCAGCGCGATGGTGTTCGCGTTGACGACGGTCCCGTTGGCGTTGACCAGCAACAGCGCATCGGGGAGCGCGTCGAGTATGGCTGCGAGGCGAGCAGCGCCTCGGGATGGCCTGCTGCTCACGAGTCGCTTCCTCCCTGTTACCGCACCTTGCCGACCGTTCGGGCCATCTTGCCAACCGGCCCGCACCGTGTCACGCGAGGGAGTCTAAGGGCTGGGGCCCCGTCGGCGGCGCCGGATGAGAGGGAGCTCGCACGACGAAGTGACACAGAACGTGTGTCCTCACCTGTCGTGGCCTGCCGCTGCGGACGACGGACGGCTCCCGCACCCGCCCCGCATCCGGCCCGGACTTCGCGGGACCTTCGCGCGACCTTTACGGAACCGGTGCCTCCGCCACGCGTCGCCTGTACGCGCACGACCGCGGAGGCGAGGCGGGACAGAGGAGGGGTGGCACGACCGCGGAGGCGAGGCACGACCGCGGAGGCGAGGCGGGACAGACGAGGGGTGGCACGACCGCGGAGGCGAGGCACGACCGCGGAGGCGAGGCGGGGCAGACGAGGGCTGGCCGTCGGACACCGGGCGCGCGTCAGCGGGCGGCCGGGCGCAGGTCGGGCAGCAGCGGCACGAGCCGGTCCCACCGCTCGATCTGGCAGCCGTTGCTTCGGTCGTACGTCGCGTCGACAGGCCGCCCGGCCCAGCGGCCCGTGACGTGGGCGGTGGCCGGCCCGCCGTACCGCATGGTGCAGATGGCGCCGGCCGCGGCGGGCGCGAAGGCGTCCCTGCCCCACCGGGTGTTCCGGTCCACGGCGCGACAGGCGCTTCCCGTGTCCGGGTGACTGCCGCCTTCCGGGTGGCAGTACAGCTCGAACGTCCCGTTCGCCCGGCCGCCGGCATGTTGGACGGTGACCGTGAGGTGATCACCTGAGACCCGGTCCTCCTCCCGGACGGGCGGCGGCGCGAGCGAAGCGAGCGAGGTGGCGTCGGTGACGGCGGCGACCGACGTCACGGCCCCGGCTGTCCCGGCGGCGTACGCCGTGACGGGCCCGGTGGCGGACGAGGCGACCACGGCGGCACAGGCGGCGGAAGCGGCGACGGCGAGCCGTCGGAGTGGGGTGACCTGGAACATGACAGGACTAACGCGACGCCCCCGACGACGTTGCGCCCCGGCAACCGCTTTGCCCTGCGACCCACCTGCCTAGTACCGTGGACGCCGATTGGTGACACGCCCTTCGACTGTGTCATCATCTGCACGCACCACTCGCCCACACGCGAGCGGTTGTGCTGGAGGCGTCGCCTAGTCCGGTCTATGGCGCCGCACTGCTAATGCGGTTTGGGACTTCAATCCCATCGAGGGTTCAAATCCCTCCGCCTCCGCGCGATCACCGAAGCCCCGGTCCACCCGACCGGGGCTTCGTCGTTTCCCAAGACCCTCCAGACAGGCGTTTCCGCAGCTCACAAGCGGTATGGCAAACGGATTTCACATGTCGGCGGCAGTCATGTAATGTTCTTCCTGTCGCCGCGAGCGGGCCGCAAGGGCCGGGAGCCAAGACAGAAAAACCGAATAACAAGCACTCGTAGCTTAACGGATAGAGCATCTGACTACGGATCAGAAGGTTGCAGGTTCGAATCCTGCCGAGTGCACACAGGTCGAAGGCCCCGGAGAGATCCGGGGCCTTTGGTGTTTCCGGGCCGTACAGCAGCGAAGTACAGCAACGGTTGATGTCAGACGTTGATGTCAGCCCGTCGGGCCGCCGCCCATCGCTTCGGACAGCTTGCCGAGCGCGGCGCGCACCTCCTCCTCGCTGGCTTCCGCGGAGACCTCCATCGTCATGGCGATCTGTGAGTGCCGGAGGATGCGCTGTGCCACCTTCGGGTGGACCTTGAGCGCGACGAGCAGCGAGCTGCACGTGTGCCGGGTGTTCCTCAGGGTGATCACCCGGAGGGCCGGCCCGTCGGGCCCGCAGGGCGAACATGCGCGTGAAGTTCCCCGGCTCGATGGGCGTCCCGTACTTCGTGGTGAAGACCAGGCCGCGGGTGTCCTGCCAGAGCTCCCCGGCCGCCTTCCGGTCCCCGGTCTGCTGAGCGTGGCGCATGCGGAGCGCCTTGAGACAGAACGCGGGGAGGGGAAGGAAGTCGTCCGACTCTTCGGTCTTCGTCTCCCGGTGGAGTATCTGACGCCCGCCCGCTGAATCTGGTGATCCACGACAGCTCGGCTGTCTCGAAGCCGATCGACTTCCAGGTGCGCCGAAGGCGAACTCGTAGGCGCGGCCGTCGATGGTCGGGCCGTCGACACGGACCTTGGACGCGGCAGCGACAACGGAGGCACCGGCACGGCCCCCAAGGCCGAGCACCAGGACCAGGACGCCGAACACGGCCGGGGTCTGGGCATGGTCAGCGCGATCGCTCACCAGGTCGTGATCCACGACAGCGACGGCGGCCACACGGTCACCGCGGAGCTCTTCACGGACGTACGCCGAGGAGGCCACCCATGCTGAGGACGACGACCAGCCCCGGCTTCTGGTGCGAGTGCTGGTCGGAAAGGCTCGGCGGGCAGCAGCCGCCGGCGCTCTTCGGACCCTTCGACGCCTACTCGGCGGTCGAGGCGAACAACTGGGTGGGCGAGTTACAACTTTCTCTACTGGTTCAAGGCGGCCCGCCTACGGCGGTCCGCGCGCGCTGGCGGCCGGGGCCCGCCGCCGCTCCCTGTCTCCGCCACCGCTGCGCCGGCCCCCCGCCGCTCAGCGCGCAACCTCGCCGAGACGGACAGCCAGAGCGCAAGCAACCCGACGAGCCCGAGCGCCAGGACCAAGCTGAAGACAGAGCGACGGCAGAGCGCACGGCCACCGTCCCTTCCGTGGAAGCCCGGAGGCGAGCCAGGCCCTGCCCGTACGCACAACGCCTCAGCAGGTGGGACTGCGGATCATGACGCATCGAGGAAGCGTGGCTGAGGTCCGGCAGGGGTTGCTGGAGGCACACGTGACGGGTGCTCGTTCGGCGAACCCGCCGTCGTGGCTGACTTTCCGTGGCGGCGGTCAGAACTGGGTCTCACCTGAATGAACTTCATGCGCGTCTCACTCCAACTCCCGCGTGCAACCAGCGGATAAAAGCGGCCACGGTCAGAACGATGCCTTCGGAGGGAATCGTTCGCGACATGGATAGCCGAGTTATTCGTGATGCTGGTTGATCTAAGCCCATTCGAGTGAATATCCAGAGGTCATTGCGGCATCCGAGGTACCGCTTACCGCGCATCTCGTTACCTGTGCCATAGCTAGAAAGTTGCAGCATCCGCAAAGTCCTCTGATTCACTCACAGAGAAAGGTAGGTCACCGATGAAGGCTTTCCGGGGCCTCGTAGTAGGGGTGGCGGCTGGCGCCCTGTCTTTGGGGGGCGTGGCGCTCGCCAACCCGTCCGTTGTTCCTGTCGATCGGGTGATCGCTTCCCTCGCTCACCCCGCCGGCCACGACGGCGAGGACGGGGACAGCTACACATCGCTGAACCTTGACCACAACTGCAAGGGCGGAACGTTCGGGTACTGCACCTAGAACGCGACGTTCAACCCGACGATCACGCTGAACCTGCTTGGCCTCATCGGGGGTTCCAACGGAACCAACAACCCGACCAACGCCAACGGCGGGAACGGCGGGAACGGCGGGAACAACGGCAACAACGCGAACGGGAACAACGGCAACAACGCGAACGGCAACAACGGCAACAACGCGAACGGCAACTGACACGGTCGCCTGATGCACGTTGGCCACTGTGGCACGGCGTCCCCTTGCGCTGACCGCAGCCGAATCCTCGGTCGCGTTACGTAGGGGGCGCCGGCAACGGGCACGAGGTCCCGGCGCCGCCCGTCCGGGCGGCGCCGGGGCGGGCGCGGGACGTGGGGCACAAAGCGGTGCACGGCTCTCCGCCCCTGCACATGCCGGTGAGACGGCAGATCACGAGGATCATCATGGAGCAGTTCCGGAAGGCAGTGGGTGACTCCGCGCCGCCCCGAAGCTCGGACACACCAGTGAGCCCGACCAGAGCGTTCGACGCAGCCGGACCGACAACGGAGCACGACGAACCGTCCGCCCCTCCCGACGCCGACGGGAACACCCTCCCCGCCGAGGAAGCCAGGGGGGACACCGCCCCGCGCGTTCAGCTGACGGTTGCTCTGGCATTTCTGACGCTCACGGCCGCGGTGCTGCTCGGCGCCGTGGTGTGGCACCTCGGCATGGTGTTTCTGACTCTCGCGCCTGCCAGTTCCGTGACGAACAGATATCAACAAGCGATCAACGGTCACATCTATCCCGAATTCGGCCAGAACTGGCAGATGTTCGCCCCCAATCCACTCGCCCAGAATGCGTCGGTCGGTGCGCGGGTCCAGACGTTGGGGCGTGACGGTACCCGGCACACGTGGGACTGGGAAAATCTGTCCTTTTCGCATATCGAGGCCATGAAGCACAATCCGGTCCCCAGTCATCTGGACCAGAACGTGCTTCGCCGCTCCTGGGATTTCTATATCGAATCCCACGACCTGAAGGACAATCCGACGAATGGTATGCGGAGCGCGCTGTCCACCGAATACTTGTCGCGGATCGCGCTTCAGCACTTCGGCCGCCAGTGGAACGGCGAGCGGGTCGTGCGTATCCAACTCGCCTGCCGCACCAACGCCATTGCCCCGCCGGAGTGGACGGGCCAGAAGGCGCCGGACACGACGGCCTACAGAGTCCTGCCGTGGTGGCCGGTCGAGGAGAAGTTCTACAAGGAGCTGTGACGTGCACGAAATCCGCAACGCGGCGACGGTCCCCGTCCCGGCACCCCCGCACCCCGCGGACGGCTTCACTGCACCCCGGCCCTCATCGGCCCCGGCCTCACCACCATTGCCGTCCCAACCTCCCACCGCTCGGGTTGCGGTGCGCGAACGTGTCCTGGAGAAGCTGTCGGGATCCATCTCTTTCGCGGGCCGCACCCACTTCCCGTACCAGGCAGCCGTCATCCGCATCGGCTACGGCTTCTTCGTCGCCTGCTATCTGCTGCGAGAGTGGCCGAACCGCCGGGTGCTGTTCGGTGACCACAACCCCTGGTCGCTGACCATGGCCAGGACTCTCAACGCCGACACTCACGCGTTCACCGTGCTCACGTGGTCGGGTAGCCGATGGTGGTTCGAGTTCGTCTATCTCGCGGCGATCGCGGCGGCCGTGCTGCTCATGCTGGGTTGGCGCACCCGCGGCACAGCGGTGCTCTTCCTCGTGGGAGTGCTCGCCATCGAGAACCGGAGCCCCTTCGCGGGAGACGCGGGTGACGACATCATCCGCATCATGGCGGTGTACCTGGTCTTCACTCGCTGCGGCCAGATGTGGTCGCTGGACGCCCGGCGCCATGGGGCGCAGGCCGGTGATGCACGACGCGACCGGGCCGGCTCGACGTGGTGGCTCGCGCTCGGCCCGCCGCTGCTGTGGGCTTCATGCGTCCACTGGCACGGCTGGCTCGCTGTCTTCTGGGTGATGTGGAGCGTCCAGGGCCTGTGCCTCGCCCTGGAGCGGTGGGCTCCTCGCGCCACGATGCGCTCGCTGCTCGACTCCGGCGCGGGCATGCTGCACAACTGCGCGATGCTGGTCATCGCCGCTCAGGTCTGTTTCATCTACGCCTCAGCGGGCCTCTACAAGAGCCAAGGGACGAAGTGGCAGGACGGCAGCGCCGTCTACTACGCGATGCACCTGGATCTCTTCCGCCCCTGGCCGTGGCTGACCGACCTCGTCTCGACGAACATGCTGCTGGTCTTCCTGCTGTGCTACGGCACGGTCATCATGCAGATCTCCTTCCCCTTCACCCTCCTGTACCGCAAGATCAAGAACGTGCTGCTGGCCGTCATGATTCTCGAACACGTGGGGATCGCGGTCGTCCTGGGCATCCCCTTCCTGTCACTCGCCATGATCGTCTGCGACTTGGTCTTTCTGCCCACAGCCCTCCTCGTCTGGGCCGATGGCCGGACCGCAGGGCTGATGCGCCGGCTCCGCGAGCGACACGGACGGTACAAGGGCCGGCCATGCCTCGAAGGGGCGTGAACGTCCGGTGAGCCTCCCCCGCCGCCCCGAGAGCCGGCTCCAGAACCTCGCGCTGCTCGTCTATGACGGCGACTGCGGCTTCTGCGCCAGGTCGGTGCAGTTCATCGAGCGTCATATCCAGCCCAAGTGCGCCGTCACCGCCTGGCAGTTCACCGACCTCACCGCACTCGGTGTCGCGGAGCAGCGGGCGCAGCGGGAGATGCTGTGGATCACTCCGACGGGCACGGTGTACGGGGGCTCCCGAGCCCTTGCCAAGGCCCTGCTGAGCGCGGGCCGAGGATGGCGCATCCTCGGCGCTCTGCTTCTCACGCTTCCCGTCCGGTGGCTGTCCCAGGGTGTCTACCGACTGATCGCGAACAACCGCCACAGCCTGCCGGGCGGCACGGCGGCCTGTTCTGTGGGAAGTGGCCAAGCTCCGGGACCTGGACGACGAAGGGGTCTTCGACGCGATCAAGCGTGTCGTCGTGGCGTTGAACGAGATCAATGAGGACCACGACGACTGGTAGCCGCTGCAGTACGGCAACGAGGTACAGCAACCCCAGCAACCGCCAGCACCCAATACCGCCTCTACAATCCTCCCCGCCGTCCGTATGACCTCCAATGACCGATCTCTACAGAGCTACGGATCAGAAGGTTGCAGGTTCGAATCCTGCCGAGTGCACACAGGTCGAAGGCCCCGTCAGTTCAACTGACGGGGCCTTCGACATCAACTGGTGACATCAACGCCCAGCGTGCTGCCTCTTTTGGATCTTCGCCCCTGGGGTTCCGGACGAGCGATACAGTGCGCGCCGTGGACATACCCGACTGGTTCGCCTGGATCTTTCTCGGCCTGGCCGTCTTGCAGATCCTCGGTCTCGTGCCCATCATCCACCGACTGCGCGGACTCGACTCCGCGGTGCGCTTCAAGGCGCGTCTCGACCTGCTGGATGCAGTCGGTGGCCTGCTGCTCTTTGGCGGCTCGCTTCTGAGTCTCGTGGTGGCGGGACCCTGGTTGTGGATCGCGGTCCCCGGCTGGGTGCTCATGTCCGCTGGCTACGCCATAAAGGGCGTCCACCGGCTCCGCGCCCGCCGCCCCGCGGCCTGATCCGGGAGACAGGCTGTGGACCGGCCTCAGTGGCGACGTCATCAAGGTGCCCGGTTACGCGGTGGCGTCTCTGGGGTCGTCACCGAGTGCGTCGTCCATCCGATCGGCGGCGGCCTTGAGCGTCGCACTCATGACGTGCGCGTAGGTGTCGAGGGTCATCGTGATCGTGCTGTGCCCGAGGGTTTCCATGATCGTGCGAGCGTCCACGCCCTGAGCGCGCAGGAGTGACGCGCACGTGTGTCGGAGACCGTGCACACGCACGCGTCGTACGCCTGCTTCCCGGCACAGGGTGGTCGGCATGCGGTTCAGGCTGCGGGGTCCGTGACGCGGCCGGTCATCGTCGTGAAGATCAGCCCGCCACGGCCTCTGGCCCGCCCTGCCGGGCAGAAAACGAAGAGGGCGACACCCGCGGGAGTGTCGCCCTCTTCGTTTTCTGCCGTCTCAGTTCCCGGCTCGGCCGGCCTCGGAGGTTCGACGACGAGGCGGGGAGCGGCGCAGGACGCGCAGGGACACTTCCGTCCCTGCGGACCGGCTAGTGGTCGTTGACGTAGTAGTGCGTGGTCACGCTGCCGTAGTCCGGGCCCAGCCAGACCGCGACGCTGATCGAGGTGTCCTCGGGGAGGTCGTAAATGCCCCCCTGCGAAGCACGAGCCGAGGCGCATGCGCCCTCTCCGCCCGAGGCGGTGAGTGTGTAGCGGATGTGATACGCGCCGCTCGGGTACTGGACGGCGATCTGGACCCGGGGTGAGACTCCGTCGGCGTCCGTGTCGCAGACCGAGACGATGTCGCCGTACTCGGCGATGTAGGCCGTGCCACCCGGGTTGGAGTCCGAGGTGGTCCACGTGTGGTCCCAACCACCGCTGGGCGGATCAACAGTCGCCGACGCCGACGTCGCGTTGGCGAGTGCCCCGCCGGCAAGAAGAACCGTTGCGGCCAGGGCCGCAATCTTGTGGCGCATCGTTACCCCCTGTTTGTACCCGCTCGGGCAGTCCGGCGGGCCGTGGTGACCGTACGTCAGGTGGGCATACTTTGCGATCATATTTTTCACCGCGCCATCGCGGGCCATCTCGTTTCCGCTGTCCGACCGTTTCCCGTGCTGTTTCGTGCTTTGGCACGGCCTTCACGGCGTCCAGTTGGAGCGCCGAGCCGGACGTACGACCTGGACGCCGTGGGCCGCGTCTGCTCGGCTTTGCCTGGTTCGACGGCCTACGGGACGGGAGCACCCCCAAGACGGGACGGGAGCACCCAAAGACGCTGTGCCCGCCTGCGTCCTCACAGGACGACGTGCCTCGCTGCTGTACGGCAACGAAGTACAGCAACCCCGGCACGGGGTGGCGACTCTGACCGGGTCCGCTGCGACGCGCCCCCACTCGTGGCCGTCCTTCAGGTTCCTCCTCGCCGTCAGGGGAGCGCCGGCTGCTTACCGCGAGGGTCTCGCCGCCAGGGCAATTGCCAACGTAAGAGTCCGTTTCGGCCGCTGACGATCACGGCGGCATTGCGCGTCATCGGCAACCCTCGTGCCATGGCAACCTGCGTGCCGACACACCCGTTTGGACCCGGAGGTACACCGCGCGTGGCGGCGAAGACCAATCCCACTGTCAGGAGACGCCGTCTCGGCGCCGAGCTGCGTCGGCTCCGCGTGCTCAGTGGGCTGAAGAGCACAGAAGTGGCCGAGCGGCTCATGGTCTCCCAGCCCAAGATCAGCCATCTGGAGAACGGCAACCGTGCCATCAGCCCCCGTGATGTGCGCGACCTGTGCGTGATCTACGAAGTGACGGACCAGCAGGTCGTCGACTCCCTCATGGAGATGGCCAGGGAATCCGGCCAGCGGGGCTGGTGGCACCCCTATGGCGAACTCTCCGGCAGCGTCTACATCGGCCTGGAGACGGACGCCGCTTCCCTGCACACCCACGCGCCCATGATGGTGCCCGATCTGCTGCAGACTCCTGCCTACGCCCAGGCTGTCATCGGGGAGACCATTCCTCGGCTCACTGCCGAACAGGCCGCCACGCAGCTCAAGGTACGGCTGCGCCGCCAGCACCGGATCTACGACCTGGCCTGCCCGCTGAACCTGTGGGTCATCATCGACGAATCGGCCCTGCGCCGCGTCGTCGGCGGCCCGGACGTCATGCGTGAGCAACTGGAGCACCTGAAGGCACTCAGCGCGGAGCCGCACGTCACGGTGCAGGTCCTTCCCTACACGGTCGGCGCTCATCCGGGACTGTCAGGACAGTTCTCCATCCTGCGGTTCGCCGACAGTCCCGAGGCGGGGGTGGTGTACCTGGAACGGTTCGCCAGCGATCTCTACCTGGAGAAGCCGTCCGACCTGCGGCACTACAACGTGATGTACGACCACCTCCGGGCGCGGGCCCTCACCCCGGACAGCAGCCGTGACTTCATCACCGACATCGCCAAGACGTACGTCGACGCGACGGTCCCGTCCTGATCGACTCGCGTACGAACCACAGGTCGGCGCCAGGATTCGGTGAGGGAGCCGGTGCGTCGTCGGCGGGCTCAGTCGAGGGTGGCGAGGTGATCGGCATCGCCGCCTCGCCACTCGATGAGGAAGATGGTCGCGTCGTCGGTCGTGGTGCCGCCGCGTTCCTGTTTCAGGGCGTGGGAGAGCGCCCGTACCACCGCCCGTACCTGGGGATGTTCGCGGAGGATCCGATTGGTCCACTCGATCAGCTGCTCCTCACCGAACTGCTCCCCGCCGGCCTGGTGTTCCTCGATCAGGCCGTCGGTGAAGCACAGGAGCCGGTCCCCGGGTTGCAGCATCCGCTCGCTGACCACCGGCTCCTGGCCGCCGAAGCCGACCGGCAACGTGGTCGGGCTCTCCAGTCGGTCCACCACTGCGCGGTCACGGATCAGGAGCGGGGCCGGGTGGCCTGCGTTGACCCACTGCAGTCGGCCCGTGGTGATGTCCAGGATCATCATCTGGGCGGTGACGAAGTGGTCGGGGCCGAACTGGTCGTTCACGGCCCTGTCCATGAACGCATACACCTGGGACAGATCCGTATGGGCCCGTCGCGTGTGGCGATAGGCGCCGATGGCCACCGTCGCCATGGTCGCCGCGTCCAGCCCGTGGCCCATCGCGTCGATCATGGCCATGTGCAGGATGTCGCCGTTGAGGGCGTAGTCGAAGCTGTCGCCGGCCACGTCGTAGGCGGGCTCCAGGATCCCGGCCACCTCGACCTGCGGCACCGTCATCGACAGCGGGGGCAGCAACGACCACTGGATCTCGGCGGCCACGCTCATCGGGGCACTGCGGCGGGCCTGGAAGAACTGGTCGGTGTAGGCGTCCTTGGTGACGATCATGTCCGCGACCAGACCGGCGAGTCTGCGCAGCAGTCGCCGATCGTCGTCATCGACGCTGTCCAGGGTGACGGCCATCACCCCGATCTGGTCGCTGCCGTCCAGCAGCGGCAGGTACATCCGCACACTCCCGTCCTGCGGCACCTCGACGGTTCTGCGGCTCAGGAACGCGTCGCCCGCAGGGGAGTCCTCGACCGGCTCGGGGCCGCCGAGCTTCAGCCTCCGGCCCGGCAGCGGCACCAGCAGCACCTGCTCGTAGTCCTGCAGGAGGATGGAGACGTCCCGTCCCCCGACCCTGGCCACCTCTTCCGCGACGAGTGGGGCGATCAACTGCGGCGGCATCTCGTGGGCGCGGTCCAGCAGCACCCCCAACAGCCGTTCGCCGAATCCCTCCGACCGGTCCACCCCGATCCGGTCCGGCTTGCGCCCGCCGTCCACCATGGCTGTCTGCTTCCCTTCGTCCCGGGCAGGGGGAACTCATCGGGGTGGCAGCGTCCACGCGGTGTTCACCGGGCGGCCCGGTGCCCCGGCCTCGTCGAACCGCAGCCGGTGCGGGCGGTGCCGACCGGACGGCGCCGGCGCTTTCGCCACCCCGACCACGTGTCGGACGTGGCGCCCCGAGGCGACGCGCACACCCCGCTTCTCTCGGACCCACCCGGCAGGCAACGGCGAGCAGCGTGGCACCACGCAGTCGACCGGCTCAGGCTCGCATCGCCGGCCGGCCCGACGAGCCGATTACGCCATGGGCGGCATGTCGCCCCGGGCCTCGGTCACCACAAGAGCCTTGGGCGGCGGGGGCGGGAGCACGCGACCGATGAGCGGGCCGGGTTCGGGACATCGGACACCCGTCCTGATCGAACGGGCCGTCGGTGGCCATGGGCGGCCGGTCGGCCGGTAGCGCAGCGTGCTTCAACGACCCCGGCGTATACACACCGGGGTCGCCCTTCCGGGCCGGTCGCACGTGAGAGTGTGCCGACCCGCTTTCATGGTAGCCCTGGCGCACATTTCGGTCATATGGCGTCTCGTGGTTCGCGCGGGTCAGGTTTCGTCGGTCTGCGTACGGCCGTTTCCGGAGGACCGACTGGTGACCAGCCAGGAGCGTGCGGGCTCCGCTGCGCGCGTTGTGTCCACCGTGAGGTGGAGGCGGGTTCCGCCGGCCACCGTGCCGACGGGATAGCTGCGCTGCTCGGACGAGGCGAAGCAGCGACGGAGAACCTCCGCGACCTGGCGGGCGGCCTCGGGGGACGAGGCGACGAGACGCACGTCGACGTTCCCGGCTCGGGGCGGTTCCGGTGACTCCACGGGGTGCGGCCGTTCCGGCCTGCCCCCTGCTTCCACCGGGGTGCGGGCCGAGTCGTCCGTGGCACCGCCCGGCTCGGTGTCGTCGACGGCGGGCGACGCGGAAGGCTTTGCCGCTCGTCGGCTCTTCGCCCGCAGGCGGCCGATTCCCGGCAGCGCGTCACCGTAGCGGTAGGCCGCGATCCTCGCGTCGTGCTGCGCGTTGAGCTGATGGATCAGGACGATTCCCATGGCGATCACGGCGATGATCAGTACCGCGGTGACGACGGTCTCCACGTCCTCACCTCCCTCGGGCGGAGCGCGCCGGGGCGGTCCCGTTCGGTGAGGGCTCTACCTCTGCTGGTCGCGGTCATGGCGCGAACCTGTCCCCGGGCCCGTCTTGGACGTTCCGGTCCTGTAGCTCGCCGAGAACGGCACCAGCATCTGATCTGGTGTGCGAAGTGCTCCCGGTATTCCGACCCTACTCCGCTCGAAGGCCCCTGCGGGGGGAGTGTGTGACCAGGCGTTCTCCCGGAGAACGCGCCGTCCGGGCCACCGTGCGGGGACGGCGCCTCGATACCGGACACCATGTGCCGTGCCTCCCCCCTGGTGATCGACCGTCCGTTCCGGACCGTGCCTTGGGCCGGGCTCGTCCGGAAGGGGAGCGCACGGGGGAGGTCCATCCGCCGACGGCACGGTCCGTTCGGCTCGGCCGGGGAGTACGCTCGAAGTACCGAGGATATTTCGCGCACCGGCTTCCATGCTCGTGTCGTTTTCGGCGATCGCATAGGCCGGGCCGACCGCGGTCGGCCCGGGGCAGGGTTCGCGTCATGGCTGCGACCATTTCCCTCTCGCCGATACTCGAAGACCGGCTCTCGACGTCCTCCGCCACTTCTCCCTCCCTCCGTCTGTCGCTGGCTCCCGTCGGCTCCGCCCCGGCGCTGCTGGACGGTGCCTGGTGGCCCCGTTCCCGTGATCTGGCGGCTGAACTTCCTTCCCTGACAGCGGCATTGGAGCCGTCGTGGGGGCGGATCACCCGGGTCACGGTGAATCCCACCCACTGGCCGGTCGTCCCGCGCAAGGTGCCCGTCGGCGGGCACGTCGTGAAGGTGGGCTGGTTCCTGGCCGAGCAGGACCCGCACGAACTGCTGCTGCTCTCCTACCGCACGGGCCGCTGGAACCTGCTGGTCGTCCCGCCGCGGACGGATCCCGTCTCGGCCGCCTGGCTGATGTCCGCCGCGAGCGACCCACGGGGCGCATCGACCGCGAGCCGGTTGATGGAGGAGGCGGCGCGCCTGCGGACGGCGTCCGAGGCCGACCGGGCCGTCGAAGCGGTCTGGGACTCCGAGGGAGGGCACGGGGCCCGCGAGCCGTCCGCGCGTCCACGGATCCCGGCAGTCGTGGCCGAGGGCGGAGTCGAGCCGTTGCACGTGTCGCGGCCCGGTCCCCTGCTGATGGGGAGGTGAGGACCATGGAGACCTTCGCGACCCTGGTCGTCGTCATGGCGATGATCGCTCTGGGCGTGCTCCTCGTCCACTTGGCCAACCGCGTGCTCCTCGTCCACTTGGCCAACCGCCAGCACGCGATCGCACCGCCGCCTTCCACCCAGGCCGCCCCTGGGCGGCCTGGCGGAGACGCGGCACCCGGAAGGGAGTGAGGTGAGTTCCCGTGATCCCCACGATCCCCCTGCTCCCCACGATCCCCGTCAGGCTCCTGGCGGACACCGGCAGGGAGCCCATACTCCCCGGCACCGCGGTCCTGCGGATGGAGACGACGTCCCGGCGCACGGGGACGTTCGACGGCGCGTGGTGGCCGCGGTCACGCGACCTCGAGAGCCAACTGTCCGGACTGCTCGCAGTGTTGACCGCCCGGCTGGGTCCGCTCGCCCGTGTCGGCCTCGACGCGGGCGCCTGGGACGAGAGGCCGGGCCATCTGGTCGTGGACGGTCGTACCGTCCGCATCGACTGGTCGGCCGTCGGCGACGACACCATGATCGTCACTCGGGGCGACCAGGACCACTTCATGTTCCTGGTGATCCCTCCGCGGACGGCTCCCTCGCTCGCTCGCGCCGCGATGGCCATGGCCGTACGGGACGACAACGACGCCTCGGCCGAACGGATTCTCGCCGCCACCGGCGTCACCCCCGCCGACCGGACGCCCGTACTGCCCGGCGCTCCCGGCTGGTAGCCCGGCGCCTCGCACATCGCGGGCTTCGGTGCCGGAAATCGCGTTCGAGAACCGTGTTCACGGACCGACGGCATGAACTCGGTTCGCCGGGACGGAAGTTCATCCCGTCCGTCACCGCGCACGCACACCCGACACCCACACGCGTCCGGACAGAGGAGCCATGGCCCTTCCACAACTGAACATCCACCCGTACGAACGCGGCACCCGCACTCTGATCACCCTCACGGGAGTGATCGGCCCGGCCACGGCACCGCCGGCGCGCCAGGCGTCGGCCGAGTGCCTGAGCGATGACATCCGCAGCAGGACCTTGCGACCGCACCAACCGTCGCAGAGCATGGCCCCCGACATCGAGGTCACCGGCTCCGAGTTCCCGCTCGATTCGTTCCCTGTCGCCTCGTTACCCGTCGCCTCGTCACCCGTCGCCGGGGCGCGATCGGGTCGGATCCCCTTTGCCACGGGCGGTGCGCGGTGACGCCCCCGCTCGGCCGGCAGCAGCCGCCGCTCGGTGACGGCAGCACACCGTCCGCCATGGACGCCTTACGTCTGCGTCGACTGAACCGCTGGCAGGCCGAGACCCTCAAGGAGGATCTGGCCGATCTGTACGTGGAGTCCTCGCGGGCGCAGCCCGGCGAGGGGTACCGGAGCCGGGAGGCGTTCCTGCGGCGGCTGACCGGCGCCGTCCGTCGGCCCGGCTTCGCCCTGCTGATCGCGGAGAACACCGCTTTCGCGGGGTGTGTCTACGGATTCCCGGTACGGCGCGAGGGTACGTGGTGGCGGGGGTTCGACGGGCCCCTTCCGCGGAGCGTCGAACAGCTCACGGCGTCCGGGCACGTCTTCGCGATCACCGAGACAGTGGTACACCCCCACACGGACGACCAGCGCCTGGCCCGCCGCCTTCAGTACCGCCTGCTCGCCGACCATCACGCCTCGCTCGGGGCGACGTTGGTGGAACAGGCCGACTCGGCGGTCTGCGACGCCTTCCTGTCGTGGGGCTGGCAGGACATCGGGTTGGTTCGCCGGCCGTCGGACCGGCAGGCTCTCCGGCCGTCTGACCCTGTGGTGCTCCGAGCCCTGGTCCTTCCCCTCGGGCTCGGGCCGCGTACGGCCGCCCACCCGGACGGGCTCGCCCACGAGAACCGCACCCAGCGGCCCGGCTGACGAACGCCGTTCAGCGCGGTGCCCGGCGGGGGCCACCGAATTGCCGACGACTCCGCGTGATCGAGGGTATGACGCTCAGTCGGAAATGCGAATCAGAGTATTTACGGAGCACTGTCCGCTGTTTGCGTGAGGGGGAAGTGCCCCTGTTTCGTTGCCGTCGGGTAAAGGATATTTCTGCGTAATATGCGGCAGCAGTGAAAAGGCTTCCGGGTGATCGGTAGGGCCCGGTACGCCACGGCCCCCACAGAAAATGGCTTTGATGAAGCTGAAGATCCCTCAAGCAGCTGACCGCCGCACTCTGTCCGGCTTGCTGGCCTCCGCCCTCGCGGCGACGGTTTCCGCTGCGATGGTCTTCCTGACGCCGACGGCCGCGTCGGCGATCGCGTTGCCCGTACCTCTGGGCACCACCGCCACTTACTCGGTTCTGGCGGGTCAGGGAGTAACCAACACCGGCAACTCGGTGCTCGCCCACGACCTCGGGACGCACCCGAATCCGGCCATCACCGGATTCCCGCCCGGTCAGGTGGGAGGCGCCATCCACGCTGCGGACGCCGCGGCCCTCCAGGCCAAGGCCGACCTGCTCGTGGCGTACAACAACGCCGCCGGCCAGGCCGTGGACTTCGCGCTTCCGGCGGGAATCGGCGGCGGCCCGGCGCTGCTTCCCGGTGTTTACCACGCCACAGCCGGTGTCGGCATCACCGGCGACCTGGTCCTGGACGGTCAGGGCAGCTCCGACGCGGTCTGGGTGTTCCAGATTCCCGAGTCCCTGACGACGGCAACCTCCAGCCGGATTCTCCTCACCAACGGCGCTTCGGCGTGCAACGTGTTCTGGCAGATCGGCGAGGACGCGTCGCTCGGCGTCACGACCAGCTTCGTGGGCACCCTCATGGCCGAGAACTCGATCACCGTGAACCAGGGAACGAACGTCGAGGGCCGGTTGCTGGCCGAGGTCGGTTCAGTGACCCTCAACAACAACAGGATCTTCCTCGGCGGGTGCGCGGCCTCCACCACTGGTGGAGCGACGGCGGGAACGACCACCGGCACCACCACCGGCACCACCACCGGTACGACCACCAGCGGTGGGCTCCTCGGCGGCGGCCTGGTCAGCGGTGGCCTCGTCACTGGTGGCGTCCTGGGCGGGCCCATCGTCGGGACCGGCGGCACCTCGGGCAACACCGCCGGTAACTCGTCCGGAAACACCTCGGGCAACACCGCCGGGAACAACGCGGGCAACACCGCCGGGAACACCACCGGCGGGAACACCGCAGGCAACAGCGCCGGAAACACCACCGGCGGAAACGGCCCCGGCGGGAACGGCCCCGGCGGGAACGGCCATGCGCCGGGCGGACCGGGCGGACCGGGCCACGGTGGCAACGGTGGCAACGGTGGCAACGGTGGCAACGGTGGCAACGGAAAGCATGACCACGGCGGCAAGCTCGACCTCGGGCAGTACATGCACCCCGGCAAGCCCGACCACGGCAACTATGACCAGGGCCGGGAAGACCACGGCCAGGGCGATCACGGCCAAGACGACCACGGCAAGTACGACCACGGGCAGGACGACCACCGGCAGGACGACCACGGCAAGCAGTCGGACGAGAACTTCGGCTACGACGACGTGCCCAAGAGCCACGGGGGCGACGACCACTCCCAGGGTCACGAGGGCTAGGCAGCGCACAGCGGTCCGTCCGCTCACCGGATGACAGCGCGCGGCGGATTCTCCTCGAGTCCGCCGCGCGTCGTCGGGGGCGGCCGACGCGGAAAGCAGGTGCGAGCGGCTGAAACGAGAAAGACAGGGTGCGCGGTGTCGGGCGGAATTGACTCAGCGGATGTGAAGGAATTCCATCACTCCGAATCAGGTCCGGTCGTGCGGGAACGTGCAGACGGGACGGCTGCGCCGCCCAAGTTGCCGAGAGGTGCCCGTGCGCTGAAATCCGGACTGTGCGCCACCGTGGTCCTGTGTCTCGTGGCGAGTGTCGTCCACGTGCTTCTGGTATTTCTCCACGTGGCACCGGCCAACACCGTCTCCAAGCGATACAGCCCGCTGATCAATTCATGGGTCTACCCCTTCTTCGAACAGAATTGGCGGCTTTTCGCTCCGGACCCCGAATCCGTCAACCGGCAGATTCTGGCGAGAACCGCGCACACCGGCTCCGACGGATCGGTTCAGGTGAGTCCCTGGTTCGACCTGACCGCCGTTGACCGTTCCTCGGTCCTGCATGATCCGTTCCCGAGCCACACGGCACAGAACATGTTGCGCCGTGCCTGGGCCGGCTACGTCGACTCGCACGGCGGAGACGACAAGGCGCGCACCGAACGCGCCCTGATGATGCAGAAGTACCTCGGCAACATCGCCGCGGACCGAGCCGCCGCCCGCAAGAACGGCCCCTTCGACTTCATCCAGCTCCGCGTCGTCACACTGCCCGTCCCCGTGCCCGGCCCCACCGCCGGCAATCGCCCGCCGACGCCGGCCGAGAACCGGCTCCTGCCCTGGTGGAAGGTGACCCGCCATGGAAAGTGAGGCGCTGAGGGCCGTGCCCGCCCGCGTCGACCGATGGCTCGCCGGCCGGATCACGGTCGTGTGGGACCTCCTGACCGGCCGCCCGGTGTCCCTGTACGCGGCGTCGGTGCTGCGCATCGGCTACGGACTGCTCTACCTGGTCTTTCTGCTGCGTGAGTTCCCGCACCGTGACGAGATCTGGGGTCCGGGTTCCGCGTGGACGCCCGCCCTGGCACACCAGCTCTTCGAGCAGACGGGCTGGTTCAGCGTTCTGGTCCTGTCCGACAGTCGTGCCTACTTCGAGCTCTGCTATCTGCTGGCGCTGGTCACGGCCGCACTGTTCATGCTGGGCTGGCGAACCCGAGTCCTGTCGGGCCTCTTCGCCGTCGTGGTGACCTCGTTCCACGGCCGGGCGATCTTCATGACGGACGGGGGCGACAACCTGGTCCTGCTGATGTCCATCTACCTCGTCCTCACCGCGTGCGGCCGGCGCTGCTCCCTGGACGCACGCCGGAGCAGGCTGAAGGCGGCCCGTGCGGGCAGCGCGTCGGAACCGGTCGGGGGTCCCTTCGCCCGGCAACTCCGCGATGCCCGGACCACGTTGGTCACGGTGGTGCACAACTGCGGCATGTTCGTGATCGCGGCGCAGGTCTGCTTTCTCTACGGTTCAGCCGGCCTGTACAAGGTTCAGGGAGCCTTCTGGGGCGGCGGCACCGCGCTCCACTACGTCCTGAACCTCGAACTGTTCCAGCCCTGGCCCGCCGTCTCGCACTTCGTGGACGAGTACACGCTCGTGGTCGCCGTGGCCGGCTACCTGACCGTGCTCTTGCAGGTGGCCTTCCCGTTCGTGCTCTTCGGCAGGCTCAAGTATCCCGTCCTCGCGATGCTGTTGGGCATGCACGTCGGGATCGCCGTGCTCATGGGGCTGCCTCTGTTCTCCGGCGCGATGATCGTCGCGGACGCCGTGTTCCTTCCCGACCGCTTCTACACCTCGCTGCTTCACCTCTGCCGACGCGCGGCGCGGCGGACGGACAGCAGCCGGCCGGCGCCAGGACCAGCGGCACGCCCTGGAGCCGTACCCGCGCAAGGAGGGCCGGGCCGTGCGCCCGGCTCGACGCATCGAGCCGGGCTCCCGACAGGGCGGAACGACACCATGCCTGCCGCCGAGCCCGCGTCCCCCGGGGCCCCCTCGACAACGGCTGAGTGACCCCGCTGCCGCGACAGGGCACGAGTGGCCAGGCGCCCGTTCATGACTGCCCCATCGCCTCACAGGGGCGACCGGTCGGCCCCGGTACGGACGAAGGGGCGTAGGCGTCGGTCCATGAAGGTACCGGGCGCCCGCACCCACGCCCCATGGTCGTCATGGCCTGTCAGGCGGGCCTGGCCAGGCCGTCCGCGCCGTGTCCACCGGTGGCGAATCCTATTTATTGCCCAAGAGGACGCGAGAATAAAACCCGCTCGACCCATAAAGTGCGGAGTGGAGTACGTGGGAAATAGATGAAGAAACGCTCTCCTTGTATTCCACGGCGCCGGGGTCACTCATTTGCCGCGCATCTGGAGGAGGGGGAGCGGCGTTAGCGGTATATGACGAAAGCAAGGTCCCAGGGCCTGCCTCAACGCCACGCGAGGACGGATGACCTGCCTGCGGTCCGTGATCTGACAGTGCGGAAATATACTCTCCTGTCCGGTGCGGCAGGCTCGGAGCTCGCGATGCAGGGCACCGTGATCGGGGGTGGCGTGTCGGTCGAATGCCGGATCACCGAGCCACTGCTTCGCGAGTTCCTAGTGCTGCTGGAGGCGATCCAGGAGGAACTCAACTCGCGATGGAACGGCCAGGGGAACTTCGGCCGCCGCGTGGACCACGCCCGACGGGCGCATTCCTATGAATCATGACTATGTAGATCCTTCCTTTGCGCGTCGTGAATGGTATTCCGACGCATACTCCTACGGGTCGGACACCGGCTGGAACGGTGGACCTGTCGACAGCGTGCACGCGGGGGTTTCGCTGTCCCCACCCGACGCGGGCTGGGACCCGGTCGAGGAACTTGCGTATCTCATGCAGGAGGCTGCCCCGGCGGAGCAGCCGGCGAGGGTGCCACCGCCTCGCAGCGAGGCCTCATCCGGCGTCGACTTCACCGACCCGATGGAGGGCCTGGCGCAGATCACCGCTCAACTGCCGCCCACTCGAGGTTCTTCTGCCGGGCATCGGAAGATGCGAGGCCGGAAATTCCGGCGCAAGTGGTTGCAGGCCGGCAGCTTTGTCATCGTCGCACTCGTTGCCGTCATGGTGGCGATGGTCAGCGTCTTCGGCGGCATGGTGGCCTACACGCCTCTACAGAAAATCACGTCCGGAACGGGAGGTGGAATGGTCCCGTCGTGGCCTCTTCTCGTGTACGGACCCTGGACGGTGGCCTCTCTCTCCATCCTCCGTACTGCCTTGCATCAGCGCCGAGCCGTGCACTCATGGTTCATCGTTCTGCTCTTCTCCTCCGTTGCGATAATGCTGTGCGTTGCGCAGGCGGACAGGACCTTCACCGGTATCGCCGGGGCTTCCCTGCCGGCTCTCGCGTCTCTCGCGTGCTTCCAGCAACTCGTCCGGCAAATCACGCTCACCCTGCCACCGCGACAGGGCACGCGCCGCCATCGCCAGTAGCGGCCGGGTCCGGGCAGGCCGTGCCGGGCGGGGGAACGGAGCAGGCCCATTCGTACCATCGCCCTCAGAGGCTCGCTCGCTCATGTCGTGACGGGGTGGTCCGACGGCTGTGAAGGACGGCAACCTCGATCAGCTGTCGTGGAGGCGGAGTTCCTGCCGGTAGGTGTTGACCAGGGTGGTGGCGCGGGTGAACCAGTCCGTCTGGACGGCGGTCTCCTCAGCCGCCGGGGGTGCGGCCGCGGGCGGAGTGGGGGATGCGGGTCCGGGATCCGTGGGCTCGGGACGGGCATCCGGAGTGCGTGGGATGCCGCTCGCGGGGCGCGCGCCCAAGGCCCTGCCCGTGGTGTCAGTGCCTGGGCCTACCGTGGTGGGTGATGGCACAGGCATGGAAGTGCGCGGGGCTGCGGTGGTCGGCGGAGGGGCCGGAGCTGACGTGGGACGGGGGGCGTCGTAGTCCGTTGTCCTGGGGGAAGCGGATCTCCTTCGCGGTGGTGGAGGGGGGTGTGCGGGAGTGTGCGGGGGCTCGGGGGCATGGGTGTCCCCGGCGGGTGGTCGTGTCGGGGAGGAGCGCGGGCGGGCGGTGCGAGGAGTGTGCGCGACTGGACCGGGCGCACTCCGTCGCCGCGGACCGGGTCGCCGACGATCCGCGGCCGTACCGCGTGTACCTCGCGTGGTTCGGGCCCGGTCTGGTCAAGGTCGGGATCACGGCCGTCGAGCGGGGCTCGGTGCGGTTGCTGGAGCAGGGCGCGGTCTCCTTCAGCTGGCTCGGCAGCGGGCCGCTGATGGCCGCCCGGCGCACCGAGGAGCTGCTGCGGGCCGCTGTGCGGGTGCCGGACCGGATTCCGTACGCCGTGAAGCGTGCGGTGCGAGCCGCGCTGCCGGAATCGGAGGGGGAACGGGCCGAAGAGATACGTGAGGTGTACGGGCGAGCCGTGGAACTGGGCGGCTGGCCAGAGTCGTTGGAGCGCGCGCCCTTCCGGCCGGTCGATCACGTGCGGGCGTTCGGGCTGTCCGGAGCGCCGGCCGCGCTCGGGGAGGTGGGTGAGCTCGTCCCCGGCGGAGCGGTGAGCGGGGAGCTGGTGGCGGCCGCCGGACCCGATCTGCACCTCGCGACCCCGGCCGGGGTGGTCGTGCTCGACACGCGGTTGATGCGGGGGTGGCAGCTGGTGCCGGTGACGGGCGGTGAACCCGCCTTTCCCGTAAGGCACTTCGAGGTCGGGCCGGACCATCGTCAGGACGGACTGTTCTGAGGGGCCGCGCGGGACCTGGACGGTAGACGCCGGGGCCCTCCTCGCCGGAGCCGAGCTGCGACGAGCCGGGCAAGTAGTCGGCTCGGGCGAGGAGTTGACTCGGGTGGCGAGCCGGCTCGGGGCACGGGTTGGTTCGGGCGGTGAGTCGGTTCGGGCAAGGAGTCGGCTCGGGTGCGAGTCGGCCTGGGTGAAGGATTGGCCCGGGTGAAGAGTTGGCCCGGGCAAGGAGTCAGCTCGGGCGGTGAGTCGGTTCGGGTAAAGAGTTGGATCCCGCTCGGATCCCTTTCGGTAAGAACGGTGGACCGGAGGGGGGGCGCCTCGCTGATCGTGGGTGACATGAGCGAACAGCGCGTGACACCTGTTTTCGCACTTCAACCCCCCTACTACGCCGTGGTCTTCACCTCTCTGCGCACCGAGGGAGACGCCGGCTACGGAGAGACCGCCGAGCGGCTGGGCGAGTTGGTCGAGGACGTCCCGGGGTTCCTGGGGGAGGACTCGGCCCGCACCCCGGGCGGACTCGCGATCACCGTCGCGTACTTCCGCGATCTCGACGGGATCGAGCAGTGGCGGGCGCACGCCGAGCACCGGGCTGCCAAGGAGTACGGACGGGCCCACTGGTACGAGCGGTACTGCCTGCACATCGCCAAGGTGGAACACAGCCACGGGTTCGAGCGGACGCCCCAGGCGATTCTCACGGAGCGCGCGTCCTGAGGGCCGCACAGCATGCCGTACCGGGCATACCACCCTCCGAAGTCGATGCGGAGCAAAGAGTTCCCAGGTGTTGCCTGAGAGGCGCCTGTGCGTTTCTCAGGAAAATCACAGATTAGTGAAAGAGTGCTCTCAGGGGACCCGGCCAAGGTGTTCACCATGACCACGACCTCGCCCCAGGGGCGCACCGAACTGCTGAGGCCGGACGGGAGCCCCGTCCGAGTGCTTGTGGTGGACGACGAGCTGTCGATCACCGAACTGCTGTCCATGGCCCTGCGCTATGAGGGATGGCAGATCCGGAGTGCGGGAGACGGCACGGGTGCCATCCAGACCGCGCGGGAGTTCCGCCCCGACGCCGTCGTCCTGGACATGATGCTGCCCGACATGGACGGGCTGACCGTCCTGGGACGGCTGCGTCGTGAACTGCCCGAGGTGCCGGTGCTGTTCCTGACGGCCAAGGACGCGGTCGAGGACCGGATCGCCGGTCTCACGGCGGGCGGCGACGACTACGTCACCAAGCCGTTCAGTCTCGAAGAGGTCGTGGCGCGGCTGCGGGGGCTCATCCGGCGCTCCGGTGCCGCCGACCGGCGTTCCGACTCGGTGCTCGTCGTCGGGGACCTCACCCTCGACGAGGACAGTCACGAGGTGTCGCGGGCCGGGGACAACATCCACCTGACCGCCACCGAGTTCGAGCTGCTGCGCTTCCTGATGCGCAACCCGCGTCGCGTGCTCAGCAAGGCCCAGATACTCGACCGTGTCTGGTCGTACGACTTCGGCGGTCAGGCCAACGTCGTCGAGCTGTACATCTCCTACCTGCGGCGGAAGATCGACGCGGGACGCGAACCGATGATCCACACCCGGCGCGGCGCCGGGTACCTGATCAAGCCCGCCGTGTCATGAGCGGGCGACGACGGCCGGGTCCGCAGAAGCGACGAGCGGGGAAGCCGCGCACCCTGCGGACGCGGCTCGTCGTCGTGTCCGTGACTCTGATCGCCGTGATCTGCGCGGTGATCGGTACCGTGACCACCCTGGTGCTGCGGGACCACCTGTACGGGCAGCTGGACGGGTCCCTGAAGGAGGCCACCATGCGCCTCTCCGGCGGCCCCGCCGGAGGACCCGGTGGCAAGGGCGCAGTCAAGAACGACAACGGCGCCGCCGACAGCAACGCCAACGCGCCCCAGAAGCAGATGACCCTCGACGAGTTCGTCAGTCAGGGACCGGGGCCGCAGAGGGCCCTCGCGGCCATGGTCGAGAACGGCTCGATCACCAGCGGCCAGGTGGGCGAGAAGAAGAACGACGACAACAACATCCCGCGCATGGACCCCGAGGACCTCACCGAGGCCCAGATCAAGGTGCTCGGCTCGGTCGCGCAGGACGGGAAACGGCACACCGTCGAGATCCCCGGTCTCGGCACCTACCGGGTCCAGTACATCAACGGCAACAACGGCGACTACTACGTGGGCATCCCGACCTCCGACGTCGACAACACCATCAACACCTTGATCCTCGTCGAGATCAGCCTCACCGTCGCCGGCCTCATCGCCGCCACCCTCGCGGGCACCGTCATGGTCAGTGTCGCCACCCGCCCCCTCCGCAAGGTCGCCTCCACCGCCACCCGGGTCTCCGAACTCCCCCTGCACACGGGCGAGGTCAACCTCAGCGAGCGGGTGCCCGAGGCCGAGACCGATCCGCACACCGAGGTCGGGCAGGTCGGCGCCGCGCTCAACCGGATGCTGAACCATGTCCATGGCGCCCTGCACGCCCGCCAGGAGAGCGAGATGCGGGTCCGCCAGTTCGTCGCGGACGCCAGTCACGAGCTCCGTACGCCGCTCGCCTCCATCAGGGGATACGCCGAGCTGACCCGGCGCGGCCGGGAGGAGGTCGGGCCCGACACCCGGCACGCCCTCGGGCGCATCGAGTCCGAGGCCGGCCGGATGACCTTCCTCGTCGAGGACCTGCTCCTGCTCGCCCGGCTGGACGCGGGGCGCCCCCTGCAGTTCGAGCAGACCGACCTGGTCCCCCTGGTCATCGACACCATCAGCGACGCCCGCGCAGCCGGACGCGACCACGTCTGGCGCCTCGAACTTCCCGACGAGCCCGCGCTCGTCTCCGCCGACGCGGCACGCCTTCAACAGGTCCTCGTCAACCTCCTCGCCAACGCCCGGACGCACACCGCGCCCGGTACGACCGTCACCGCACGCGTGCAGCGCCGCGGGCCGTGGCTGTGCGTGGACGTCCAGGACAACGGTCAGGGCATCCCGGCCGATCTTCTGCCACATGTGTTCGAACGGTTCGCCCGAGGCGACTCGGCGCGCTCCCGTGCCACCGGTTCGACCGGCCTCGGCCTCGCCATCGTGCAGGCCGTGGCGACCGCGCACGGCGGCGCCGTGACGGTGGACAGCGTGCCCGGACAGACCGTCTTTACCGTGCATTTGCCGGCCCTTGCCCCCGCCGTTCCCCAGCCCTCCCCCGAAACGAACTGGCAACTCGACTCACAGGTCGAGCACAGTGCCACCACATGGGTGCAACAGGGCGCCTGACGAAAGTCGATGTCATGCGAACCGACTCTTCTCCCGGCACCCTGCCGGCGCGGGAGCACCTCCCGGCCGACACCGCCGGTACGCCTGTCCTGGACGTAGTGATCCCCGTCTACAACGAGGAGAAGGACCTCCAGCCGTGCGTCCGGAGACTGCACGACCATCTGACGCGAACGTTCCCGTACTCCTTCCGCATCACGATCGCGGACAACGCGTCGACGGACACCACCCCTCTGGTGGCGCAGCGACTGGAAGCGCGCATCCCGGAGGTCAGGAACTTCCGGCTCGAGCAGAAGGGCCGCGGCCGTGCGCTGCGGACCGTCTGGTCCGCCTCGGACGCCCCGATCCTCGCGTACATGGACGTGGACCTGTCCACCGACCTCAACGCGCTGCTGCCGCTGGTGGCACCGCTGATCTCGGGCCACTCGGACCTGGCGATCGGCTCTCGGCTGGCCCGTAGCTCCCGCGTGGTGCGCGGGCCGAAGCGGGAGTTCATCAGCCGCGCCTACAACCTCATCCTGCGCGGCTCGCTCCAGGCCCGCTTCTCGGACGCGCAGTGCGGGTTCAAGGCGATCCGGCGCGATGTCGCACAGATTCTGCTCCCCCTGGTGGAAGACACCGGCTGGTTCTTCGACACTGAGATGCTGGTACTCGCCGAACGTGCCGGCCTCCGTATCCACGAGGTGCCGGTCGACTGGGTCGACGACCCGAACTCCACGGTGCACATCGTGAAGACGGCGACGGACGACCTGAAGGGGGTATGGCGCGTGGGCCGGGCGCTGGCCACCGGTTCGCTTTCCCTGGACCGGCTGACCAGGCCGTTCGGCGACGACCCCCGCGACCGCGACATCATGGACGTACCCAAGGGCCTGGCCCGCCAGCTCGTCGGCTTCTGTGTCGTGGGTGGCCTCTCCACCCTCTTCTACCTCCTGCTCTACACCGTGTTCCGCCAGTTCGGCGGGTCCCAGGTCGCCAACGCGCTGGCGCTGCTGGTGTCGGCCGTCGCCAACACCGCCGCCAACCGCCGGCTCACCTTCGGCGTGCGCGGTCCCGGCGGGGCCGTCAAGCACCAGGCCCAGGGCCTGGTCGTCTTCGGCATCGGCCTCGCGCTGACCAGCGGCTCGCTCGTCGCCCTGAACACGGCGACGTCCAGCCCCGCGCACTCCACCGAACTGGCGGTGCTGATCGCCGCCAACCTCGCGGCGACCGTGCTGCGCTTCCTGCTCTTCCGCGTCTGGGTGTTCTCCGACCGGCGCGAGGGCGACGAGCCGGCGAACGGCGTGACGGCCGCCCCGGGCGCCTCCGCCCCGGCCCCCCGCGCCTCCGCCCCCGGCGCCTCCTTCCCGCACGCCTCCGCACCGACGTACCCGACCGGCGCTCCGCAGGCCGGTGCTCCGCAGGCCGGCGGGCACTCCGCGCCGCTGCCGCAGCGGCACGTCGTGCACCCGCACGACCACGACACGACCACTCAGTTCCGCGCCGGCGAAGCCGCGGACGGCACCTGGAGGGACGCGACCATGCAGATGCTGCCGGTCCGCCGCCCCCATGACACCGACCCGGGGGACGCCCGATGAGCACCGACATCGACCGGACGACGACGACCTGGGATCCGCCGCCGACCGCGGCGCCGGTCGGCACGGACCCCGACGCACGGGAGACGGCCGTCCCGGCCCCCGAGTCGGGTGAGCCGAAGCAGCCCTGGCATCGCAGACTGTGGCGCGGCCGGCCCGAGGACCCCCGCTGGGCCCGCCCGGCCTTCCTCGGCCTGCTGGCCGCCACCCTCCTGCTCTACCTGTACGACCTGAGCGCCTCCGGCTACGCCAACTCCTTCTACTCCGCCGCCGTCCAGGCCGGCAGCCAGAGCTGGAAGGCCCTGTTCTTCGGCTCGCTGGACGCGGGCAACGCCATCACCGTCGACAAGCCCCCGGCATCGCTGTGGCCGATGGCGCTGTCGGTCAGGCTCTTCGGTCTGAACTCCTGGGCGATCCTCGTCCCCGAGGTGCTGATGGGCGTCGGCTCGGTCGCCGTCGTGTACGCCTCGGTGCGCCGCCGGTTCAGTGCCGCGGCCGGTCTGATCGCGGGCGCCGTGCTGGCGCTGACGCCGGTCGCCGCGCTGATGTTCCGGTTCAACAACCCGGACGCGATGCTGGCCCTGCTGATGGCCGTGGCCTGTTACATGGTCGCCCGCGCCCTGGAGGACGGCCGGACGAAGTGGCTGGTGTGGGCCGGGGTCGCGATCGGCTTCGCGTTCCTCGCCAAGACGCTCCAGGCCTTCCTGATCCTGCCGCCGCTGGCGATCGTGTACGCGGTGTGCGCCCCGGTGGGTCTGAAGAAGCGGTTCGGCCAGCTGGCCGTCGCCACCGGCGCGCTGATCGTGTCCGGTGGCTGGTGGGTGGCGATCGTCGAGCTGTGGCCGGCCTCCTCCCGCCCGTACATCGGCGGCTCGCAGAACAACTCCTTCCTGGAGCTGACCTTCGGCTACAACGGTCTCGGCCGCCTGAACGGCGAGGAGACCGGCAGCGTCGGCGGTGGCGGCGGCGGAGGCACCGGCCAGTGGGGTGAGACCGGCTGGGACCGGATGTTCAACTCCGAGATCGGCGGCCAGATCTCCTGGCTGCTGCCCGCCGCGCTGATCCTGCTGGCCGGCGGTCTGGTGGCCACGCGGAAGCTCAAGCGGACGTCCACGACCCGCGGTCTGTTCCTGGTGTGGGGCGGCTCGCTGCTGATCACCACGGTCGTCTTCAGCTACATGGCGGGCATCTTCCACCAGTACTACACGGTGGCCCTCGCTCCCTACCTGGCGGCCGTGATCGGCATGGGCGCGGGTCTGCTGTGGGAGAAGCGGTCCGAGCTGTGGGCCTCGATCACCCTCGCGGCCTCGGTCGTCGCGGCGGCGTCCTGGTCGTACGTCCTGCTCAACCGCACCTCCGACTACCTGCCCTGGCTGAAGTGGCCGGTGCTGATCGGCGGCCTGGCCGCCGCGCTCGGCCTGACCTTCGCGGCCCGGATCAACCGTCGGTTCGCCCTCGCGGCGGCCTCCGTGGGCCTGGTGGCCGCGCTGGCCGGTCCGACGGCGTACACCATCAGCACGCTCAAGGAGGGCCACACCGGTTCCATCGTGACCGCCGGTCCGTCCGGCGCGAGCATGATGGGCGGCGGCGGCCCGGGTGGCGGCGGTGGCGGTGGCCGAGGCGGCTTCGGCGGTGGCCAGAACCAGAACGGCAACGGCAACACGCAGAACCAGGGTCAGGGCCAGGGCCAGAACCAGCAGGGCGGCGGCACCGGCGGCTTCCCCGGCGGGGGCATGCCCGGCCAGAACCAGCAGAACGGCAACGGCGGCACCCAGAACGGCAACGGCGGCACCCAGAACGGCAACGGCGGTACGCAGGGCCAGGGTCAGGGCCAGCAGGGCGGTCCCGGCGGCCAGACCGGCGACGGCGGCGGCATGGGCGGCGGTGGCGGTGTCGGCGGTCTGCTCAACGGCGCCTCGGTCACCGACGAGGCCAAGAAGCTGCTGGAGGCCGACTCCGGCAAGTACACCTGGGCGGCCGCCGCGATCGGCGCCCAGAACGCCGCGAGCTACCAGCTCGCCACGGGTGACGCGGTGATGGCGATCGGCGGCTTCAACGGCACCGACCCGTCCCCGACGCTGGCGCAGTTCAAGCAGTACGTGACCGACGGCAGGATCCACTACTTCATCAGCAGTGGCTCCGGCGGCGGCATGGGCGGCGGCAGCGACGGCACGTCCTCGCAGATCACCTCCTGGGTCGAGGCCAACTTCAAGAAGGTGACGGTCGGTTCGGCCACCTTCTACGACCTGACGCAGAAGGCGAGCAGCTGAGGCACCGCGGGTGAGCGCCTGAGTGCGTGAGCGGGTGAGGAAGGGCGGTGACCACGGTCGCCGCCCTTCTTCGCGTCCGCTCCTCGGCTCCCCACCTCACCCCCTCATGTCCCGAACAACTTTGCACGCCGGGCCCCGCGTGAGGACGGGGACCCCGGCACGCCGAGCCCGGTCGGCTCGTCGGCGCGACGGAGCCGCATGTCAGGGCGGTCCCCCGCGCGCCGCGACTTCACCTTCGCCCTGGACCTGCTGATCGCAGGCATCGAGGCAATGGTGGAACGCGGCTGATCCCCCGCTCCCCGGCTCCGTGGCCCGCCGGCCTCGGGCTCCTGGCCCGGCGGCCTCGGGGTTCCCGAGGTCGTCGGCCCCCGCCTACTGGCCGGTGACCAGTCGGGCCGGGAAGCCGCCGGTGGCGATCGGGCCCCAGCGGTCCGGGGTGATCCGGATGATCGACTTGCCCTGCTTCAGCATGGCCTGCCGGTACTCGTCCCAGTCCGGGTGCTCGCCGGCGATGTTGCGGTAGTACTCCACGAGCGGCTCGACGGAGTCGGGCGTGTCGATCACCTCGGCGTTGCCGTCGACCTGGACCCACGGCCCGTTCCAGTCGTCGCTGAGCACGAGGACGGCGACCCGCTCGTCCCGCTTGGCGTTGCGCGTCTTGGCCCGCTCGGGGTAGGTGGAGACGACGATCCGCCCCGAGTCGTCGACCCCGCAGGTCAGCGGCGAGGCCTGGGGACTGCCGTCGGCGCGCCGGGTCAGCAGGATCGCGCGGTGCCGGGGCCGTACGAAGTCGAGCAGCTCGTCCAGGGAGACCTTGGTGTTCGTCGCGATGTTCGGTGCCATGGCGTCAGCCTAGGCGCAGCGGTGCCCGTTCCGGCTGACCCTGCCGTGCCTACGCCTGGGGCAGCGCGTCGCCCTGCACCGCCTGGACGTCCAGCTCCACCTTCAGGGTCGTGCCGATGGCCGCGATGCCCGCCTGGACGACCTGGTTGTAGTTCATCGCGAAGTCCTCGCGGCGCAGCTCGGCCGTGGCCCGGAAGGCGGCCCGGGTGCCGCCCCAGGGGTCGGAGCCGGTGCCCAGATAGGCGAGGTCCAGGTCGACGGGACGGGCGACACCGTGCAGGGACAGCTCGCCGTGGACGGTCCAGCGGTCCGGGCCAGCCGGGGTCAGGCCGGCGGAGCGGTAGGTGATCTCCGGGTACGTCTCGACGTCCAGGAAGTCCGCCGAGCGCAGGTGGGTGTCGCGCATGGCGTTGCCGGTGTCGATGGACGCCGCCCGGATCACAGCGTCCACGCGGGACCTGGCGATGTCCTCCGTGGCTACCTCGATCGCCGCCGAGAACTGCGTGAACCGCCCGCGCACGCTGGAGATGCCCAGGTGCTGGGCGACCGCGCCGACGGCGGAGTGCGCCGGGTCGACGGTCCAGGGTCCGGGCGGGGGCAGTTCCGTGCCGCCCTGCCGGGCCAGGGTCACGGTCCCCACCTCCGCGCGGCCACTGGCGGTCACGATCGCGCTGGAGGCCGCGGGCGCGTACCCGACGGCCGTGACGATGACGGTGTACGCCCCCGGGGCGAGCGCGGTCGCGTCCCGTACGGCTCCTTCCCCGTCGGCCTCGGCGCGCAGCACCTGGCCGCCCGCCGTGTCGGTCACCGTGACGACCGCGTGCGACACGGCCCACCCGTCCCGCGTACGGATCTTCGCGGTCAGTCCCATCTCATGTACTCCTCGAACTGGAACCGGCCCGGTGCGGGGCAGAAACCCCCGCACCGGGCCGGAGCCGATAACTGTCGGAACTACTCGCCGGGATGGGCGAGTTCGATGTCGTGGCCGTCGACGCCGGCGCCCGCCACGGTCAGCGCGGTGGCCACCGGGGGGTAGCCGGTCGCGATGACCGTGTACTCGCCACCGTCGAGGTCGGCGAAGGCGTACGCCCCGTCCGCGCCGGTGGTGGCGGTGCCGACCACGTTGCCCGCCGCGTCGACCAGCGTCACGCGCGCGTCGGCCAGCGGACCGTGCGGCGCCCGGACGACACCCTGGAGCTGGGCGCCCGCTTCGAGGACGACCTCCGTGCGGGTCACACCCGTCGCGCCGATCTCGACGGGCAGGGCGCGCGGCCGGAACCCGACGGCGTTCACCGCGACGGTCACGGCGCCCGGCACCAGCTCGGCGAAGGAGAACTCGCCCTGCTCACCGGTGGCCGCGGTGGCCAGCAGATCGCCGCGCACATCGGTGACGATCACCATGGCGTCCTTGACGGACTCACCCGACTCGGCGGCGCGCACGACACCGCTGAGGCCGCTCGTCCCGCTGAGCAGGATGTCGTACGCGACCGGCTCGCCGTTCACGACGATCGTGGAGGCCTGCGGCTGGAAGCCGTCGGCGGAGGCGATCAGCACGTACGAACCCGTGCCCGGCGCGTCCAGTCCGTAGGAGCCGTCGGCCTGCGCGACCGACCGGCCGAGCTGGCGTCCGGCGAGCGAGATCAGGGTGACGGCGGCCTGCGGGACGGGCGCGCTCTCCGCGCCGCGCACGAAGCCGTGCACCGGGATGCCGCCCGAGGGTGCCTGGAGGGGTTCGGCGGTGGCGACGGCGGCGAGCCGCTGCGTGCCCTGCGGACCGGCCTCCCGGTCCGGCTCGGCAGCCGTCTCGGTGACCGCCCAGCCGGGGACGTGCTCCTCGGCGGGGGCAGTGAGCGCTGCCGGAGCCGCAGCGGCCGCGGTGGCCGTGCCGGCCGTCGCGGACGGCGTCTGCGTCTCCGCCGTGGCGGCCTGCGCCAGCGCGCCCTTGGTCCGCAGCGGGACCTCCTTGATGAACAGGGTGATCAGAAGGGCGAGCAGCGCCAGGACGGACGCGATCAGGAAGACGTCCGCGATGCCGTGGCCGTACGCGCTCTCCATGACCGTGCGCAGCGGCGCGGGCAGCTTGTCCATGTCCGGGATCGAGCTGGAGGAGCTCGAACCGGAGGCGAGCGAGGCGTACTTGGGGCCGAGGTCGGTGATGCCGTCCTTGGCGTAGTCGGTGATCCGGTTGGCCATGACGGCGCCCAGCGCCGAGACGCCCATCGCACCGCCCAGGGACCGGAAGAAGGTGACCGTGGAGCTGGCGGAGCCGAGGTCCTTCGGCTCGACCTGGTTCTGCGTCGAGAGCACCAGGTTCTGCATCATCATGCCGACGCCGAGGCCCAGCAGGGCCATGAAGACCGCGGTCTTCCAGTACTCCGTGTCGTAGCGGATGGTGCCCAGCAGACCGAGGCCGGCCGTGATGAGCACGCCACCGCTGACCAGCCAGGCCTTCCACTTGCCGGTCTTGGTGATGAACTGCCCGGAGACGGTGGAGGAGACGAACAGGCCGCCGATCATCGGGATCGTCATGACGCCCGACATGGTCGGGGACTTGTCCCGGGCCAGCTGGAAGTACTGGGCGAAGAACACCGTGCCGGAGAACATCGCGACGCCGACGAACATCGAGGCGATGGAGGACAGGGTGATGGTGCGGTTGCGGAAGAGGCGCAGCGGGATGATCGGCTCGGTGGCCTTCGACTCGACGAGCACGAAGATCAGCCCGAGCGCGATCGAGCCCGCGACCATCGCGTACGTCTGCCACGACAGCCAGTCGTACTTGTCACCGGCGAAGGTGACCCAGACGAGCAGCAGCGACACCGCGGCGGAGATGAAGAACGCGCCGGCCCAGTCGACCTTCACGTCCCGCTTCACGGTGGGCAGGTGCAGGGTCTTCTGGAGCACGATCAGCGCGATGACGGCGAAGGGGACGCCGACGTAGAAGCACCAGCGCCAGCCGAGCCAGCTGGTGTCGGTGATGACACCGCCGAGCAGCGGACCGCCGACGGTGGCGACGGCGAAGGTCGCGCCGAGGTAGCCGGAGTAACGGCCGCGCTCGCGCGGGGAGATCATCGCCGCCATGACGATCTGCGCGAGGGCGGACAGACCGCCGACGCCGACGCCCTGCACGACACGGCAGGCGATCAGCATGCCGGGGTTCTGCGACAGGCCGGCGGCCGCGGACCCGAGCACATAGATGACCAGCGCTATCTGGACGAGCGCCTTCTTGGGGTACAGGTCGGCGAGCTTGCCCCAGAGCGGGGTGGTCGCCGTCATCGACAGCAGAGTGGCGGTCACGACCCAGGTGTAGGCGGACTGGCCGCCGCCGAGGTCGCCGATGATCTCCGGCAGGGCGTTCGAGACGATCGTGGACGAGAGGATCGCCACGAACATCCCGAGCAGCAGCCCGGAGAGGGCCTCCATGATCTGCCGGTGGGTCATCGGAGTGGCCTCGGCGGAGCCGTGGGACCCTCCGCCGTGCTTCGCGTGAGCCCGCACACCGGCTGGTGTGGTCGTTGCCATGGGCTTCCTTTTCCTATGTTGCTTGTGCGGGTGTACGGGTGGTCTGTGTCTGTTCGCTTACGGGAACGGGAGGCGGCGGCGCGGGCGGGGCCGGCGGCCGGTGCGTGACGGTCCGGCAGTCGCCGAAGCTGGTGCGCAGGCGGGTCAGCAGGGCGATCAGCCGGCCGACCTCGGCGTCGGTCCAGTCGCCGAGCCGTTCCGCCAGCAACTCGGTGCTCCGGCGTGACAGCTCGACGAGCATCGTGTGGCCCTCGGGCGTGAGGTGCAGGATGCGGGAGCGCTTGTCCGCCGGGTCGGGGGAGCGTTCGATCCAGCCCCGGTCGGCGAGGTGCGCGGCGTGTCGGCTGGTCACGGACATGTCGACGGCGAGCAGCTCGGAGAGCGCGCTCATGCGCATGTCGCCGTGGCGGCCGAGGAGCGCCAGGACGCCGGCCGATCCCGCGGAGCAGTCGGGCGGCAGGATCCGCCCGAGGTCACGCTTGACCGCCCCGACGGCACTGAGCTGACGCGCCAGCTCCTCGTACTGCGCCTGCCCTGCCATCACACCTCCCAGTTTGTTGCTTAGGGCAACCATAGGAGCGGTTGGTTGCTACAGGCAAATAAAACGGCCGTGAGGCCCGCAAAAAGTTGGCAAAGGCAAGTATGGCGACGGTAAATGTGCAGGTGGGGGCGTTGCGGATGCCCGATCCGGGCGGGATCGGGGACGGCTGGGCCCGCAGCCGGGCTCGGCAGCGAGGGTGGCCGGTGCGGCCCGAGCCGCTCCCGGGGTGGGGTGACTCGGTCCGGGCCGTCTCCCCGGGAGGGTGGTCACGTCCGGCCGTCTCCCGGGCGGGGTGATCCCCGTCGAGGTCGTCCCTGGTACGGCGGATGCGTGCCGGGTGCCCAAGTAACCGGGCGGGTCCGGGGGGTTCCGGTCGGCCGGACTGCCCACCCCCACTTGGGCCGCCCCGCGCGTTTTCGCTAGTGTCTCGGCCCATGGCTAACACGCAGGGCCCCCAGGGCAACCACGACCCCGCCGGCAGCACCCAGATGTTCCGCGCGTTCGTCGACGACGGCGCCCCCCGGGCCGCCCAGCCGGCCCCCACCCAGTCCGGGCCCCGCATCGGCCTGATCGTCGGCATCGTCGCCGCGGTCGTGATCGTCGCGGCGGTCGCCTGGCTGGCGCTGAAGTAACCGCCGGCCCGCACCGGACACGGTGACGGGATGACGAGATGACGGGGTGAGCGAGCGCGTCGACCGCCGTGCGTCACTGCGGGGTTGACGCGCGCGCCCCCGTCTCTTCGCCTGTCCGGTCTTCGTGTGTCCGGCGCCGCCCGCTCACTCCCACCTCACCGACACGTCCCGCGTCTCGATGTGCATGCCCAGCGGTACGCGCCACGCGTCGACGCAGACCGTCCACGTCTTCTCCTCGCGCGCGCCCGCGGCGATCGGCGTCGGGAGCGCGGCCGTCGACTCGCGCGTCGCCCAGTCGATGCCGATCGCGTCGATGACATGGGTCCCGAAGGTGACCGTGCCGGAACGCACCGCGGTGCCGCCCAAGTTGCGGAAGGTGAGGGTCACGGCCTCGCACCACCGCTGGTCCGTCCCCGCGCGGACGGGATCGCTCACGGCCAGCGAGGCCGGTCCCGCTGGCGCGGTGCTCGGCGGGGCCGTGGGCGCCGGTGAGGGCACGTCCGGTGGCGTACCGCCCCCGGAGCCGCCCTCGGCAGCCCCGGAGCCGCCTTCGGCGCCAGGGGAGCCGCCCGGGGTGCCTGAGGCGCGCGGGACGCCAGGGGCGGTGGTTCGTGGGGTGCCGGGCCCGGCGCCGCCTGCCGCGGTGCCCTCCGACCCGTGTCCGGCCGTTTCGCTCGCCGGGTCCCCTGGACCGGCCGGCCCCGCGGGGGAGCCGCTCTCGTCGTCCAGCGGGACGAGCCGTACTCCGCCCGTCGGATCCGCCGAGTCGCCCGTCCGCGTGTTCGGGTGCGCGGTGTCGCCCGCTCCGCCGATGGCGACGTAGCCGCCGGTGTGCCCGTCTCCGCCGCAGGCGGCCAGGAGGCCGGCCGCCATCACGACGGCGGCCGCCGACGCGCCCCATACGGCGCCCCGGCGGCCACGTGCCCGTGTCGGATCCCGTGTCGGACTTCGCATCGCGTCAGTGTCGCTGACGCTCCGTCAGGAAGGAAGCCCTCGGTCCGGGTCCGGCTAGTCGGAGATCAGGCCCTCGCGCAGCTGCGCCAGCGTCCGGGTCAGCAGACGGGAGACGTGCATCTGGGAGATGCCGACCTCCTCGCCGATCTGGGACTGGGTCATGTTGGCGAAGAAGCGCAGCATGATGATGCGGCGTTCGCGGGGCGGGAGCTTGGCCAGCAGCGGCTTCAGCGACTCGCGGTACTCCACGCCCTCCAGGGCCGTGTCCTCGTAGCCGAGGCGGTCGGCCAGGGAGCCCTCGCCGCCGTCGTCCTCCGGTGCCGGGGAGTCCAGCGAGGAAGCCGTGTAGGCGTTGCCGACCGCGAGGCCGTCGACGACGTCCTCCTCGGACACGCCCAGCACCGCGGCGAGTTCGGCGACCGTCGGCGAGCGGTCCAGCTTCTGGGAGAGCTCGTCGCTGGCCTTGGTGAGGGCCAGGCGCAGTTCCTGGAGGCGGCGCGGGACGCGCACCGACCACGAGGTGTCGCGGAAGAAGCGCTTGATCTCGCCCACGACCGTCGGCATGGCGAACGTCGGGAACTCCACACCCCGTTCGCAGTCGAAGCGGTCGATCGCCTTGATCAGGCCGATGGTGCCGACCTGGACGATGTCCTCCATCGGTTCGTTGCGCGAGCGGAAGCGGGCCGCCGCGTAACGCACGAGGGGGAGGTTGAGCTCGATGAGGGTGTCCCGGACGTACATGCGCTCGGGGCTGTCCTCGGCGAGGGTGGCCAGTCGCAGGAACAGGGAGCGGGACAGGGTGCGGGTGTCGATGGCCCCTGTCGTGAGTACCGGGGCCGGAGCGGCCTCGGGGGCCGTGACGTCGTCGAGCACGTCGAGCACGGCGGGCTCGACGGGCGCGCTTGGCGCGGACTCGCTCTTTGTGAGCGTGAGCACCTCGGAGCTGCCCTGATCTGCGGACATGCCACCCCCTTTGGGTCGCGGGACGGTCGCGGCGGACATTCCCGCTTGAGGAACGTCAGCCTTCACCTGAATACCGGAGCCGAAGCCCCGGCAAACGCGCTTCCGGCAGAATGTCACATGTCGGCAACACGCTGTAGTGACATGTCGACATGTGAGTGACGAATCAGCCCTGGAAAGAGGGGGTCTGACGGCATTTCAGCGCAGATCCGCCGGGAAGGGGTCGAGTGAGCGATTCGCTCTCGAAGGTGACAACTCGCTCATGCTTCCGAGCCCTGATCGAGTGACGTGTCCTTCGGGCTCCGCGTCACGCTTCGATGCGGTTCGCCGATCGCAGCCGCTGGAAGCTACGCGCGAGTAGCCGGGACACGTGCATCTGTGAGACGCCGAGTTCCGCGCTGATCTGGGACTGCGTGAGGTTGCTGTAGTAGCGCAGGAGCAGGATGCGCTGCTCGCGCTCGGGGAGTTGGACCAGAAGGTGGCGCACGAGGTCGCGGTGCTCGACGCCGTCCAGCGCCGGATCCTCGTAGCCGAGGCGGTCCAGCAGCCCCGGCAGGCCGTCGCCCTCCTGGGCGGCCTCCAGCGAGGTGGCGTGGTACGAGCGGCCCGCCTCGATGCAGGAGAGCACCTCGTCCTCGCCGATGCGCAGCCGCTCGGCGATCTCGGCCGTCGTCGGAGTGCGGCCGAACGCGGTCGTCAGGTCCTCGGTGGCACTGTTGACCTGCACCCACAACTCGTGCAGCCGGCGCGGTACGTGGACCGTGCGGACGTTGTCGCGGAAGTACCGCTTGATCTCGCCGATGACCGTCGGCATGGCGAACGTCGGGAACTGCACGCCCCGCTCCGGGTCGAAGCGGTCGATGGCGTTGATCAGGCCGATGGTGCCGACCTGGACGACGTCCTCCATCGGTTCGTTGCGGGAGCGGAAGCGGGCGGCCGCGTAGCGCACGAGCGGGAGGTTGGCCTCGATGAGCGCCCCGCGCACCCGGTTGTGCTCCGGCGTGCCCGGCTGGAGCTCCTTGAGCTCGCCGAAGAGCAGCTGGGTCAGCGCCCGGGTGTCGGCGCCCCGGCGCCGCTCGGGCGGCTCGACGGGTTCCGTGGCGACTTCTGCAGGGGCTTCGGTGAGGGTTTCCGTGCGGGTTGCCGTAGGGGCCTGAGGGACGGCTTCCAGGGCCGGCGCGGGGGCGGGTGCCGGGGGTGCCTCTTCCTGAGGCGGCGCAGTACTGGCCGACACGGTCAACGCCACCTCTTCGTCAGGTCAACATCGGTCAACTCATCCGTCAAAAGCGGTCATAGCATCACAAGACATGTGCACTGTGTGCAAGCACCCCATAACGCCGTGTTGAGGGAGAAGTTGAGCCGCGTGCCCTGTTTCCCGACGTGCGAAAGCCCCCCGCTGTTCCCGCGGAGGGCTCCGAACCGACGAAAGGACTGCCGAAACGGCTACCGAAAGGACTGCCGGCCTGCCGGACTGCCGAAAGACCGTCGGGGACGGCGGCCCGGAAGCCGAGAAGGGCGGCTCAGAACTCGTAGTCGGCGACCACCCAGGTGGCGAACTCGCGCCACAGGGCGACGCCCTCCTGGTGGGCCGGGTGCTCGATGTACCGCTTGAGCGCGTCCGCGTCCTCGACCGCCGAGTTGATCGCGAAGTCGTAGGCGATGGGCCGGTCGCTGATGTTCCAGCCCAGCTCCCAGAAGCGCAGCTCCTCGATCGCGCCGCCGAGCGCCCGGAAGGCCGCTTCACCCCGCACGACACGGGGGTCGTCGCGTTCGACGCCCTCGTTGAGCTTGAAAAGGACCAGGTGGCGGATCATGGGCACTCCCAGTGCGAGCTACTCGGCCCCGTCGGCCAGCCAGGTGAAGAAGTCGCCGACGGCCTTGGCGGCGTCCGATATGCCCTGGAAGCCTATCTGGACGTAGTCGGCCGCCTTCGCCGGGTCCGTGATGATCACGTAGAGCACGAAGACCACGAGTACGTAGACGGCGATCTTCTTGGCGTTCACCGCCACCTGGCCTCCCCTGTATGAGCCCGTCCGGGCCTTGTTGACGGCGGCGAGTGTAACCGTAAGTGCGATTTTCACACCGCTTTTGAACGTCCACGGCGCGTTCGTGAACCGTTCGCGGGTCCTCGTCCGATGAGGGGGTGAACGCCGGTGCGTGCCGGGCGGAGTGGAAGAAGGGAAGGGGAGGAAAATGCTGGGACTGCTGGAACCGCTGGCCGTCGCCCCGATGGTCCTCGTTGCGGTGCTGTGCCTGTGGGCGTTGCTGGACTGCGTCCGTACCCCCGGGGAGCGCGTCCGGTACGTGCCGAAGCTGCTCTGGCTGCTCTTCCTGCTCAGCGCCCCGGTCGTCGGCGGCCTCGCCTGGGTGTACTTGGGCAAGCACCGCGAGCCGCGCGAGTGCCCCGAGAACACGACGAAGGGCCCGACTCATGGAGTCGGACCCTTCGTCCAGAAGCGGTAGCGGAGGGATTTGAACCCTCGGTGACTTGCGCCACACTCGCTTTCGAGGCGAGCTCCTTCGGCCGCTCGGACACGCTACCGAGGGAGACCCTACAGCAAGGCGGGCCATGGTTTGAAATCGGTATTCGGGGGCGATCAGCGGTCGCGGAAGAACTCCGTGAGGAGCCCCGCGCACTCCTCGGCGAGGACGCCTTCGACGACCTCGGGGCGGTGGTTGAGCCGTCGGTCGCGGACGACGTCCCAGAGGGAGCCGGCCGCGCCCGCCTTGTCGTCACGGGCACCGTAGACGACCCGGTCCACCCGGGACTGCACGAGCGCGCCCGCGCACATCGTGCACGGTTCGAGGGTCACGACGAGCGTGCAGCCGGACAGCCGCCACTCGCCCAGCGCGGCGGCCGCCCGCCGGACGGCGAGCACCTCCGCGTGGGCCGTCGGATCGCCGCCGGCCTCCCGTTCGTTGTGGCCCCTGGCGAGGACCGTCGTACCGTCCGGAGCCAGCACGACGGCGCCGACCGGGACGTCTCCGTCCCGGGCGGCCAGCCGTGCCTCGTCCAGGGCGAGCCGCATCGCGGCCCGCCAGCGGTCGCGTACGGGATCCGGCGCCGTTCGCGGTGCGGTCAGCGGACGGTCTCCAGAACCTCCGAGGCGCCCAGGGCGTCGGCGATCTCGGTGACCGCGTCCGAGGACAGCGACCTCAGCTCCTTCTCGCCGACGCCGAGGTCGTCGAGGATGCCGGCGTCGCCGACGGGGCCGTGCGGTACGGCCTCGGCCGGGCTGCCGTTCACGACGCTGACGACACCCTCGTCCTCGGTGCCGTCGTCCTCGTCCTCGTCCTCACCGTCCTCGGTGCCGTCGAGGTCGAGGGCGTCCAGGTCGTCGTCGTCACCCGGGTCCCTTCCGAGCAGTTCGTCGGTGAGCAGGATCTCGCCGTACGAGCTGCGGGCGGCGGCGGCGGCGTCGGAGACGAAGATGCGAGGGTCCTCCTCACCGTCGATACGGACGACCCCGAACCAGGAGTCCTCCTGCTCGATCAGCACGAGCACCGTGTCGTCGTCGGGAGAGGCCTCCCGGGCCAGGTCGGCCAGATCCGACAGGGTCTCCACATCGTCGAGCTCCGTGTCGCTCGCTTCCCACCCGTCTTCGGTGCGCGCGAGCAGTGCGGCGAAGTACACCGTGACTCTCCCACTGGTCTTAGGCGTGCCGGTTGGGGGTCCCCCCGGCGGAGGTTGCGGGCGGAGAGAGCTCAGGCTCCGAGCCCCACCCACTCGGAATCGTGGCAGAAACCAAGCGTCCAGGGGACGTCTTCGGCTCCCTGATTCCCGTGGTTTTGATCGCACGCCCACGAGTACGTCCATGTGCACGTACACGAGACGTCCGTCGAGTGACTCACCAGTGCTCTCGTCGCCGCCACCAGCGGATCGTACGCGGCTTTCCCTCGCGCCCACGCACGCCCGCCCCACGGGACACCCGTGACGGTGGTGATCTTCCCCGTATGCCCCAAGTCCCGTCCGGCCGGGGCTACCAGCGGAAGGTGCGCATGCGCATCGCGTGGCGCAGCCGGGCGGTCTTGGCGCGGCGCGGCTGGACCCGGTCGCGCAGTTCGCGGGCCTCCGCCAGCTCGCGCAGGAACCGGGCGCGGCGCCGTCGTCGCTCGGCGTCGGTCTCGTCCGGACGCGCCTTCCGCGGCGAGTCGTTGTCGGGCAGGTTGGGCAGCTCAGGCATCAGCACACCACTTCGGGTACCCCGGTCCGGCTCCTTACCTTTCCCCACTTTCCCTCCGACGGGCGGTTTGACGCCAGCCAATGGCCCAACCCGAGGGCAAGCCGAGGGGGAGAGGTTCACTGTGAGTGGGGACGCCGGGCGGGTTCGGCCCGGTTACTGTTGTGGACATGCGTCTCCACGTCGTCGACCACCCTCTGGTCGCCCACAAGCTCACCACGCTGCGCGACCAGCGCACGGACTCCGCGACCTTCCGCCGGCTGGCCGACGAACTGGTCACCCTGCTCGCCTACGAGGCCACGCGTGACGTGCGCACCGAGCAGGTCGACATCAAGACGCCGGTCTCCCCGACCACCGGCGTGAAGCTCTCCCACCCGCGCCCGCTGGTCGTGCCGATCCTGCGCGCGGGTCTCGGAATGCTGGACGGCATGATGCGGCTGCTGCCGACCGCCGAGGTGGGCTTCATGGGCATGATCCGCAACGAGCAGACGCTCGAGGCGTCCACGTACGCCACGCGTATGCCGGAGAACCTCCTCGGCCGCCAGGTGTACGTCCTGGACCCGATGCTGGCCACCGGCGGCACGCTGGTCGCCGCGATCCGCGAGCTGATCCGGCGCGGCGCCGACGACGTGACGGCCGTGGTGCTGCTCGCGGCCCCGGAGGGTGTGGAGCTCATGGAGCGCGAGCTCGCGGGCACCCCGGTCACCGTCGTCACGGCGGCGGTCGACGACCACCTCAACGAGCACGGCTACATCGTCCCGGGCCTGGGCGACGCGGGCGACCGGCTGTACGGCGCGGCCGAATAGGCCGATGCGCGACCGCCTGACCGCCTGAGCGGGCCGAGACGTCCGGCAGGCTCGCTCGCGAGGCGGAAGGCGGAGTGGGGCGGGAAGGGCTGCTGTCAGCAGCCCTTTTTCGTGGACGCCGTCGGCTGCGGTGCGGCCAGGGCCGTCAGCGCCTTGACCGAGGCCGTCGGGCTGGTCAGCGCCTTGAACCGGTTGCCGATGATCAGGTCGACCGCCGTGCCCGCCCGGGCCGCGTCGGTGCGGCGCTCGGCGGTGGTGAGCTGGGTGGCGAGCACCGGCAACGAGGTGTTCAGCGAGGCCGCGGGGCCGAGCAGTATCCCGGTGCCGGTGACCTTCTTGTCGTACTGCTTGGTGGCGTTGCCCACCTCGCCGATCTTGAAGCCACGTTTCTTCAGCTCGTCCGCGGTGGTCTTGGCGAGGCCGCTGCGGGTGGTGGCGTTGAAGACGTTCACGGTGATCTGCGCGGGCTTGGGCACCGCGCCGACTACAGCGGCGGCGGACGCGGAAGGGGAAGCTGAGGCCGCGGGGCTCGCCTTGGTCGCCTTCGTCGAGCAGCCGACCCCGGCAGCGGTGGCCGTGCCCCCACCGCCCGTGAAGACGTCGATGAGCTGGAGGGTGCCCCAGCCGGCCACGCCGAGCACGGCGCCGCAGGCGACGACCACCACGACCAGCCTGCCGCGTCGTCGGTGGGGGCGCATGCGGGGGTATTTGTCCCCCGTGATCCGGTACTTGCCGCCCATGCCGGGGGGAGTCAGCATGCTCATGGGCGCAGCGTAGTGCGCCCGGGCGGCCGTGACGAATAAACGATCATCCGACACCGCTCGAGGCACGGGAAAGCACCCGAAAGGGTCAACCCGAAGGGTCGGCCGGGGCCGGGGCGGGGTTCTGGCAGGGCTCCTCGCGGGGCTCCGGGCTGGGGTCAGTCCAGCTCGAGCACGCGCGCGTGCAGTACCTGTCGCTGCTGGAGTGCCGCCCGCACCGCGCGGTGCAGTCCGTCCTCCAGGTACAGGTCGCCCTGCCACTTCACGACGTGCGCGAAGAGGTCGCCGTAGAACGTGGAGTCCTCCGCGAGCAGGGTTTCCAGGTCGAGTTGCTGCTTGGTGGTCACCAGCTGATCGAGGCGGACCGGGCGCGGCGCGACGTCCGCCCACTGCCGGGTGCTTTCCCGGCCGTGGTCGGGGTACGGCCGGCCGTTTCCGATGCGCTTGAAGATCACACGGAAAGCCTACCGGTCCAGGCGTTCCGGGCGCAGCCATGGAGACGGAGTGCGACGCTGGAAAAGACGTGATGAACAGGGGTAAAACGGAACGAGGGTCTGCCGATGAGTGAGCCGACGAGCGCCGCCGACATCGCCGCCGGGTACGCCTTCGCCGGGCCCGCCCTCGACCTGGGCGCGCTGCTGTGGGACGGGAAGTGTCTGCCCGAGGCCCCCGTCCGCATCCCCCTTCCCATGCTGAACAGGCACGGACTGGTCGCGGGCGCCACCGGCACCGGAAAGACCAAGACGCTCCAGCTGATCGCCGAGCAGCTCTCGGCGCAGGGCGTGCCGGTGTTCCTCGCCGACGTCAAGGGCGATCTGTCCGGGGTCTCGGCGCCGGGAGCGGCGAACGACCGGGTGCGGGGGCGGGCGGCGGAAGTCGGCCAGAAATGGACGGCGACCGGCTTCCCGGCCGAGTTCTACGCCCTCGGCGGCCTCGGCCACGGCATCCCGCTGCGGGCCGCGATCACCAGCTTCGGCCCGGTGCTGCTCGCCAAGGTGCTCCAGCTCAACCACACCCAGGAGCAGTCCCTCGGCCTGATCTTCCACTACGCCGACCAGAAGGGCCTGGAGCTGCTCGACCTCAAGGACCTCCGCTCGGTCGTCGCCTTCCTGACCTCGGACGAGGGCAAGGCGGAGCTGAAGGGCATCGGCGGGCTGTCGACGGCCACTGCCGGGGTGATCCTGCGCTCGCTGACCGCCTTCGAGGCCCAGGGCATGGCGAGCTTCTTCGGCGAGCCGGAGTTCGACACGGCCGAGTTCCTGCGCACGGCCCCCGACGGCCGCGGGGTCGTCTCGGTCCTGGAACTGCCCGCCGTCCAGGAGAAGCCTCAGCTCTTCTCGACGTTCCTGATGTGGCTGCTGGCCGATCTCTTCCACGACCTGCCCGAGATCGGCGACGCGGACAGGCCCAGGCTCGTCTTCTTCTTCGACGAGGCGCACCTGCTCTTCAACGACGCCTCGAAGGCGTTCCTCGACTCCATCACGCAGACCGTCCGGCTGATTCGCTCGAAAGGGGTCGGCGTGTTCTTGGCTTCCGATACTTTCTCCCTATGAACGCGAAGCAGCGGGCCGGGGGGTACATCCGGCAGAGCCAGGAACGGCAGGACAGGTCCGAGGGATCACCGCGCGCTCAGCGCGAGGCGTGCCGGGCGGAGGCCGCGAGGCGGGGTTACGAGTACGCGGGGGACTACGAGGACAGGGACCTGTCCGGCTACAAGGTCGGGGTGGTCCGGCCCGAGTTCGAGCGCATGCTGAGTGACGCCCGCGCCGGACGGCTGGACGTGATCGTCGTCCACTACGTCAGCAGGTTCTCTCGGCAGCGCCCCGAGGACGCGGTTCCGGTCGTGATGGAGCTGCACCGGCTCGGCGTCACGATCGTCTCGGCCAATGAGGGAGACTTCCCGCCGGGCGACACCATGAAGTTGATCATGCTCATCATGCGGCTGGACCAGGCCCATGAGGAGAGCGCCAACAAGTCCAAGGCGGTCAAAAGCACGAAGAAGATCCTCCGTGACGCCGGTTCGTGGGTCGGGGGACTCCCGCCGTACGGGTACGCGACGGAGGAGGTCCGGGAAGGCGGTCTGACGCTCCGGAAACTCGTGATCGTCGAGGACGAGGCCGAAGTGATCCGCGAAGTCGTGAACACGATCCTGGAGAACAAGGACCGCCCAGCGGAGGCGGGTCGCCGGAGCCCCGGCTCACTCGCGGGTATCTGTGCCGACCTCAACGCGCGAGGTGTCCCGACGAAGACCGCCCGCCTGAACGGCAAGTGGCGAGGCGCTGTGACCATCAGTACACCGGGCCGGAGCAAGCCGCCGCAGTGGGAGGTGACCACCCTCAAGCGGATCTTGCAGGACCCCCGCATGATCGGGCACGCGGTCGAGCCGGTCTACGAGCGAAAGGAGACCAAGGACGGGGCGATCCGGGAGCAGATCACGGGCTATCGGACCATCCGCGACCCGAAGACCCAGGAGCCCGTGATCAGCCACGCCGCCATCCTGGAGCCCGCCGACTGGCATGTCGTGCAGGAGTGGCTGAAGACGCGAGGGCGAGGACAGGGGCTCAACCGAGGAAGCGCACTCCTCAGCGGGCTCGCCCTGCTGTTCTGCGAGTGCGGGTTCACGATGTCCAGCAACGGCGTCCGCAGCGCTACGGCGTCCTACAGGTGTTCCCGGCCCAGGGGTGCCGCCACCGAAGGGCACACCGGCGGGAACAGCATCAAGCGCGACCACATCGAGGACCACGTTGCGCGTGCCGCTCTGGCGAAGGTGTCGAGCGCTGACGAGGACGTCCCCGAAACCCTGGAACTGATCGAGGAAGCCACGCGTCGGTTCGCCGCCACCATTGCGAGCCCCGAATTGGTTGCCGAACGCGCCGAGTTGGTGATGAGGAAGAAGGACCGTGAGATTGCGCTCAACGAGCTGTATGACGACCTGGAGAACGACGTCTACAGCGGTCCGATCGGTCGAGAGCGATTCAAGGTGAAGAAGGCGGAAATGGAAGGGGAGATTGCGGGCTTGGACTCTCGTATTGCGGAGTTGTCTCGTATGGAGATGCCCGCTCTCCCTATTGAGCAGTGGGTGGGCGGCGATGAGCCTGACGGAGACCCGATCGGACCGGGGTCGTGGTGGTATTCGGCAAGTCACGAAGAGAGGCGCTCTTTCCTCCGTCTCTTCATCGATCGCATCGAGATCACGAAGGCCGAGGGGCGCGGGAACAGGTGGGAGGAGTACGACGCGGGCAAGCGCGTGACGATCGAGTGGGCCAGGAAGCCCGTACCGTCTGAGGCGTAACACCTCCCCGAACATTGATCAGCCCCGTCCAGGTGTCGAACCCGGGCGGGGCTGATCGCTGTCGCGATGGTGTCTTACGTCGCCGTAGTGCCCTCCGGCAGGAGGAGCGGCTGAAGGTACGTCGACCTGCGGCCGGCCGCGCCTCTGAATTCCACGGTCGAGAGTGAGAGCGCGCACGTCACGGCGTCTCCGGCCTAATTAATCAGGTCGCGTATGGCGGAGGCAGATTCGGCGAACCTCCAGGAAACGGAGTGCATGCGGAAGTATCCGAGTGAGGGAGCGTCGCTGACCTTGAAACTCACTTCCGTGCTCGGTTGAGGTCCCAGATAGCTGCGAGCTCTTTCCTTGCGTTCGCACAGGGATTCAGGACATCCGCAATAACTGCCTTTCTTTTGGTGCGGCGACAAGAACTGACTTCCATCGCAATGATGCATCAGTCCTTTGTGGCCCCACTTCTTCATTTCGGGCGTAATACAGTGCGGGTCATTCAGGGTTATCCGGACCATTGGGGTTCCCGTTAACACCTCAAAGTGGTCTGGGCTGTTCGTCCGCCAACGGTTAGGGATCCCGCCGAAGAATTGGCCGATGGAATTTGCAGTACTCAGGTCCTGGGTCGTGATGCGCCAACTGGACAACGCCTGAGGCTGATTGTCGACCAGGCGACCGAAGCGAAACCATCCGGCGAAGTCGTCAGGCATCCCGCCACCGCCGTTCTTCGGCGATCGCCTCGCGGGCGAGTTCGCGGCTGGTGGCGATGTCATAGGCGATCCCGGCGGCGAGTCGGGCAGCGCCGGGGGTGTAGCCGGAGCCCACGTAGCGCCACTGCGACTCTGTGATCACGGTCGGGTTGTCGGTCGGCCCTGTGTCGCCACGCCGGTATTCGGCTCGTTCCTCGCGCAAGGCCGCGTACGTCGTCGAGTAGTGGCGGGTCTTGGTGAGGATGTGGCCCCGGTAGCCGAGGCTGTGAGCGCATGACCGCAACCTGAGGTGTCCCAGTTCGGGCAGGCCGCCCAGACGCCAGCAGGTGGCCATCAGAGCCCGTACGTGGGGTGTGACGACCGCCGCATGGATGTCGTTCGGACTGGTGACGCGGTAGTCCACTCCCGCGCCGGTGTCGGCCGTGCCCTTGGAGACGTACTTGGCCACGTAGGCGGCGACAGCGTCGTCTGTAGGCCCCTCACCGTCCGCGAAGGCCCGGATCGGCCTTACGTCCAACTGCTGCCCCCAGAGGAGGAGCACGTCCCCGTAGGCGTCCGATTCCGGGGTCCGCACATTCGCCGAGGCGGCAGCCGCGTGTATGGCTTCGGAGAGGAGCTCGGCTGTGGCCCAGGGCGGGGGCGGGTCACCGGGTCCGGCCGGACCGTCGAGGCGTACCACCCCATGGAAATGGATCGCCGCCCGCTTCTGGTGCTCGGCCACTTTCGCGAAGGAGGCCACCAGGTGTTCACGGAGCCTTGAGCGCGGTATGCCCGCTGCGGAGGCGAGGTGCCGCCGTGCGGCGGTGGTGAACCGGTCCCACAGCCGTCCCGCGTGCGCGTGCCACAGCACATGGCCCACGTAGTCGTAGCAGTCGGCGCACAGCGGACGGCCGAGCGCCGGATCTCCCTCGGTGTGGACCAGGCCGCAACCGACGGGTCGTCCGTGTTCACACGTGCCGCCGTCCCTGCGCGGTCGGCACCGCTCGCTGTTGCGGAAGCGATGGACGGCCCCGAACGAGGGTGCCGTCAGGGTCACGAACAGGCGCGGCCGTTCTCGAACGCCTTCGGGCACGCTCTTGCCGCCGGACAGGCCCGCCCGGATCAGCTGATAGGTGTCGCCCGCGTGCAGGTACGCGCACGGCGCGCAGACCGAGGCGCGGCGATTGCGGCAGCGGACGGCCAGTCGCTCGCCCGGTTCTCCGGCGGTCGAGTAGGACGAGATCACCTCACCCGTCAGGGCGTCGGAGGCGATGGTGGAGCCGGACAGGTAGACCGGATGGGCACAACCCCCGACGGCTTTGATCTGCTCCAGCAAGCGCGGAAACAGGGGGTCGTGCGCGAGGCGGATGATGTCCCGATCGGCATCGGACAGCAGCCGCAGACGCTTCTCACGCTCCAGCGCGGCGGAGCGGAAAGTCGAAGAAGTCACCTCGTGTGAGGTGTTGAGCACAGGGCACCTCCAGAACAGACGGGCAGGGAGGAGCGCGAGCCGAGGCGTGGGTGTGGGTCATGTCTGATGTCCTTTGAGTGCGAAGTGATGAAGTGTCAGATGTGAGGGTGAGAGTGCGCCGAGGCATCGTGAACGTGAGTGAGAGCGGAGACAGAGAAGGCAGAAGAAGAATGTGATGTCTGCTGAAGAGAGTCTGTGTCTATGTCTGTGTTTGAGAATCGCCAGAAAGGCTCGTCGCTCGAACCGTCATGATCGCATGTCCGTCCTCAGTGACGCGAACGAATTACCGCCACTGACGCGGCACTTGAGGCCGACCGGGTGGCGTGTCGGAATCTGTCTTCACTTCCTCAAGGCGGCCCGCCTCCGGCGGACCGCGCGCGTTGGCGGCCACGGGCCGCCGCCGCTCCCTGTCTCCGCCACCGCTGCGGCGGCCCCCGGCCACTCAGCGCGCAGTACCAACAGGCGGGACCATGAGCCAAGCCCGTTCCAAGCGCCGGGCGGCTTGCGCTCCCCTACCCGGCATGCGGCCTTCGGCCGGTCCGGTCCGGGGTGCCGCCGCCCGGCGCACCAGACGACGCAGCCATGAGCCCCCTTGCTACGGCCAGGCGTGCTCACCCTCGTGCCCCTCGAACAGGCCGCACACGACGTTGTCCAACCGCGTCTCATCCCCGAACCGGCGCACCATGCACGGATCGCGCATCTCCACTCCTGAGCGCCACCACACCCATGTCATGCGCCCCGTGACGTCCTGCGCTTCCACGATCCCCGCTGCATGATCAGGCCTCTCATGCACCCTGAGCTCGCACCGCAGCACCAACGCGGGAGAGACGTCCGGATCCATCCCCGCCACACGGCACGCCTCCGCCTGCATCTCTGGCGGGGGAGCGAACTGATCGTCACAACGCTTCATGCACACCTCTCTGAGTTGCTGATCACGGATAAGCCCCCTTTCGGCGCGGGCGAGAACGGGGGATGCACACCCTCTTGGGCGGGGGCCGACGGCCTACGAGGCTTTAGACAGCCACCATGGGGCGAGCCTCTAAGAACAGGGGGCCGATCGGGCTATTGCGGGCAGGTCCCAAAGACTGCCCGATCCGCTGGCGAGCGTAAGGCCCCCTGTTCACTCGCCCCATGGCAGCTCCCGTCCAAAGCCTCTACGGCCGGCGGCGTGCCCGCAGCGCGCCGCTACCAGGGCAGAGACCCACCCCGGCGGGGGACGGGGATCTACGGCATGGACGACCCTGAAGCCCGCCAGGTGCGCCACGGGCGGGTGATGATCTCCCGGAAGGTGTGGTGCGACGGGTTCTTGCCGCAGTGCTCCAGTACCCAGCTCTGCGGCTCGGCGAAGTCCTCGTCGACTGCCGAGGACTCCCCGCACACCGCACACTCCATCGCGTACGTGATCGGCTCCGCGTCCGGCTCGCGATCCGGAGTGAGCGTCCACGTCTCATGGCGAATCACTGACCGAATGCTCACAGCCCTCGCTCCGCCCGCAGATTGGCCGCCTTCACGCCCGCGCTGAGGCGTTCGGCAGGAGTAGCCGGGCGGATCAGGGCGGGGTTCGCCTCCCATTCCCGGCCGCCGCCCACCGGGCGCAGCATGGCGTACGGACCGGCCATGTCCTGGTACTCCCCGACCTTGTGTCTTGCCGGGTCGTAGACCAGTTCTCCGCGCTCTGGGACGGCCGTCTGCGCTGTTCTGCCTCGAGTCGCCATGGCAATGACGCTACGTAGTGGCGTGAATGCCCCTCAATGGCACTTTGGCGAGGTGTCAGACCGAAGTGCCACGGGACGTCACAGCGGGACGCCGATCGCGTCGGCAAGGCTCCGCATTTCCGGGGTGAGAGTGCGCCGCCGACCGATCACTCTGCCGAAGATGTCCCGCGCGTACCGCTGGTTGGGCAGCCACTGAGGAGCGTCCGCGCGGATGCCCTGAAGGACTTCGACGGTCTTCGCGTAGTCGCGTGAACGGGCGTGCGCTTCCGCGACGTCCAGGAGGTGACGGTTGCGGTTGTTGGAGGTGGGCCGCATGCCGCCGGTCGGGATACGCGCCGAGAGTTTGAGCACCAGGTCGGGCTTGTCGACGATCATGGCGTTCTCGGCCCGTTTCAGGGCCACCGTGACCGGGCCGAACGCCTGCAAGAAGTCGTCCCGCGGAGCGAACTCCCGCCCCATCGCGACCGCCGCCGAGTTGGCGTAGCGCAACGCGTCATCAGCCTCTCCGGGCCGGTTGTCCCGGATCGCCGCAGCGGAGGACCGCAGCAGCAGCCAGCCCCACGCGCTCAGCTCTGCCGGAGTCGCCCGCGAGATGCGAGGTTCCACCTCGTCGGCCCATCGAGTCGCCAGCTCCCGCGCCTCGGCCAGCCGACCGCGTCGCAGCAGGAGCCAGCACTGTGTGTTGACCGTCGCCGCCGCCTGGAGCCGATCCGACGACTCTTCCAAAGACCGGGAGAGGGCGACGTCCGCCGCCTCGAACTGCCGCGTCTGGGTGAGCAACCAGCCCGTGAGCTGTGAGAGTCGGACGCGTACCGCCCGTCCTTCCGGCCCAGTCTCGGCGATGAGGTCAGCGTCCCGCAGCAGGGGCGGAAGGATCACGCTCAGCTCTGCGAAACGATCGCCGGAGAAGAGCGGGAGGGCCGATTCCAGAGCGTCCTGAACACCGTCCACGGTCGGCTCTTCGGTCACCCCGTCCGCGCGAACCGGAGCTGTGAGCGCACGCCGGACAGCCTCCCAGCGATCGTCAGCCCCCGGCGCTGCTTCCGGTTCGTCCTCATGTCCGGCGAGCAGGTTCGTCGTCGGAACCCTTAGCGCTTGCGCCAGTTGGCGCGCGGTCTCCAGACGCGTGTCAGCCCGCTCCCCTTGCTCCAGCTTCCTGATCAAGGACAGGGGCACGCCGGATTCACTCGCAAGCTGACGCTGTGTCATACCGCGTCGCCTGCGCACCTCCTGAAGCCGCCTGCCAATGTCGGCACTCATGATTCGAGCGTACGGCGACTGACGACCATCCGGGCAGGCTTGTTGCACCTGCCGCCCTTCGGGGGGAGCCGTACGCTTCACTTCGGGGAGAGAGGCCACGAGCCCGCTGGTCCGGTACATCGGGTGGAAGTGACAGAAGCGTTCGTCACGCAGACCCCGAAGGACGTGCCCGGGGACGTCCTCGCCCAGCTCGGCAACCGGGTCCAGCACGCCCTTCGGGCCTTCACGCCGGACGACCAGAAAGCCCTCAAGGCCACGGTGAAGACGTTCCCGAACTCCTCCTACGACCTGGAGGAACTGCTCACCGGCCTCGGTACCGGCGAGGCCGTCGTGACCGTCCTGAGCGAGCGGGGCGCCCCGACGCCGGTGGCCGCGACCCGGCTGCGTGCCCCCGAGTCGCTGATGGGGCCGGTCGACGGCCCCGCGCTCGAACGGGCGGTGCGGGAGTCCCCGCTCCACGAGCGGTATGCACAGGCTGTGGACAGAGAATCCGCGTTCGAGAAGCTGGCGGCCCGGCCCGCCGGGCAACCGGAGTCACCGCACGGGACGCGGGACACGCGAGACACGCGAGGGACGGACGGGACGAAGAAGGCGAAGCAAGCACGGGAGGCGGGAGAAGCGGGAGAAGTGGGGGAAGCGGGGGAAGCGAAGGGGCCCAGGTCCCGGAAGCCCGAGGAGGATCGCTCCGTCGTCGAGCAGGTCGTCGGCAGCGGCATGTTCAAGTCGCTGGCCCGGTCCGTCGGCACGCAGATCGGCCGCGAGATCACCCGGTCGCTCTTCGGCACGGCCCGGCGGAGGCGGTAGTCCCGCCTCCGCCGACCGGTCAGCGGTCCCGGTGTTCCGGGGACTGCTGCGGCTTCGCTTCCTTCACCTGCGGTTTCCGTGTGCTGCGCGCGGCCTCCGCGCGCAGCAGGGCGCGCAGGATCGCGTACGGGTCTGTGGGCATGACTCTTTCCCTCGCATGTTCCTTGCGTGAGCGTGATCGCCGACGGGCCTGGGAACGGCGTCCGTCAGCAGCGCAGGACCACGGTGCGCAGGGCGTGCAGGGTGTACGACGGCCGGTGCGGCGCGGGGCGCGGCCGGTCCGCGGGGACACCGGGCGCCGGGGCCGGAAGGGCCGCGGGGCGCAGCGGGGCGGCGGGGCGGTGCGCGCAGGGGGCCGGTCGCAGCGCCGTGTCGAGGACGTCGTACTCGGCGGTCTCGGCGGCGGCTACGGGTGCCGCCGAGATCTCGGTGGCGGCCCCCGGCACCAGCAGGGCGAGCAGCAGCACGAGTGTCCGCAGCCAGCTGCGGCTGCGGGAGAGGCGTGCTGCGGGGCTCATGAGAGGTCATCTCCCCGCGACACGCCCTGGGTTCAGCATGCCGGGGGTCGGATCCGCCCGTTCGGCGGACAACCGCCTCACACGGTCTGCGGCACCTTGCGGGCCCACCCGGCAGCCCGGCCGCCCACCTGGCGGGCCCACCCGGCCGCCCACCCGGGCGGGCTACCCGGGCGGGCTACCAGGGCGGGTGGCCCGGGCTCTTCCGTCGACCCGGGCGGGCTGCCTGGCGGGCCACCCGGGCGGCTGCCCGGCCTGATCGGCGGACGTGGGCGGGCTGCCCGGCCTGTTCCGCTCAGCCGGGCGTGTGACCCCGGCCTGTTCCGTCGACGTGGGCGGGCCCCCGGCGGCCCACCCGGGCGGGCTGTCGGGTGGCCCGTCCACTACTTCTTCGCGGGCCTGTCCGCTCTGTTCGCCGTCCCCGCCTTGGCCGCCTTGGCCGCCGCCTTCATCTCCTGCTTGTGTGCCCGTACCTTCGTCAGCGACTCCGGGCCGGTGATGTCGGCGACGGAGCGGAAGGACTTCGGCTCGCCGTAGGCGCCGGCCGCCTCGCGCCAGCCCGTGGGCCGCACACCGAGCTGCTTGCCCAGCAGCGCGAGGAAGATCTGCGCCTTCTGGCTGCCGAAGCCGGGCAGTTCCTGGAGCCGCCCAAGCAGCTCCCTGCCGCTGCTCACGTCCTTCCAGACCGCGGCGGCGTCCCCGTCGTAGTGCTCGACCAGGTACTGGCAGAGCTGCTGGACGCGCTTGGCCATGGACCCGGGGTAGCGGTGCACGGCCGGCTTCTCGGAGAGCAGTGCGGCGAAGGCCTCCGGGTCCTGGGCGGCGATGTCGTGCGCGTCCAGGTCGTCGGCGCCGAGCCGGTCGGCGATCGTCCGGGGTCCCTTGAACGCCCACTCCATCGGGACCTGCTGGTCCAGCAGCATCCCGACCAGCGCGGCGAGCGGGGACCGCCCGAGGAGCTCGTCGGCCTCGGGGTCCTGCGAGAGGTGAAGGGTGACGTCCATGCGTCGATGATCCCGCCTGGGCCGTCAGCTCGCGCGCCAGTACCCCAGGGCGTGCAGCCGCTCCTTGGGGAGGCGCAGCTCCTTGCGCAGGTAGGCCGAAAGGGTCCTGGTGGTGCGGGTGTCGCAGGCGATCCAGACGTAGGGGTCGGGGGTGGCCGTCAGCAGGGCGGGCAGCTCGGCCTTGACCCGTTCGACGAGGTGGGCGCCCGAGTCCGCCCGGGGCACGTGCCGTATCTCGTGGCGTGCGGGGTCGGTCCGGAAGGGGAGGCCGTCCGTACCGTCGGGCGAGCCCTCGAACCAGACGGTCGCCGGGGCTGCGCCGAGCGCCCCCTCGCCCTCGCCGAGCAGGGAGTTGATGGCGGGCAGGGAGGCCGGGTCGCCGATCACGAGGACGTGCGAGGGAGCCGGGGCCGGCGCTTCGAAGCCGGTGCCCTGGACGGTCGCCTCGATGGTGTCGCCGGGCTTCGCCGCCCGCGCCCAGTCGCTGGCCGCGCCCTCGTGCAGCGCGAACTCCAGGGCGAAGGCGCCGGCCGCCGGGTCGGGGTCGACCAGGGTGTAGGCCCGCTGGTGCGGCCGGCCCGCGTTCTCGAACCAGAGCCGGATCCAGATCGTCGGGTGGACGCCGGTGGCGGCGAGCAGGCCGCCGTCCGAGAGGCGCAGCCTGCGGTACTCGCCGGTGACCTCCTCCACGCCCGTGACCGTGAGCGTGAAGTCCTTCGCACGCATCAGTCTGAGGACCGTGCCCTCCCAGCCCCGCCCCTGCGTCATGGCTTCCCCGCCCCTCGCGTACGATTTCCGCACAATCTACTTAGGCAAGCCTAACCTAAAGCAAAGAAGGGCCAGAGGGTGACCACCGAGATCTACCGTGACGCCTGGGGCGTCCCGCATCTGCGTGCCGACAGCGCGCACGCCCTCGCCCGCCTCCAGGGATCGGTCACCGCCCGCGACCGCGCCTGGCAACTGGAGGTCGAACGGCACAGGGCGCGCGGCACCTCGGCGTCCTTCCTCGGCTCCGAGGCCCTCCCCTGGGACCGGTTCGTGCGCCGCGCCCGCCTCGACGACACGGCGAGACGCTGCTTCGACGAACTCGTGCGACGGGACCCGGAGACGGCCGACTGGGTCCGGGCGTACGTCGACGGAGTCAACGAGGGGCTGGCCGCCTGCGAGGCCCCCGAGTTCACCCGGGTCGGCCTCGCGCCCGGCCGCTGGGAACCCTGGACCCCGCTCGCCGTCTGGCTGGCCACGCACATCCTGTTCGCCGGGTTCCCCGCCAAGCTGTGGCGCGAGGAGGCCGCCCGGCACCTCGGCCCCGAGGCGGTCGGCCTGTTCGCCACCGACGGGCCCGGCACCTCCGGCAGCAACGGCTGGCTGGTGGAAGGGACGCGGACGGTCACCGGGCAGGCGGTCATCGCCGGCGACCCGCACCGCTTCATCGAGGACCCCGGCGTCTACCAGCAGATCCGGCTGGCCTGCGACGAGTTCGACGTCGTCGGGCTCGCCGTCCCCGGTGTCCCCGGCATCGCCCACTTCGGCCACACCGGCACGGTCGCCTGGGCCATCACCAACGCCATGGCCGACTACCAGGACCTCTACCGCGAACGGCTGCGCCGCACCGGCGCGGGCGTCGAGGCGCTCGGCCCGGACGGCGCCTGGCGGCGGGTCGCCCGGCACACCGAACTCGTACGCGTGGCGGGCGAGGAGACCGTCGAGGTGGAGGTGCTGGAGACCGAGCGGGGCCCGGTGATCGCGGGCGGCCCGGAAGGCCTCGACGACGGCACCCCGCTCGCGCTGGCCCTGCGCCTTCCGCCCCGCGTCACCGCCGACCTGGGCTTCCAGGCGCTCCTCCCGCTGCTCCGGGCCCGCCGGGTCGCCGACGTGGACCGCGCCTTCGACCTCTGGGTCGAGCCCGTCAACGTCGTCCAGGCCGCCGACACCGAGGGCGGACTGCTGCACCGGGTCGCGGGCCGGGTGCCGCTGCGCGCCGAGGCGAACGGCACCCGGCTGGTGCCCGCCTGGGAACCCGGTCACGAGTGGACCGGCTGGCACGAGATGCCCCGCGCGGGACTGGCCGACGGCGTCGCGGTGATGGCCAACCAGCGGGGCCCCGCCGAGGAGCTGGGCGTCGAGTTCGCCCCGCCGCACCGCGCCGACCGCATCCGGGCGCTGCTGGCGGAGCGCCGGCGGTGGTCCGCGTCCGACATGCCGGCCATCCACACGGACACCCATCTGGCCTCCGCCGCGCCCCTGCTGGACCGGCTGGCCGCCCTCGACGACCTGACCGGCCCGGCCGCCGAACTCCGCGACCGCCTGCTGCGCTGGGACCGCCGGATGGACGCCGACAGCCAGGACGCGGCACGGTTCGCGGCCCTGCGCAGCGCCCTGGTCCGCCGTCTCGCCGCCCACCCGGCCTTCGCGGCCCTCACGACGCCGCCCGCCTACCCGGAGGTCTTCCTCCCCTGGCTGGCCCTCCTCCCGCGCATCGGCTTCGCCCTCGAACACCTGCTGCGCGCCGAGGAGCTGTACGGCATCGACCGGGCGGAACTCGTACGGGAGTCCCTCGAGGAGGTCGCCGGCCGGCCCGCCGCCCGTTGGGGCGACACCCACCGCCTGGCCCCCTGGCAGGCGCTGCCCGACCCCGGGCGGCAGGCCCCGGCCCTCGCAGGCGACCACGACTGCGTGCTGTGCACCTCGGCCGTGCCCGGCTGGACCGACCTCGCCGCGCGGGGCCCGGCCGCCCGGTACGTGTGGGACCTGGCCCGCCGCGAGGACAGCCTGTGGGTCGTCCCGTACGGCGCGTCCGGCCTTCCCGACCACCCCCACCACCACGACCAGCTCCCCCTGTGGCTCCGGGGCGAACTGGCCCCGGTCGTCACCGACTGGGCACATCTGAAGAAGGAGAGCGACGATGAGTGACCGCCAGGACAGCCGCAACGCGCGGGACGTCTACGTGCACGAGCAGGTGGCCGACGGGTTCGGGACCATCGGCATCCGTCCGCTCGACGCCGAGGGCGACGCGGACGTCGTCCACGGCTGGGTGAGCGAGGAGCGGGCGGCGTTCTGGGGCATGAACGGTCTGACGCGGGACCAGGTCGCCGAGATCTACGCCCACATGGCGGGTCTCGACACCCATCACGCCTTCCTGACCGAGCTGGACGGCGAACCGGTCGCCCTCCTGCAGACCTACGAGCCGACCGAGGACCGGGTCGGTGAGTGCTACCCGGTGGAGCCCGGGGACATCGGCGTCCATGTGCTCATCGCACCGGCCGGCGGGCGCGGGGCGCGACCGGGCTGGTCGGCGGCGCTGATGGGCGCGTTCGCCTCGTACGTGCTGGTCGGCCTGGACCGGACGCGCGTCGTGGTGGACCCCGACGTGCGCAACGAGAGGGCGGTCTCCCGCTTCGTGAGGCAGGGCTTCGAACAGGGGCCGGTCGTCACGCTGCCGGAGATCGACCTGCCGGACGTGTACCTGCCGGAGAAGAAGGCGCGGCTGGCCTTTCTGCGCCGGGAGGTAGCGTTCCCGGGGTGACCTCACCGCTCACCCCCGAAGACCTCGTCGCGCACTACGGCCTGGAGCCGATCCCCCGCGAGGGCGGCCTGTTCCGCCGTACCTGGGCGGGCCCGGAGGGGCCGGACGGCCGCCCCGCCGGCTCCGCGATCGTCGCGCTGCTCACCGCCGACGACTTCTCGGCCCTGCACCGCCTGCCCACCGACGAGGTCTGGCACTTCTACCTCGGCGACCCGCTCACGCTGCTGCTCCTCGCCCCCGACGGCACCTCCCGTACGGCGGTGCTCGGCCCGGACCTCGTCGGCGGACAGCGGCCGCAGCTCACCGTGCCCGCGCGCACCTGGATGGGCGCGCGGGTGGCCACCGGGGGCGCCTGGACCTTCTTCGGCTGCACGATGGCCCCCGGTTTCACCTACGGGGACTACGAGCACGGCGACGCGGCCGACCTCACGGCGCGGCACCCGGACCGGGCGGACCTCATCACGGAACTGTGCCGTCCATGACGTTGCTGGCGGGCCGGGTGGCCCTGATCACGGGTGCGGGCGGCGGCATCGGACGCGGCATCGCGCTGCGGTTCGCCCAGGAGGGCGCGGCGGTGGCGCTGCACTGCCGTACGGGGACCGAGGCGGCCCACGCGCTCGCCGAGCGGATCGCCGACGAGGCCGGCGCGCGGGCCGTCGTCCTGGCCGGCGTCGATCTGACCGTCGAGGACGAGTGCCGGAGGCTGGTCGCCCAGGCCGCCGAGTGGGGTGGCGGGCTCGACGCACTCGTCAACAACGCGGGCGTACAGCCGGTGCAGGCCCTGCCGGGCATGCCGGCGGCCGACTGGCGTGCGGTCGTCGACACCAACCTGACCAGCGTGTTCGCCTGCACGCAGGCGGCGGCGGAGGTGATGCGGGAGCACGGAGGCAGCATCACGCACATCGCCTCCGTGGAAGCGGCGAAGCCGGCTCCCGGGCACGCCCACTACGCCGCCTCCAAGGCCGCCGTCGTGATGCACGCGCGGGCGGCGGCACAGGAGTACGGGGCGTACGGCATCCGCGTGAACACGGTCTCGCCCGGGCTGATCGACCGCGAGGGGCTGGCCGAGGCATGGCCCGAGGGCGTGCGGCGGTGGCGGGAGGCGTCCGCCGTCGGCCGGCTGGGCCGCCCGGAGGACGTCGGCGACGCCTGTGTCTTCCTGGCCTCGCCGCTCGCGTCCTGGATCACCGGACACGATCTGGTGGTGGACGGCGGGGTGTCGGCACGGCCGACGTGGTGAACCGGATGTCCCGTGCACGCGTACGTATCTCCGAGCACACGAGTCTCGAGTCCCAGGCAAGGCGGAGCGCTGACGTGAGCGAAGGGCGAGATGGCGGACGACACGGTGGTGGGCGGTACGGCAGCGGGGGACCCGGCGGCGGCCGAAGGGGACTTCAAGGGCTGGTGCTGCTGGGCACCGTGCTGGTCCTGCTCCTCCTCGGCGGCGGCCCGGCCTCGGCGCACGCGGCCCTCCGCAGCGCCGATCCCGCCGACGGAAGCGTCGTCAGGACGGCCCCCGACGCCCTCACCCTCACCTTCACCGAGTCCGTAGGCCTCCTCGACGACTCCTTCCGCGTCTTCGACCCCCACAACCGGCGGGTCGACACGGGCAGGGCGGGTCACGCGGACGGCCGCGCCGACACCGCGCGGATCAAGCTCCCCGCGAAGCTCGGCACCGGCACGTTCACGGTGGCCTGGCGCGTGGTGTCGGCGGACAGCCACCCGATCGCCGGCGCCTTCACCTTCTCGGTGGGCACACCGTCCGCGACCCCGCCGGCCCTGCCCGGCACCTCCGTGGAGAACCCGGCCACCGGAGGCCTCTTCAACATCGGCCGCTACCTCGCGTACCTCGCCGCGGCGCTCCTCGTCGGCACGGCCGCCTTCATCGCCGTCTGCCGCCCGCCGGACGTCCGGCCGCTGCGCAGGCTGCTGCTGGCCGGCTGGTGGGCGCTCGCCGGATCGACGGTGTTCCTGCTGCTGCTCCGCGGCCCCTACGAGGCAGGCACCGGCCCCGCGCAGGCGCTGGACCCGTCGGTTCTGACCCGCACGCTGGGCACCCGGCCGGGCCTGGCCCTGGTGGCGCGCCTCGCGCTGCTCGCGGCGGTCGCGGCCCTGCTGCTGTGGCAGCGCAAGGCTCTCGGGCAGGGGCGGCGGCCGTCCCGCGCGGCGCTGCTGACCGGCGCCACGCTGGCCACGTGCCTGGCCCTGACCTGGGCCGGCGCCGAACACGCGTCGGCCGGTATCCAGGTCCCGGTGGCGATGACGTCCACCGTGCTGCACCTGCTGGCGATGGCGGTGTGGCTGGGCGGCCTGGCGTCCCTGCTCACCCTGTTCTACCGCGCGTCCGTCCCGTCGCGCGTGGTCGGCCGCTTCTCGCAACTGGCGGGGCTCTCGGTGACCGTCCTGGTGGTGACGGGCGTCTACCAGTCCTGGCGCGGCCTCGGCTCCGTGGCCGCGCTGACGGACACGACGTACGGGCGGGTCCTGCTGGCCAAGCTGGTCGCCGTGACGCTCCTGCTGCTGGCGGGGGCCCGGTCGCGGCGGACGGTGACAAGGGAAAGGACGGCGAGGAACGTGACGGTGGAGGTGACCTCGGTCGGCACGGAGGGCCCGACGCGGGTACCGGAGCCGGTGGGCGGCCGGGCCGAAGGCGCGGCGGACGGCCTGGCGGACGGCCGGGTGACCGGCACGGTCGACGCCCCGGCGGGCGGGCCGCCGCTCCCCGGGAAGCCCAGGCCACCGGCCGGTGCGGCCCTCACCCCGGCCGAGGACGCCCAACGCCGGGCGCTGCGCCGCTCCGTGCTGGCCGAGGTCGTCGTCTCCGTCGTGGTCCTCGTCTTCACGACCGTCCTGACGGGCACCCTGCCGGGCCGGGCGGCGGCCGAGGCGGCCACGGCGGAACAGTCCGCCGGGCTGCCCGTGGCCTCCGTGACCAACATCCCCTTCACCATCGGCTCCGGCTCCCCCGGTGTCCGCGGCGTCAGCGGCAAGGTGCAGGTCACCCTCGATCCGGGCCGGGTCGGCGACAACGGCCTCCAGGCCGTGGTCTACGGCCCCGACGGCGGCTTCGTCAGCATCCCCGAGCTGCGTGTCTCCTTCAGCCTGCCCGACCAGGACATCGGCCCCCTCGACGCCAAGGTCACCGACCGGGGCGGCTACTGGGCCGCCGACACGGTCAACCTGCCGCTGCCCGGCACCTGGGAGATGAAGGTGACGGTACGGGTGTCGGAGACCGACCAGGTGAGCGAGTCGAAGCCGGTGGAGATCGTGCGCTGAGACAGCGGCCCGCCCCCGGCGGGGCGGCCGGTCAGCGCGTCGGGTCGGGAGTGGCGTGCCGGGCCGCGAGGGCACGTTCCTCCTCCTCGAGCCGACGGGAGCAGCGGGCGTCCGGGTCGTAGGCGACGGCCGTGCTCACACAGGTGCAGAACACCCGGGCGTCGCGGGTCACGCGGCTGGTGACGCGGAAGGTCGAGCGGCGCAGGTCACCGATGGTCGTGGTGATGGTGACCGGCTCCGGCTGGAGGACGAGGGGCTCCGTGTAGTCGAGTTCGTGGCGTGCGTAGACGAACCTCGGGCGGATCTCCTGTCCGGGCAGTCCGGGGCGCAGATAGAACATGTCGATATGGGCGTCCTGGATCATCTCCAGCAGCCGGACGTTGTTCACGTGGTGCATGGAGTCCAGGTCGCTCATGCGTACCTGGCGCAGATAGAGGTGCGGCCGGCAGTCCGGCACATCGAGGGGCGCGCGGCCGGTGCCGGTGCGGCGGATGTCGGACGCCAGGGCGTGGGTCAGGGTCAAGGTGTCACTCCTCGGAACATCGGAACAGGGTCCCGGCCTCCTGGCCGGTACGCGGTACCGGTGCCGGGGCTACGGGGACTGCGGGTCTACAGGGCCCGCTCGATCAGGTCGGCCGCGGCTGCCGCCCCGCCGGCCGCCGCGATCTCCCGGCGCATGGCGGACACGCCCGCGCGGATGTCCCGGTCGGACGAGACCCGCAGGACGGCCTCGCGCAGCGCCTCGGGGGTGACGCTCTCGCGCGGCAGGTGGACGCCCAGCCGTAGGTGTTCGATCCGGGCGGCGTTGACCCGCTGCTCGGCCATCTGCGGGACCGCCACCAGCGGCACGCCGTAGTGCAGGGCCTCCATCGTGCCGCCCATCCCGGCGTGGGTGACGAAGGCGTCCGCGTGTGCGAGCACGGCGAGTTGGGGCACATGCGGATGGACCTCGACGTTGGCGGGCAGCGGCCCCAGCCCGTCCGGCGGGACGGCGCCGACGGACATGACCACATGCCAGGGCAGCTCGGCGAAGGCCTGGACGCAGGACCGGTAGAACTCCGGCCGCCGGGTGAACTGGGAGCCCAGCGAGACCAGCAGGACGGGCACGTCGGGCCGCGGCGGCTGCCAGGAACCCTGGTAGGAGCGGTCCCCGAGTGCCGGCCCGACGTACGCGACGCGCTGTGCCTCGACGGTGTCCGCCCTGCGCTGGAAGGTCCGGGGGAAGAACGCGACGGCGTGTTCGGGCCGTACGAGGTCCTGGATCCGCGCGGCCTCGATCCCCTGGTCGGCGAAGGCGGCCGCCAGCCGCGCGAAGCCCGGCAGTTGCGGGAGGCCGGGCACGCCGAAGAACTCCGGGACGATGCCGTCGTAGGCGAGATGGGTGGGCGAGGCCACGACGGTCGGCACCTGCCACCGCGCCCCCAGCAGCAGGCCCGCGAAGGCGTAGATGTCGCACAGCACCAGGTCCGGACGGTCCCTGCCGAACGCCCGGGTCAGCGCGGGCAGGGCCGCCAGCGCCACTTCGACGACCCGCGCGAACCCCTCGCCCATGTCCTCCGGCGCGTCCGAGCCGTCCCCCGCGTCCGGGTAGAGCACGGGTTCGGCACCGGCCGCCTTCACCTGGTGCACGAAGTCCTCGGTGACGGCGTAGCTGACCCGGTGCCCCCGCCGGACGAGTTCCTCGACGACCCCCAGGGTCGGATTCACGTGCCCGTGCATCGGAACGTTGAACACGGCGATGTGCGCGGGGATGTGCGCGGGATTCGGATGAGTACCAGGCACGACACACAACTCCTGTCCGGCACGGAGCCGGGGCGGGGGATTCGGGAACGGGACGCCCTGACGGCGGACGCGGAGTCCCGATTAAAGGCGCACGGACACCGTTCGTGACCGCAAACCTGCGGCAGTGTCACCCCATCAGGGAGCCTCCACGGCCGTGCGTTGACACCTGCGGAACACCTGCGGGGTACCTGGCGAGGCTGCCGGTGACGCGTCGGACGTGACCGCCGGTCCGATCGGCCGTTGGGGGTACAGGACGTCGTCCGTCAGCAGCCGGCCCACGACAGGACCGGCCCACGGCACGGACGGCCCACGACAGGAGCAGTCTCATGCCCGGATCGCATCTGCCCTTGATGGAAGAGGGGATGGCCCGCTGGCCGTTCGGCCCGCCCAACGCCGGGATCGCCCTGGACCTCGCGGGCGACCCGCCGTCGTTGGACGAGCTGCGGGCGTTGGTGGAGGAACGCTGGAAGGCGTTGCCCAGGCTCACCCAGACCCTGGTCGCTCCCGGCGGCGCCCGGACCGGCCTGGCCTGGTGGACCGGCCGGCACCGCTGGGCGCGGCGGGACGGCCACGACCTGGCCCAGCAGATCGACAGCGCGGACCTCACCCTCCGGGACGCGGTCCGGCAGTGGTTCCACAGCCCGTTCCCGGCCGACCGGCCGCCATGGAGCCTCCACCTGCTGCGCGGGGCGACGGAGGGGGAGTTCTCCCTGCTGTTCCGGATGCACCACAGCCTGCTCGACGGCCGTTCCCTGACGACCCTGCTGCGCGCCCTCTTCGACGACGGCGGGCCGCTGGACGGCGCCGCGTCCCTGGCGGTGCCCGGCCCCCGGCGACGTACGGTCGGCCCCGGCCCGACGGGGGGCGGCCCGCCGGGGCTGCTCACCACGGGCCGCGCGGTGCCGCTGCCGCACCGGGGCCCGCGGGAGCCCGCTTACACCGTCGTACGGCTGCGCGCCGACGTCCTGCTGGCCGCGCGCGCGGCCGTCTCCGTGGGAGCGGCCGGCGCCTCCCGCCCGGCGACCACCAACGAGGTGTTCCTGGCGACGGTCTCCGGAGTCCTGCGCGCCTGCCTCTCGGCTTCGGACTCCGGTTCCCGCGCCGACTCCGACGCCGAATCCGATGGTGCCTCCGTCTCCGGCGGCGGTGACCGGGATCCGGACGCGAGGCAGGTGTGGCTGTCGGTACCGGTCGACGAACGGCCCGACGACTGCGGTGAGTTCCTCGGCAACGCGTTCGCCAACGTCCGGGTCCCCGCGCCGGTGACCCTCGCCGACCCGGCGGCCCGCCTGACCGCGTGCACCGGCCTGCTGACCACCGTGACCCGCCCCCGGCGCACCGCCGAGAAGCTGGTCGAGGGCACGCTCGCGGCGGTTCCCGGGGCGACCCTGGCGCTGGCCGGCGGAAAGATCTTCGCGCCCGCGTACGCGCCGGCGGCCTGCTCCTACGTCCATCTGCGCGAGCAGGGCCAGACCCTGGCCGGACGCAGCCTGCGCCACCTCACCATCGTCCCCATGGTGCCCCCGGCCGACACGGCCACCTTCGCGCTGGGCGGCTGCACCAAGGGCCACACGCTGAGCGTCGCCACCAACTCGGGCGGCGAGGACGCCGGCCTGCTGGCGGAGGCGTTCCTCGACGAGCTGACACTGCTCGCCGAAGGGGCTCGCTGACCCGCCGGTTCCGCACATGTCGAAGGGCCCCACAGCGAACGGTGGGGCCCTTCGGCATGCGCGGAACCGGGACGGCGCGTGGCCGCCGACTGCGGGGCCACGGTCACCGGCCGGAGTTAGCTCGCCTGGCGTCGAGCCGCACCCGTGCCGGAGAGGGATGCCTGCGCATCCTCGATCAGGAAGATCTCGTCCTCCCCGAAGTCCGGGGCCTGGAAGGGGTTGGTCGTCGGAGGCGGCGATGCCGCGGTGGCATAGCGAGTCGCCCCTTCCGGAGCGGAGAACAGCGAGGTCGGGTCGATGAGAGGTCTCCCATTCGTTACAGGGCCGCGAACGGACCTGGCGTGCCGTGACCGGGCACAGCGGTCCTACAGCTTGCTCATCTTGGTGTACGGGCTCAAGATCCGCATTTGCGCCGAACCGAAATCCACGAGGGCCGCGATTCCGTCCTCGATGCCGATCACGCGGCCGAGGCCGTACATGTCGTGCGTCACCTGGTCGCCCACCTCGAAGTGCTTCGGAGACGGCGCGGCCGGGGCCTTGAAGGGACTGGTGGGCAAGTAGCGCTTCGGTGCCGATGGCTTTGTCATTGCCTCCAGTATGGGCCTGCATGCGCCAGTCGTAGCGGCCGTCTTTCCCCGCTGTTCGTCACAGACCCGGACAGCGATCATCAGCTCGGCCGGAATACGGGCAGCCATGCGCCTCTGACCTGGTGCTTCGCCGGAGAGCCCGCCGAAGCGCCCGCGGGACCCCACCACAGACCGTTACCTTCGGAACCCACTCCACCTCAGCCGGTCGCGAGCACCGGCCTCAGGGTCATGAGCATGACGCACAGCGTCGCACGCCGCCCCACCGGATGTTCCCGGACCGTCGAACGAGACGGGCATCCGCGAGGACGGCGTACGGGGACGGCGTACGGGACGGCATCGGAGACGGGCGGTCGGTTCGGGACGGGCAACGTCGAAGGGCCCCACCGCGAACGGTGGGGCCCTTCGACTTAGTGCCCGGTGAGGCACTGGCGGAGGATACGAGATTCGAACTCGTGAGGGGTTGCCCCCAACACGCTTTCCAAGCGTGCGCCCTAGGCCACTAGGCGAATCCTCCGCGGCAAACAATACAAGACGTTGAGGAGTGCTCGCGAACTCGTTCCCCCCGCTCGGATCCTGTAGCCTGTGCGCAGCCCCTCACGCGGCGCTATCTGACTGAACTCCCCCAGGGCCGGAAGGCAGCAAGGGTAGGTCGGCTCTGGCGGGTGCGTGGGGGGCGCTTGCGTGTGCGGTGGGGGCCGGGTGCCGGGTCCGCGCGTGGGACCCGATGTCAGCGGTCGCCTATAACCTCGTAAGCGTGTCGTCTCTCGCGCTGTACCGCCGCTATCGCCCGGAGTCGTTCGCCGAGGTCATCGGGCAGGAGCATGTCACCGGCCCGTTGCAGCAGGCGCTGCGGAACAACCGGGTCAATCACGCGTACCTGTTCAGCGGGCCGCGTGGGTGCGGGAAGACCACCAGCGCGCGGATCCTGGCCCGGTGCCTGAACTGCGAGCAGGGGCCCACCCCGACCCCGTGCGGGGAGTGCGAGTCGTGCAAGGACCTCGCCAGGAACGGGCCGGGGTCCATCGACGTCATCGAGATCGACGCGGCTTCGCACGGTGGTGTGGACGACGCCCGTGACCTGCGAGAGAAGGCGTTCTTCGGGCCCGCCCGCAGCCGGTACAAGATCTACATCATCGACGAGGCCCACATGGTCACGCCGGCCGGTTTCAACGCGCTCCTCAAGGTCGTCGAGGAGCCGCCGGAGCATCTCAAGTTCATCTTCGCGACCACCGAGCCGGAGAAGGTAATCGGGACCATCCGGTCGCGGACCCACCACTACCCGTTCCGGCTCGTGCCGCCGGGGACGCTGCGGGACTACCTCGGCGAGGTCTGCGGGCAGGAGGCCATCCCCGTCGAGGAGGGCGTGCTGCCGCTCGTCGTGCGCTCCGGCGCCGGTTCCGTGCGTGACTCCATGTCCGTCATGGACCAGCTGCTCGCCGGCGCGAGCGACGCCGGTGTGACGTACGCCATGGCCACCTCCCTGCTCGGTTACACGGACAGCTCGCTGCTCGACTCCGTCGTCGAGGCCTTCGCCACCGGTGACGGCGCCGCCGCCTTCGAGGTGGTCGACCGGATCATCGAGGGGGGCAACGACCCCCGCCGCTTCGTCGCCGACCTGCTGGAGCGGCTCCGGGACCTCGTCATCCTCGCCGCCGTGCCGGACGCGGCCGACAAGGGGCTCATCGACGCCCCCGCCGACGTGATCGAGCGCATGCAGGCCCAGGCCGGCGTCTTCGGCGCCGCGGAGCTGAGCCGCGCCGCCGACCTCGTCAACGAGGGGCTGACGGAGATGCGGGGCGCCACCTCGCCCCGTCTCCAGCTCGAGCTGATCTGCGCGCGCGTGATGCTGCCGGCCGCCTACGGCGACGAACGCTCCGTCATGGCCCGCCTCGACCGCATCGAGCGCGGCGTGAACTTCGCGCCGGGCGGCGCTGCGCAGGGGGCGGCGACCGGTGCGCCGGCGATGCCGACGATGGGTTACGTGCCCGGCCCCGAGGCGCACGCCGGTGCCCCCCTGGCCGGGGGCGCGCCGATCCCGCCCGGTGGCGGGGCCGCCGCCGCCCGCGCCGCGGTACGGGGCCCGGGTCCGGGGCAGGGTCCCGTACCGGGTCAGGCACCGGACCGGTCGGCAGCGCCGCCCGCGCCCGCCCAGCCTCCGGCCGCCCCGCCCGCCCCGGCGCACACCTCCGCTCCCGCCCCCGTCGCGGCCTCCGCCCCGCCGGTGGAGGAGGCGCCGGCCGCGAGCCCCCAGGCTCCCGCCCAGCCCGCCCCCGGTGCCTGGCCCACCGCCACCGCGGCGGGCAGCGGGCGCCGCCCCGGCGGCTGGCCCACGGCCGCGCCCGCGGGCGGCGGCCGACCCCCGGCGACGCCGGCCCCCGCTTCCGCCCCCGCCGCCTCGGCCGGCCCCCCGGCCCCGGCAGCCACCCCGGCGCCCGCGCCCGGCGGGTACGCGCCCCCCTCCGGCGGCCTGGACCCCCGCATGCTCTGGCCGAACATCCTGGAGGCGGTCAAGAACCGCCGCCGCTTCACCTGGATCCTGCTCAGCCAGAACGCCCACGTGGCGGGCTTCGACGGCACGACCCTCCAGCTCGGCTTCGTCAACGCCGGCGCCCGCGACAACTTCACGAGCAGCGGCAGCGAGGACGTGCTGCGGCAGGCGCTGGCCGAGCAGTTCAGCGTCCAGTGGAAGATCGACGCGGTCATCGACCCGTCCGGCGGCTCGGGCCCCCCGCCGACCGGCGGCCTCGGTGGCGGCGGAGGCGGTGCGCCCGGCGGCTACGGCAGCCCCGGGGGTCACCACAGCCCCGGTGGCTACGGCGGTGGCGGCGGTTCGTCGGCCCCGTCGGGCGCGGCCCCGACCCAGGCACCGGCGGCTCCCGCGGCCCCGGCCCAGCACGCGCCGTCGTCGACATCGGCGGCGGCCCATGCCCACGGGGCGTCCGCCCCAGCCCCGTCCCGTCCGCCCGCCCCGGAACCGGTGGCCCCGGAGGACGACACCCCCGAGGACGACGACCCCGACCTCAACGAGTCGGCCCTCTCCGGCTACGAGCTGATCGTGCGCGAGCTCGGAGCGACGGTGGTGGAGGAGTTCACCAACGAGTAGGGGGCGACACCGTCCTCGAAGGCGCCTTCCCCGCGCCCTGCCGCTTGGAGGAACGCACGACATCCGTGCCTCCCGGCTTTCGGAAGCCCGCACAAAACACCCCCGCCCCCGCCCGTTAGGCTGACCCACGTGAACGTCCTCGTCATCGGCAGCGGCGCCCGCGAACACGCCCTGTGCCGCTCACTGTCCCTCGACCCCGCCGTCACCGCGCTGTACTGCGCCCCCGGCAACGCCGGCATCGCCGAGGTCGCCGAGCTGCGCCAGGTCGACGCCCTGGACGGCGAGGCCGTGTCCGCGCTGGCCGTCGAGCTCGGTGCCGAGCTGGTCATCGTCGGCCCGGAGGCGCCGCTGGTCGCCGGGGTCGCCGACGCCGTACGCGACGCGGGCATCCCGGTGTTCGGCCCCTCGAAGGAGGCCGCGCAGCTCGAGGGCTCCAAGGCGTTCGCCAAGGACGTGATGGCCGCGGCCGGCGTGCCGACCTCCCGCTCCTACGTCTGCACCACCCCCGAGGAGGTCGCCGAGGCCCTCGACGCCTTCGGCGCGCCGTACGTCGTCAAGGACGACGGCCTGGCCGCCGGCAAGGGCGTCGTCGTCACCGACGACCTGGAGGCCGCCGCGGCGCACGCGGCCGGCTGTGAGCGTGTCGTCATCGAGGAGTTCCTCGACGGCCCGGAGGTCTCCCTCTTCGCGATCACCGACGGCGTGAGCGTCGTCCCGCTCCAGCCCGCCCAGGACTTCAAGCGCGCGCTCGACGGCGACGAGGGCCCCAACACGGGCGGCATGGGTGCCTACTCGCCGCTGCCCTGGGCCGACCCGAAGCTGGTCGACGAGGTCCTGGAGACGGTTCTCCAGCCGACCGTCGACGAGATGCGCCACCGCGGCACCCCCTTCTCCGGACTGCTCTACGCGGGCCTCGCGATCACCAGCCGCGGTGTCCGGGTCATCGAGTTCAACGCCCGTTTCGGCGACCCCGAGACCCAGGTCGTCCTGGCCCGGCTGAAGACCCCGCTGGCCGGTGTCCTCAAGGCTGCCGCCACCGGTGACCTCGCCGACCTGCCGGCCCTGCGCTGGAGCGAGGACGCGGCCGTCACCGTCGTCATCGCCTCGCACAACTACCCCGGCACCCCGCGCACCGGCGACCCGATCTCCGGCCTCGCCGAGGTGGCCGCCGAGGACGCCCCGCACGCGTACGTCCTGCACGCCGGGACGAAGTACGACGCTGACGACCGCGACACGGTCGTCAGCGCCGGCGGGCGCGTGCTGTCCGTCACCGCGACCGGCACGGACCTCACCGAGGCTCGCGAGCGCGCTTACCAGGCGGTCGGGCGCATCGGGCTCGACGGTTCGCAGCACCGCACGGACATCGCCGCGAAGGCGGCGGCAGGCGCGTAGCCACCCGCCGCGGCACGCAGCAGCCGGCGCCCTCGAGCAGGGACCCCGGCAGGCACCCCGAACGGGCACCCCGACCGGGCACCCCGGCAGGCGTCAGCAGGTATCAGCAGGGATCTCCCAGGCCCCGGGCCACCATGGAACTCCGCACGGAGGACCCGTGGAACCCGGGGCCTGATCGTTGCCCATCGTCATACACCTTTCCCCAAAGCCATTCCATCGTGTGAGCGCTGAGCTATCCGGCTGACGTGGGCCGGAGCGCCAACTAGGGTGCGGCGCAAGCGTTCCGGCACTCGTTCCGGCACTTGGCCCACCGGCATTGCGATGTCGGTGGTCGGTGCCACAGTGGGGGAGTGACCACTGCGAAGACAGCCGGGGGAAACAGGACCGTAGGGAGGGGGTGAGGTCCGGTCGTGACCGGTATGGGAGTGGAGATGGGCGCGCAGGCCGCGCGGGCCCGGGCACTGGCGGTGCTACGCATCCGCAGCCGGGCGCTCGCCGTCGCGCTGCTGCCCGCGGCCGCCGCGGTGATCCTGCTGGCGGGCGGTTCCACCGGGCACTTCGTGGGCCCGGGATGGGATGCCGCCCGCTGGACGGTGTCCGTCGTCGCGTTGGTCGTACTGCTGGCCGCCGGCGTCATCGGCCTGGTCGTCGCCCGCGCGCGTCCCGCGGTCAGCCCCACGGTCGCCGTCGCCGAGGAGGCGGCCCCCGATCTGTACCGGCTGGTCCGGGACCTCGCCGACCGCCTCGACGTCCCCGCTCCCTCCGCGATAGCGCTCACGCCGGACTGCGACAGCTGGCTGGAGGACCGTACCCACCCGGCCCACGGCCCGTCGCCGTCCCGCGGCGGTGACGAGATAGCAGGCCCTGGCGGCCCCCACGGCCCCCTCCACCGCCGTACGGGAGCGTCACCGGTGCTCGTCATCGGCTCCCCCTTCCTGTGGTGGATGCGCGTGGGCGAGCTGCGCGCCGTGCTGGCCCCGGTCGTCGCCGGTACGGGCCCTTCGGCGCACCCCGACATAGCCGCGGCCCGGCGCTTCGTGCGCGGGCTGGACGCCGCGGTGGCCGTCAGCGCCTACCGGGGAGAGCGGTATCCCGTGCTGCGCCCGGTCTGCTCGGGCATCGGCTGGGCCGCCCGCCTGATGCTGCGCGGCTGTCAGACACACGCCGGGGAGATGGAGCGGGGCGTCGCCGCCGCGGCCTCCGAGCGCGCACAGGCTGTGGATTACGGTCTGCGCATCGTCGCCCAGGAGCAGGTGGGCCTCGCCTACGCGGGCTGGGACCGTCTTCTGACGCGGGTTGCGCTGCCCGCCTGGCGGATGGGCCGCTGGCCCTCCCGGCTGGACGCCGGCGTGGTCGCCGCCCTCACCGAACTGTCCCGGCGCGACCGGCTGGCCGAGGGGTTCGCCTCCCGGCTCGGCGAGCGCCCGGCCTGCGACCTGCTCGAAGAGCCCGGCACGATCGACGAGGCCGCCTCGCTGCTCGCCGCCCGCCTCTTCCACGGCGGCCCCGCGGATCCGGGCCCGGACTGGTCACCTGTGGCCTGGGAGGACTACCCGGACGAGGTGGTCGACCGCAAGTGGCGCACCGACGCGGCCCGGCTCCACCGGGTCCTCGACACCCTCGGCGTCCGCCGCACCTGCGACCCGACCGGCACCGCCCACCCCGCCGGCCCCAACCCCGGCGGCCACAGCGGTCCCACTCTGGCCCGAGTCCTGGACCACCTGACGGACAGGCCCACCGACACGGAGGCCCCCCACCCGACGACCCTGACGGACGTGGTGGACCGGACCGACCTGGCGGCCCCGACTGACCTGGTGGACCCGCCGGACCGGAGTGACCTGGCGGACCCGACGGACGTGGTGGACCGGACCGACCTGGCTGACCCGACTGACCTGGCGGCCCCGCCGGACCGGAGTGACCTGGCGGCCCCGCCGGACCGGAGTGACCTGGCGGACCTGACGGACGTGGTGGACCGGACCGACCTGGCTGACCCGACTGACCTGGCGGCCCCGCCGGACCGGACCGACTTGGCGGCCCCGCCGGACCGGACCGACTTGGCGGCCCCGCCGGACCGGAGTGACCTGGTTGACCCGCCGGACCCGCCGGACCCGACGGACGTGGTGGACCGGACCGACCTGGCTGACCCGACTGACCTGGTTGACCCGCCGGACCGGAGTGACCTGGCGGACCCGACCGCCCTGGCCAGCCCGACGGCCACCCCTGCCGCTGCCCCCGTCCCCTCCTCAGCCGACCAGGGCACCGTCCCGAACCCGAACCCGAACCCGGCCCAGGACCAGGACCCGAGCCCCGGCCCCGCCCCCGGTGTCGGCCCCGCCCCGGGTGGCCCCGCCCCTGCTCCCGTCACAGACCCCGCCCCTGCTCCCGTCGCAGCGGCCCCCCTCTCAGCCCCCGAACCCGTCTACCTCGCCGATGACGAGGACCTCGCGCCTCCGAACCCCCGCAGCGCGGCCCTCGCCGCCGGTATCGGTGCCGAGCTGGGGCGGGAGGAGGCCGCAGCCGCGGCGGCGGTGCCCTCCGCTCCGTCCGGTTCTCCGGCGTCCGGGCAGGGCCCTGACATGGCCCTCTGGGACCAGGACGCGCTCCCCCTCTTCCCCCTCCAGCCTCCGCGCACCGACCGCGAGCTCCTGGCCGATCACGTCACGGCGATGGTCTGTTGCGCCGCCATGGACACCGTCGGTGCCATTCCGGGTCTCGACTGGCTCGACGGCCCGACCCTCCTGGTCGACGGCGAGCGCGTGGCCGACCTGGCGCCCCGGGTGCTCAGCCTCGTCGAGGACGGCGACGCGGTCCCCCTGCGCACCTGGCTGGTGGAGCTCGGGATACGCCCGGAGAAGCCGGTACGGCTCGGCTGAGCGCCCCGAAGCACCGACGCTGCCCGTGCCGTCCGACCCCAACCGACCCCAACCGATCCCAACCGATTCTCCGACCCCAGCCGACCCCAGCCGACCCTCGGCAACCCCCGGCACCTCATCGCCCAAGCCCTAGCGGAGCTCTATATTCCACTTTCGGCCAATTCGCAACGAATAGTGACTGTCTGCGCGCGTTATGTGATGTGCTGGGACCGATCGGGCCCATGGCAAGGGCTTGCGACATAGGACAACACGCGGGGCGGTCACGTACGGCGTACGCACGAACCAGTACGGGGGCACAAGGGAGGGGAGCACCATGGGACCCGGACCAGGACCGGAACACATCCGCCGATGGGAGTCGGGAGCACTGGCCCACGCCGTGACGGACCCCTTCGGGCAGGGCCCCGTCCCCTGGCTCCGCGGCGGCGAGACGTACTTCGACGACACCGGCCAGGTCGTCCCCTGGTACGTGGATGCGGCCCCCGCCCCAGCCCGGGGCGGCCTGCGCGTCCCGGCCCCCCGCACCGAGCCCTCGGCCGGCGGCCCCCGCTCGGCCGACGACGTGCGCCGCCAGATCAAGGGCTTCGTCTCCACCGGCGCGGTTGCCCCCGGTGACGCGGTCGACTTCCACATCACGGTCGACCCGCCCCAGGAATTCAGCGTCGACGTCTACCGCATAGGCCACTACGACGGCGACGGCGCCGCCAAGATCACCACCAGCCCACGCCTCTCCGGCATCGTCCAGCCCCCGCCGCTGACCGCCGACCGCACGGTCTCCTGCCACCACTGGTGGCTTTCCTGGCGCTTACAGGTCCCGTCGTACTGGAACGTCGGCGCGTACGTGGCCGTCCTCACCACCGTCGACGGCTACCGCTCGCACGTCCCCTTCACGGTCCGCGACCACCGCCCCGCCGATCTGCTCCTGCTGTTGCCCGACGTCACCTGGCAGGCCTACAACCTCTACCCCGAGGACGGCCGCAGCGGCGCCAGCCTCTACCACGCGTGGGACGAGGACGGCCGTCTCCTCGGCGAGGCCGACGCCGCGACCACGGTCTCCTTCGACCGCCCGTACGCAGGCGCGGGCCTGCCCCTGCACGTCGGCCACGCCTACGACTTCATCCGCTGGGCCGAGCGCTACGGCTACGACCTCGCCTACGCCGACGCCCGCGACCTGCACGCCGGTCACATCGACCCCACCCGCTACCGCGGCCTGGTCTTCCCCGGCCACGACGAGTACTGGTCGACGAGCATGCGCCGCACCGTGGAACTGGCCCGAGACAGCGGCACCTCACTGGTCTTCCTGTCCGCCAACACCCTTTACTGGCAGGTGGAGTTGGGTCCCTCCCCGTCCGGCGTCCCCGGCCGCCTGCTTACCTGCCGCAAGCGCAAGGGACCCGGCAAGTCCGTCCTCTGGCGGGAGATCGACCGCGCCGAGCAGCAGTTGGTCGGCATCCAGTACGCGGGCCGGGTGCCCGAGCCGCATCCGCTGATCGTCCGCAACGCCGACCACTGGCTGTGGGAGTCGACCGGCGCGTGCGACGGCGACGGCATCGAGGACCTGGTCGCGGGCGAGGCCGACCGCTACTTCCCGCGCACCCCCCTCCCGCCCCACGAGGACCGCATACTCCTCGCCCACTCCCCGTACGCCGACAGCGAGGGCGTCCTCCGTCACCAGGAGACCTCCCTCTACCGGGCCCCCTCAGGCGCCCTGGTCTTCGCCTCCGGAACCTTCGCCTGGTCCCCGGCCCTGGACCGCCCCGGCCATGTGGACCCACGCGTCCAACGCGCCACGGCCAACCTCCTGGACCGCATCTGCAAACGCGACTGACGCCGTTACGCCCGCTCGCGCCACCCGCTGTCCTTGATCGATCCCGATGTACGGGACAATCAGCCCACTAGGACAGAACCACGGGGAGGAACCGTGTCCGGATTCGTAGAAAAGCCCGAGCCCCTTCAGGTGCCGGGTCTGGTGCATCTGCACACCGGCAAGGTGCGCGAGCTGTACCAGAACGAGGCGGGCGACCTCGTGATGGTCGCCAGCGACCGCACCTCCGCCTTCGACTGGGTGCTGCCGACCGAGATCCCCGACAAGGGCCGCGTCCTCACCCAGCTCTCCCTGTGGTGGTTCGACCAGCTCCGCGACCTGGTCCCGAACCACGTCCTGAGCACGGAACTGCCCGCCGGCGCCCCCGCCGACTGGGCCGGCCGCACCCTGGTCTGCAAGTCGCTCCGGATGATCCCCGTCGAGTGCGTGGCCCGCGGCTACCTCACCGGCTCGGGCCTCGCCGAGTACAAGGAGTCCCGCACGGTCTGCGGCCTCGCCCTCCCCGAGGGCCTGGTCGACGGCAGCGAACTTCCCGCGCCGATCTTCACCCCGGCGACCAAGGCCGCCGTCGGTGAGCACGACGAGAACGTCTCCTACGAGGAGGTCGCCCGTCAGGTCGGCGCCGACACCGCCGTCCAGCTCCGCCAGGCGACCCTCGCCGTCTACGGCCGCGCCCGCGACATCGCCCGCGACCGGGGCATCATCCTCGCCGACACCAAGTTCGAGTTCGGCTTCGAGGGGGAGGACCTGGTCATCGCCGACGAGGTCCTCACCCCGGACTCCTCCCGCTTCTGGCCGGCCGACCAGTGGCAGCCCGGCCGCGCGCAGCCCTCGTACGACAAGCAGTTCGTGCGGGACTGGCTGACCTCGGCCGAGTCCGGCTGGGACCGGGCGAGCGAGCAGCCCCCGCCGCCCCTGCCGCAGCACATCGTGGACGCGACCCGCGCGAAGTACATCGAGGCCTACGAGCGCCTGACGGGCATCGGCTGGGCCTGACGCGAAAGGCCCCGGTCGATGACCGGGGCCTTTGCGATGGAGCGGACGACGAGGCTCGAACTCGCGACCTCAACCTTGGCAAGGTTGCGCTCTACCAACTGAGCTACGTCCGCAGTGCGCCGTGGCGCGAGGCCAACTATACCCAACCCCGCTCCCGGGCGAGCCGCACGGCCGCGTGCCGGTTCTCCGCCCCGAGCTTGGAGACGGCCGACGACAGGTAGTTCCGTACGGTCCCCTGGGACAGCGCGGCCCGCTCGGCGATCTCCGCGACGGGCGCCCCGTCGGCGGCGAGTTCGAGAACCTCCGTCTCACGCGAGGTCAGCGGGGAGTCACCGGCGGCGATCGCGTCGGCGGCCAACTCCGGGTCGACGTACCGGTTCCCGGCGTGCACGGTACGGATGATCTCCGCGAGCCGCTGCGCGCTCACCGTCTTGGGGACGAACCCCCGCACACCGGCCGCGAGCGCCCGCTTGAGATGCCCGGGCCGGCCGTGGCTGGTGACGATCAGTGCCTGGCACTGCGGCAGTTCGGTGCGCAGGGATGTGGCGACGTTCACACCGTCGGTGCCCGGCATCTGCAGATCCAGGACGGCGACGTCGGGCCGGTGCGCGAGCGCCATCGCCAGCGCCTCCGGCCCGGTGGCCGCCTCGGCGACGATCATCAGGTCGTCCTCCAGGGAGAGCAGCGCGGCCAGCGCACCCCGGATGAGATGTTCGTCGTCGGCGAGCAGCACCCGCACGGTCATGAAGCGACCTCTCTCACAGCAGCCTTCCCGCTCAACGGAACCTCGGCGACGACCCGGAACACGCCCGCCTCGACGAATCCGGCCTCCAGCGTCCCGTCGACGCCCCGCAACCGCTCCCGCAGCCCGGCCAGTCCCGACCCGTCGCCGCTTTCGGTGGTGGCCGGTCCGGCGCCGTCGTTCTCCACCGTCAGCACCACGTGTCCCTCCTGTATCCGCAACGCCACCGAGCAACGCCCGGCGTCTCCGTGCCGCAGCACATTGGTGGTGGTCTCCCGCACCACCCAGCCGAGCGCCGACTGCACCTCGGCCGGCAGCCCGCCGGCCTCCCCGCTCACCTCGCACACGATCCCCGCCGCCCTCAGCACCCCTTGAGCTCCGGCGAGTTCGACCCCGAGGTCGGCCTCCCGATAGCCCCGCACGACCGCGCGCACCTCCCGCTGCGAATCCTGCGCCATCCGCTGGACCTCGATCATCTGCTCCACGGCCTCCGGCCGCCCGCGCCGGGCCAGCTGCACGGCCAGCTCGCTCTTCAAAGCGATCACCGCCAGATTGCGCCCCATCACGTCGTGCAGATCCCGTCCGAACCGCAGTCGCTCCTCGGCGACGGCGAGCCGGGCCTCGACCTCCCCGGCCCGGTCCGCCTCCCACAGCACCGCCAGGTTCCAGGCGCTGCAGCGGCAGGCGAACAGGGAGAAGCAGGTTGCGAAGGCGGTCAGGAACCCGACCATGAAGATCCCCGCCGCGTCCGGTTCGGCCCAGCCGAACGCGGCCATGAGGACCACGGCGAGCAGTGCGGAGTGCCGCAGGAACCGCCGGATGGTCACCACGAGTGCGTACAGCATCCCGAAGGGCAGCAGCGCGGCTCCTATGCAGAGCCTGGTCGTCACCGGGTCGGTGGCGCCCACCAGGGTGAGCACCAGCGCCAGCGCCAGTCCGAGGGCCAGCAGCCCGGCCGCGGGGTACAGGGCGCGGGGCGGGAGCTCGGCGCGGCGCAGGTAGTGGTCGAGGACGGGCCGGGTGAGCCGGTTCGCCTCGGCGCACTGGAGGGCGCTCGCCAGCAGGAGCAGCCCGCCGACGAGCAGCGACCCGGGATTCCGCTCGAGCCCGCCCACCAGGGGCAGCGCGAGCCAGCCGAAGGGGAAGAACCAGGTGGTGAAGTACCAGGTGCCCAGGGTCTGCAACTCGACCCGCTCGGCCTTGCTGCGGTCCCGCCAGTGACGCCGCTGCCACCCCCGAATGCGACCCAACATCCTTGTCCTCCCCCGTCGTTCGGCCCACTGCGATCCCGGCCCGCCCCGGCTCCCCCGGCTCCGCCCCGGCTCCGTCCCGGCGGGTCAGCGCCGGGGCTCCCATCGGAACCACCGGCGTACAGCAAACACCGCCAGCAGGGTCCAGGCCAGTGCGGTCGCCAGGGCGCCCAGAGCCTCGTACGCCGACAGACTGCCGGTCCAGCCGCCGCGTATCAGGGTGATCACCGGGGACAGGGGCAGCAGTTCGCAGACGGAGGCGAGCCGGTCGGGCAGCAGTTCCAGGGGGACGGTCACGCCGGAGCCGGTCATCGACAGGAGCACCAAGGGCATCGTGGTGACCTGTGCGCTCTCGACGTTCCGGGTCACCGTGGCCGTGGCCGCGGCGAGCGCCGCGCACATCACCAGGCCCAACAGCATTCCCAGGAAGGCGAGATGAGGGGCCTCGGGGGCCGGCACGTCGAGCAGGACCGTGCAGCCGGCCACCAGCACCAGGGACTGCACCAGTCCCGTGGCGACGACGGGCAGCGCCGCCCCGCCGAGGATCTCCGGGTCCCGCAACTCACCGGTACGCAGCCGCTTCAGCACCAGTTCCTCGCGCCGGGCGGTGTAGATGGCCGCAAGCGCCGAGTACACCCCGAACAGCAGCGAGAAGCCGATCGCGGCGGGCAGCAGCACCAGGCCGACGCTGAGCCCGACGTCCTCCACGTCCATGTCCTCGACCACCGACGCCAGGCTCACCGGCAGCACCAGCGGCAAGAACACGGCGGCGATGATCGTGCTCTTGCTCCGCCCGAGCAGGGTCAGCTCGGCGCGGGCGAGGGCGGCCATCCGGCTCGCGGGAGTCGTGACCGCACGGCCGGCCGCACGGGTGGCCGGGTCCTTCACCGATGCCCCGCTCATGCCGCGACCTCCTCGGTCTCGTCGTCCCTCGACGCCTCCCGGGCGATCCCCAGGAACGCCTCCTCCAGCGAGGCCGAGCGCACATCCAGCCTGCGCAGCGCGACCTGGGCCCGCTCGGCCCACACCAGGAGCCCGGTCGCCGCCCGCTGGAGCTCCCGGGTGCGCAGCCGTACGACGCGCCCGTCGACCTCGTGACCGCACACGCCCAGCTCGGCCAGCGGAGGCAGATCGCCCACGAAGTACCCCTCGGGCAGTTCGAAGGTGATCCGGGACGGCTGGGCGCCGGTCACCTCGGCGGGTGTCCCGGCGGCCGCGATACGGCCCTCGTGCAGGATGGCCAGCCGGTCGGCGAGGTTCTCCGCCTCTTCCAGGTAGTGCGTGGTCAGCAGCACCGTCGTACCGGCGTCGCGCAGGGCGCGCACCAGGTCCCAGGTGTCCCGGCGGCCCTCGGCGTCCAGGCCGGTGGTCGGCTCGTCCAGGAACAGCACCTCGGGTTCGCCGAGGACCGCGAGCGCCAGGTCGAGGCGCCGCCGCTCACCGCCGGACAGCTGCTTGACCCGGACGTCGGCCCGTCCGGCGAGCCCGACCAGTGCCAGGGCCTCCCTGACGGGGCGGGCGCGGCTCACACAACCGGCCCACATGCGCGCGGTCTCGGCGACGGACAGCTCGGAGGGGAAGCCGCCCTCCTGGAGCATCACGCCGGTGCGCGGCCGGACGTCGGCCCGCTCGGCGTACGGATCGTGGCCCAGAACCCTGATCCGCCCGCCGTCGGGGCGCGCGAGCCCCTCCAGCAACTCGACCGTCGATGTCTTTCCGGCGCCGTTGGTGCCGAGCAGCGCGAAGATCTCACCGCGGTCGACGTGGAAGGAGATCCCACGGACCGCTTCGAACCCGCCCCCGTACACACGCCGTAGGTCGGTGACCTCGATCACGTGTTCATTCGTGTCCATGCCTCAAGCCTCCCCGCGGGCGGAGGCCGGCAGCAGTGCGAGGTGTCACCACTCCGCATGACAAATGTCAGACGGTCGCTCGCGCCACGTACCCGCTCAGGGAAGTTGCCGCCCCACTCACGGCGGCGGTCGCGCCCGCCCGTCCACGGCAGTCGCGCACGCCCGTTCACGGCAGTCGCGCACGCGCTCACGGCATACGAAAAGACCCCGGTCCAATGGACCGGGGTCTGATTCCCGAGCGGACGACGAGGCTCGAACTCGCGACCTCAACCTTGGCAAGGTTGCGCTCTACCAACTGAGCTACGTCCGCATTGCCTCCGACCGGCTTTCACCGATCGGCGCGAGCACCACCCTACCTGATCCACAGCAGTGGTCAGACAGGTCATGCAGAGCGGGTGACAGGGATCGCACACTGCGCCTTCCCCCTGGAAGGGGGATGTTCTACTACTGAACTACACCCGCGTGTACTCCGTGAGCTGGGCTTTTCGGCCTGGCCCCTCGGCGTGCTCCAGACTCTAGCTGACCAGGAGGGGTGCAGCGCAAGTCGGTACGTTCGAGGGGCCGGTGACCGGCCGTCGGCCCTCGGCTCACGGGGAGCCGATCAGCGGGTGCGGCTCACTGCGCGTCGGCGAACGCCTCGTAGACCTTCTTGGGGATGCGGCCGCGCGCCGGCACCTCCAGCTTGTTGGCCTGGGCCCAGGCCCGGACGGCCGCGGGGTCGGGTGCGACCTCCGTCTGCTTGTACGCCTTGCCGGACCTCGACCGCTTGCGGCCGGCGTCGACGTAGGGCTCGAGAGCCTTACGCAGTTTCTTGGCATTGGCTTCATTCAGGTCGATCTCGTACGACTTGCCGTCGAGCCCGAAGGCGATCGTTTCCGCCGCTTCCGAGCCGTCGATGTCGTCAAAGAGAGTGACCACGACCTTCTGCGCCACGAATATCGGTCCCTTCGTGCGACACCTCTGCGATGACGTGCCAAGACGTCATGGAGATGTCGACTGTCCGCCTGTTATGGGGCAAAGTATCGGCTATTGGCAATTCATTTGTACAGTGCCCGGCATTGCAATGTGAAGCTCGACTAAATCTGCCCGCGTGTCCCAGGGCAATAGGGAACGTCGGCGCACCCCGGATCTTTCCCTGAAATTTTCACCGAGGCACTGCTCCGATACCCGATCGTGATGGCGCTCACGTAGTTTCCTACAACTCTACCCGCGTAGAAATTTTGTACGGGTAGTCTGAAGACACCTGTTGGAGACACCCGCAGGCACCTGCTCAGCACCACACCACCGGGAGTGCCAGTGGCACGCGTCGTAGTCGACGTCATGCTCAAGCCGGAGATCCTCGACCCCCAGGGCCAGGCGGTGCAGCGCGCACTGCCGCGGCTGGGTTTCGAAGGCATCTCCGACGTACGTCAGGGAAAGCGATTCGAACTGGAAGTTGACGGGCCGGTCGACGAGGCCGCCCTCGCCCGCATCCACGATCTTGCGGAATCCTTCCTCGCGAACACCGTGATCGAGGACTTCACCGTCAAGGTCGAGTCGGAAGAAGCAGTCGCGGGAGCCGCGAAGTGACCGCTCGTATTGGCGTCGTCACTTTCCCGGGCAGCCTCGACGACCGGGACACTCAGCGTGCGATCCGGCTCGCGGGTGCCGAACCCGTCGCTCTCTGGCACAAGGACAAGAACCTCCATCAGGTGGACGCCGTCGTGCTGCCCGGCGGTTTCTCCTACGGCGACTATCTGCGGGCCGGAGCCATCTCCCGCTTCTCGCCGGTGATGGAGACCGTCATCGAGCAGGCGAAGGCCGGTCTTCCGGTCCTGGGTATCTGCAACGGCTTCCAGATCCTCACGGAGGCCCACCTGCTTCCCGGCGGGATGCTCGGCAACGACCACCTCCACTTCATCTGCCGCGACCAGAAGCTGCGGGTGGAGAACGCGGGGACCGCCTGGACCGCCGACTACGAGGCGGGCCAGGAGATCCACATCCCGCTGAAGAACATGGACGGCCGGTACGTCGCCGACGAGCGCACCCTCGACCAGCTCGAGGCCGAGGGCCGGGTCGTCTTCCGCTACCTGGACGTCAACCCCAACGGCAGCCTCCGTGACATCGCCGGCATCACCAACGAGGCCGGCAACGTCGTGGGCCTCATGCCGCACCCGGAGCACGCCGTCGAGCCCCTCGTCGGCTCCGGCCGCACCGACGGTCTCCCGTTCTTCACCTCGATCCTCAAGAAGCTGGTCAACGCATGAGCCGGACGCCTCTGGACACGGTCGAGCACGCGGCCGAGACCCCCGACGTCGAGCTGCCCTGGGCCGAACTCGGTCTGAAGAAGGACGAGTACGAGCGCGTGGTCGAGATCCTCGGCCGCCGCCCGACCGGCGCCGAGCTGGCCATGTACTCGGTCATGTGGTCCGAGCACTGCTCGTACAAGTCCTCCAAGGTCCACCTCCGTCAGTTCGGTGAGAAGGCCCCCCAGTCCGACGCGCTGCTCGTGGGCATCGGCGAGAACGCGGGCGTCGTCGACGTCGGCCAGGGCTACGCGGTCACCTTCAAGGTCGAGTCGCACAACCACCCCTCCTACGTCGAGCCCTACCAGGGCGCGGCCACGGGCGTGGGCGGCATCGTCCGCGACATCATCGCGATGGGCGCGCGTCCGGTCGCGGTCGTGGACCCGCTGCGCTTCGGCGCGGCCGACCACCCCGACACCAAGCGCGTCCTGCCGGGCGTCGTGGCCGGCATCGGCGGCTACGGCAACTGCCTCGGCCTGCCGAACATCGGCGGCGAGGTCGTCTTCGACGCCTGCTACCAGGGCAACCCGCTGGTCAACGCCGGTGCCATCGGTGTGATGCGGCACGAGGACATCCACCTCGCGAAGGCATCCGGCGCCGGCAACAAGGTCATCCTCTACGGGGCCCGGACCGGCGGCGACGGCATCGGCGGCGCGTCGATCCTCGCCTCCGAGACCTTCGACGACGCCAAGCCGTCGAAGCGCCCGGCCGTGCAGGTCGGCGACCCCTTCCAGGAGAAGCTCCTCATCGAGTGCACCCTGGAGGCCTTCCGGGAGAAGCTCGTCGTCGGCATCCAGGACCTCGGCGCGGCCGGCCTGTCCTGCGCCACGTCCGAGCTGGCCTCGAACGGCTCCGGCGGCATGCGCGTCACCCTGGACGACGTACCGCTGCGCGACTCCACGCTCTCGCCCGAGGAGATCCTCATGAGCGAGTCGCAGGAGCGCATGTGCGCGGTCGTCGAGCCGGCGAAGGTCGAGCGGTTCCTGGAGATCTGCGACAAGTGGGACGTCATCGCGACCGTCATCGGTGAGGTGACCGACGGCGACCGGCTGGAGATCTTCTGGCACGGCGGCAAGATCGTCGACGTCGACCCGCGGACCGTGGCCCACGACGGCCCGGTCTACGAGCGCCCCTACGCGCGCCCGGAGTGGCAGGACGCCCTCCAGGCGGACGACGCGAACCGGCTGGCCCGGCCCACGACCGGCGCCGAGCTCAAGGACCAGGTGCTCAGGCTGGTCGCCTCGCCCAACCAGGCGTCCAAGAAGTGGATCACCTCGCAGTACGACCACTTCGTGCAGGGCAACACCGTCCTCGCGCAGCCCGAGGACTCCGGCATGATCCGGATCGACGAGGAGACCGGCCTCGGCGTCGCCATCGCGACCGACGGCAACGGCCGGTACGCCAAGCTCGACCCGTACGCGGGCGCGCAGCTGGCCCTCTCCGAGGCCTACCGGAACGTGGCGACGACCGGCGCCAAGCCGCTCGCCGTCTCCGACTGCCTGAACTTCGGCTCGCCCGAGGACCCGGCCGTGATGTGGCAGTTCGCGGAGGCCATCCGCGGCCTCGCGGACGCCTGCCAGCAGCTGGGCACCCCGGTGACCGGCGGCAACGTCTCCCTCTACAACCAGACGGGCGAGGTGGCCATCCACCCGACCCCGGTGGTGGCCGTGCTCGGTGTGATCGACGATGTCGCGCGCCGCACGCCCGTCGCCTTCCAGGAGGAGGGCCAGCTGCTCTACCTCCTCGGCGACACGCGTGAGGAGTTCGGCGGTTCGGCCTGGTCCCAGGTCATCCACGACCACCTCGGCGGTCTGCCGCCGAAGGTCGACCTGGAGCGTGAGCGGCTGCTCGGCGAGATCCTGATCTCCGCCTCCCGCGACGGCATGATCGACGCCGCGCACGACCTGTCCGACGGCGGTCTGATCCAGGCGGTCGTCGAGTCGGCGCTGCTCGGCGGCAAGGGCGCGCGGCTGGTCGTCCCCGACGGGATCGACGCCTTCACCCTCCTGTTCTCCGAGTCGGCGGGCCGTGCCGTGGTGGCCGTCCCGCGCTCCGAGGAGCTCCGGTTCAACGACATGTGCGGGGCGCGCGGCCTGCCCGTCACCCGCATCGGTGTCGTCGACGGCGACACGGTCGAGCTCCAGGGTGAGTTCGAGCTGTCCCTGGAGGAGCTGCGCAAGGCTCACGAGGACACCATCCCGGCGCTGCTCGCGTAAGCACCACCCGCGGCATCCGTACGGCGGTCAGGCCTCGCCCGTTCCCACGGGCGGGGCCTTCGCCGTGCCGCCACACGGCCGCTGCCGTCACACGGTCACGCGGAGCGGGACGGCGCCGGTGTCACAGGAGGCCACTAGGCTCACCGCCATGCCCCCGGCCAGGAAACGCACCCGCGCGTACGACCCCGCCAAGACCCGCGCCGCGGTCACCGCGCAGTTCGGGAACGTACGGCGGGCCGTGGCCGGCCTCGGCCCCGAGCAGCTCGCGCTGCCCACGCGGCTGCCGGGCTGGACCGTGCGGGACCTGGCCGCGCACGTGGCCATGGCGGTGGCGACGGTCAGCCGCAACCTGGACCGGGACGAGCCCCCGAAGGCGGAGCTCACGCTCCTCGAGTGGCCGTTCGCCACCGCTGCCCGGGCCGCCGACATCTCCGACGGCACCCGGGACCTGGCCGCGGCCCATCCCGACCTGGACGCCCTGTTCGCCCGCACCGAGGAGCGCATCGCCGAGGACCTCGCCACCGCCTCCGGTGACCGCCTCCTCGCCACCCGCACCGGCGCGATGACCCTCGCCGACCACCTCGTCACCCGGACCGTCGAGCTCGTCGTCCACACCGACGACCTGAACGCCGCCGTCCCCGGCCTGGACATCCCGTACGACCGCCAGGCGCTCGCCGCCGCCACCCGGCTCCTCGCCGACGCCCTCGCCGCCAGGGCCCCCGGCGGCGCGACGGAGGTGCGGATCCCGCCATACGCCGTCGTGCAGTGTGTCGAGGGCCCCCGGCACACCCGGGGCACCCCGCCCAACGTCGTCGAGACCGACCCGCTGACCTGGATCCGGCTGGCCACGGGCCGGGTGACCTGGCCGGACGCCGTCGAGCAGGCGAAGGTCGCGGCGAGCGGCGAGCGGGCCGACCTGACGGCGCTGCTGCCCCTCATGTCCTGAAGGCTGTCCTGAATCCGACCCCAGGTGGAACCGACCGCCCCACCTGTCCCGTCGAACCGGCATGTACAGGCAGAGGCACAGCCCTACGCACACGTACACGCAGCGACTGACGCTGACCGCGGCCGTCCTGCTCATCCCGCTCGCCGCGGCCTGCGGCAGCGAGCAGGCGGGCGGCGAGCAGCCCGGCAGCGGGGCGGTGAGCGCCGAGCAGCCCGTCACCGGGGTCCGCTGGAACGTCGACAGCGTCACCGTGGACGGCGCCACCCACCGTGCCCCGGCCGGCGCGCACGTCGAGATCCGGGACGGCAAGGCGGCAGGCAGTTACGGCTGCAACAACTTCACGGCCAAGGCCGCCGTCGAGGGCGACAGCATCCGGTTCAGCGACGCCAGGTCGACCAGGATGGCCTGCGCGGACCAGCCTATGGACTTCGAGCGCACGCTGGCCGGCACCCTCGCCGAGGGCGCCCTCAGCACCGAGGTCGACGGCGCCACGCTGACGCTCGCCACGGCCGACGGCGATCAGGTCCTGCTGACCAGGAAGTGACCCGCGGGTGGCTCCTCGGCTCCGGCGAGGCGCGCCCGTCGGCCCCGACGGTGTGCGACACCTCACTCACCCCTGCGGAACGGGTGCTCGGGCACTCACCCCCGGAGCCCGTCCGACCCTCCAATGGATCACCATATCCGGCCAGTGACCTGCGGAAACGAGTCGATCATGGAGCTGGCGGTCGGCCAGTGATCGAGTTACCGGCGGGTATCCCCAATTCGGACCAGTGGTCGATCTCGCCTACACTCGGTGGCGTGCCACGTGGTGACGGTCGACTCAGTCATGATCTGCTCCCCGGCGAGAAGGGCCCCCAGGACGCTTGCGGCGTCTTCGGGGTCTGGGCTCCCGGTGAAGAGGTCGCCAAGCTCACTTACTTCGGGCTCTACGCCCTCCAGCATCGAGGTCAGGAATCCGCGGGGATCGCGGTCAGCAACGGCTCCCAGATCCTCGTCTTCAAGGACATGGGCCTCGTGTCCCAGGTCTTCGACGAGACCTCGCTCGGTTCGCTCCAGGGTCATATCGCGGTCGGACACGCCCGCTACTCGACCACCGGTGCCTCCGTGTGGGAGAACGCCCAGCCGACGTTCCGTGCCACCGCGCACGGCTCGATCGCGCTCGGCCACAACGGCAACCTCGTCAACACCGCCCAGCTCGCCGAGATGGTCGCCGACCTGCCCAAGCAGGAAGGCCGCAGCGCGCGCGTCGCGGCGACCAACGACACCGACCTGCTCACCGCGCTGCTCGCGGCCCAGGTCGACGAGGACGGCAAGCCGCTGACCATCGAGGAGGCGGCCCACCAGGTCCTTCCGCAGGTCAAGGGCGCCTTCTCGCTCGTCTTCATGGACGAGCACACCCTCTACGCCGGCCGCGACCCGCAGGGCATCCGCCCGCTGGTCCTCGGCCGCCTGGAGCGCGGCTGGGTGGTCGCCTCCGAGTCCGCCGCGCTCGACATCTGCGGCGCCGCCTACGTCCGTGAGATCGAGCCCGGCGAGTTCATCGCCATCGACGAGAACGGACTGCGGACCTCCCGGTTCGCGGAAGCGAAGCCCAAGGGCTGTGTCTTCGAGTACGTGTACCTGGCCCGCCCGGACACCGACATCGCCGGCCGGAACGTGTACCTCTCCCGCGTGGAGATGGGCCGCAAGCTGGCCAAGGAAGCGCCGGTCGACGCCGACCTGGTGATAGCGACCCCGGAGTCCGGCACCCCGGCCGCCATCGGTTACGCGGAGGCCTCCGGCATCCCCTTCGGCGCGGGTCTCGTGAAGAACGCGTACGTCGGCCGGACGTTCATCCAGCCCTCGCAGACCATCCGCCAGCTCGGTATCCGGCTGAAGCTGAACCCGCTGAAGGAAGTCATCAAGGGCAAGCGCCTGGTCGTCGTCGACGACTCGATCGTGCGCGGCAACACCCAGCGGGCCCTCGTGCGTATGCTCCGCGAGGCGGGTGCGGCCGAGGTCCACATCCGGATCTCCTCGCCGCCCGTGAAGTGGCCCTGCTTCTTCGGCATCGACTTCGCCACGCGCGCGGAGCTCATCGCCAACGGCATGACCATCGACGAGATCGGCACCTCCCTGGGCGCCGACTCCCTCTCCTACATCTCCATCGACGGCATGATCGAGGCGACCACCATCGCCAAGCCGAACCTCTGCCGCGCCTGCTTCGACGGCGAGTACCCGATGGAGCTCCCGGACCCCGAGCTGCTCGGCAAGCAGCTCCTGGAGACCGAGCTGGCCGCGGGTCCCGCAGCCACGGCCGCGGCTGACGCCATCCGTCGCCCGTAGCGCCGCAGAGCCCCGTTTCACCAACCCGAAAGATCCCAGGCAATGTCTTCTGTGTCTGATCAGTCCCCTCCGGCCACGGGCAGTGCCTCCGGCGCGTCCTACGCGGCCGCCGGAGTCGACATCGAGGCGGGCGACCGCGCCGTAGAGCTGATGAAGGAGTGGGTGAAGAAGACGCGGCGCCCCGAGGTCCTCGGCGGCCTCGGCGGCTTCGCCGGCCTCTTCGACGCCTCCGCCCTCAAGCGTTTCGAGCGTCCGCTGCTCGCCTCCGCCACGGACGGCGTCGGCACGAAGGTCGACGTCGCCCGTCAGCTGGGCGTGTACGACACCATCGGCCACGACCTGGTCGCCATGGTCATGGACGACATCGTGGTGTGCGGCGCCGAACCGCTGTTCATGACCGACTACATCTGCGTCGGCAAGGTCCACCCCGAGCGGGTCGCCGCCATCGTCAAGGGCATCGCCGAGGGCTGCGTGCTCGCCGGCTGCGCCCTCGTCGGCGGCGAGACGGCCGAGCACCCGGGTCTGCTGGGCGAGGACGACTTCGACGTGGCCGGCGCCGGTACGGGCGTCGTGGAGGCCGACCGGCTGCTCGGCCCGGATCGTATCCGCACGGGTGACACGGTGATCGCCATGGCGGCCTCCGGTCTTCACTCGAACGGATACTCCCTGGTCCGGCACGTCCTGCTGAAGCAGGCCGGGCTGTCCCTGGAGGCGCGGATCGACGACCTCGGCCGCACCCTGGGCGAGGAGCTCCTGGAGCCCACCAAGATCTACTCGCTGGACTGTCTGGCGCTCACCCGCACGACGGACGTGCACGCCTTCTCGCACATCACCGGCGGCGGCCTCGCGGCCAACCTGGCCCGGGTGATCCCGGACGGGCTGCACGCCGTCGTGGACCGCTCCACCTGGACCCCGGCCCCGATCTTCGACCTGGTCGGCAGGACCGGCTCCGTCGAGCGCCTGGAGCTGGAGAAGACCCTGAACATGGGCGTCGGCATGATGGCGATCGTGCCCGAGGAGTCGACGGACGTGGCCCTGGCGACGCTGGCCGACCGCGGCGTGGAGGCCTGGGTCGCCGGCGAGATCACCGAACGCGGCGAGCACCCGACGGGCGCGGAGCTGGTCGGTGACTACGCCGGCTGAGGACCGGGCGGGCCTGCGACCGTGCAGGCCCATGACCGCGTAGGCAGCACAAGACCCGGTCGGTGACCGAAGTCACCGACCGGGCGGGTGCTCAGTACAAGGTCAAGCGCCGCGACGGTGTTGCGAGGAATCCTCGCCGTCATCCTCGTCGTCGTCCCCGTACAGCTCGGCGTACCGGGCGTACGGGTCGTCGTCTTGCTCATCGTCATCGTCATCGTCCTCGAATGGCTCACCATTCGGCGGAATATTCGATGGCGATGCGCCCAGCTCTTCGGCCAGGCGTGAGAGATCTGTCCCGCCGCTGTTGTACTTCAGCTGGCGGGCGACCTTCGCTTGCTTGGCCTTGGCCCGGCCGCGCCCCATGGCTCGACCCCCTCAACGACGGGGCTCGACGGCCCCAGGTTGACACGCGTTCATGATCCAGGACGGTCTCTCCGTGGAGAGCCCGTCGTAGGGCTCCCACGGTACCTGAGCCCACGCCCGTACGGTACGTCGCCCGTAGCACGCGCGTGTGCGCAGCACCTTTCGGTTGCCCCGTCCTCGCTGGTCAGTGGCGATTTTAACCACTTATCCGCGGCCGACCCGCCGGGAAGAGTGAGAGTTCTCTCCAACTTTCCTCCCGGCGGTACCGCCGAGACCCCCTCGGGGGTCGCCGCGGGGCCCTACGCGAGGGTCACCAGCCGCGCGCCTGGGCGGCCTCGTGCATCCGCTGCTCGGCGATCCGGTCGGCCGCCGCGGCCGGCGGAATCCCGTCCGCCTTCGCACGAGCGAAGATGGCGAGCGTGGTGTCGAAGATCTTCGCGGCCTTCGCCTTGCACCGCTCGAAGTCGAAACCGTGCAGCTCGTCGGCGACCTGGATGACCCCGCCGGCGTTCACCACGTAGTCGGGTGCGTAGAGGATCCCGCGGTCGGCGAGGTCCTTCTCCACACCCGGGTGGGCGAGCTGGTTGTTGGCCGCGCCACAGACGATCCTCGCCGTCAGCACCGGCACGGAGTCGTCGCTCAGCGCACCGCCGAGCGCGCAGGGCGCGTAGATGTCGAGCCCGTCGATCCCGATCAGGCGCTCGGTGTCGGCGACCACACCCACCGAGGGGTGCTTGTCGGCGATCCGCCGCACGGCTTCCTGGCGCACGTCCGTGATCACGACCTGGGCGCCCTCCGCCAGCAGGTGCTCCACCAGGTGGTGGCCGACCTTGCCGACGCCCGCGATGCCGACCGTGCGGCCCCGCAGCGACGGGTCGCCCCACAGGTGCTGCGCGGAGGCCCGCATGCCCTGGTAGACACCGAAGGCGGTCAGCACGGACGAGTCGCCGGCCCCACCGTTCTCCGGTGAGCGCCCGGTCGTCCAGCGGCACTCGCGGGCCACGACGTCCATGTCGGCGACATAGGTGCCGACGTCGCAGGCGGTCACGTACCGACCCCCGAGCGAGGCCACGAAACGGCCGTACGCGAGCAGCAGCGCTTCGGTCTTGATCGTGTCGGGGTCGCCGATGATCACGGCCTTGCCGCCGCCGTGGTCGAGACCGGCCATGGCGTTCTTGTACGACATCCCGCGCGCGAGGTTCAGCGCGTCGGCGACGGCCTCCGCCTCGGTCGCGTACGGATAGAAGCGGGTACCGCCGAGGGCCGGGCCCAGGGCGGTGGAGTGGAGGGCGATGACGGCCTTGAGGCCGCTGGCGCGGTCCTGGCAGAGCACGACTTGCTCATGGCCACCCTGGTCCGAGTGGAACAGGGTGTGCAGTACATCAGCAGGTGCGCCGGAAACGTCGGTCACTGTGGTGACTCCCGGGTATCGAGCGGCGGTCGGGACGCAGGCACCGTAAGGGTGGCGGGCCTGATGGACTGAGAGTAGAGCCTGCCCGGCCCGCCGATCTCGCAGTGTCGGGGATCACCTTCTCCCGGAGTACCGCCGTGGGACGATTCGCGGGGTTTCCCGATCGGCCGAAGGGGGAGGGAGCAGGCGTGCCCAAGGTGTCCTCGGTGGTCGTTCCGTACGCGGTCTATCTGCGTGTGTACGAGCCGCTGGCCGCCTTCCCCGAGCCCGAGCGCACCCACTGGACGCGCTACGCCGGCCGTCCCGAGCTCCCCTCCTACCAGGACGAGCTGCGCCGCTCGCTGGCCGACCTGCTGCCCACGCCGCCGGTCGCGGTGCCCGTGCACGAGAGCGGCGACGCGTTCCTGGCCCAGGTGGACGGGGTGCTCTGTGTCTGCCCCTGGCGCACCCGGCTGCGCGGCTGGCTGGCCCTGGCGGAGCTGGACGACGAGCTGCCCCGGCCGGTCCTGGAGGCGGCGCTGCCCGAGGTCGTGCGTCTGGAGGCCGCCCAGGACCACGAGCGGTGGCTGGAACGCAACCCCGATGCCCGCCCGTGGATCCGTACCGCCGTCTGGCAGGTGCCCCTGAACTGGTTCGTGCTCTTCTCCGACGAGGAGCGGGAGTACGAGAAGGGGACGGCGGAGGTGGCACCCGTGCTGCGCTACCGCACCCCGATGGTGCAGGCGCGGCGCAGGGTGGCCCGGTCGCTGCGGACGCTGAAGGACACCATGGACGGCGGGCCGCTCGTCGAGGGCCTGGTGGACGTGGGTCGCTGGCTCGAGGAGTTCCACCCGCGTTCGCTGGTGGAACTGGATTACGGCGGTCTGGTGCACGTGCTGCCGGCGGGTGATCTGGAGGACGATCACTCGGCGAAGGACGTGGCCGAGGGCATCGAGGCGCTGCGGGTGGGCGACGGCGCGGCGGCCGGCGAGGCGTACGCGCGGCTCGTGGAGCGGTGGCGTTCGGTACGGGAGCGGCGCTCGGCGAACTGACGGCCGCCGTGGGTGCGCACGGCCGCCGATCTCCCGCGCTTGCTGTGATCTGACGATGTGACAGACGCGACAGCGCTTCCATTAGTGACGTACGTCACGGCCGTGAAGTAGTGGAACAGCGTACGGTCAACCGCACTTCACGGAACTGACGGGACGTAGGTCCCGATCCGGGCTTATGTCGCAAGGGTGATGGAACGCACGTACGCGGCCCTTGCGCCGCTTGCCCCTCCTCGTGCCAAAATAGGACAAGGAGTCCGGGGAGGGCTCCGTCCGCCTGCTTATGCTCCACTGTGGGGGGAAATCTCAGCATTGCAGCGCTTTGGGGGGTCTGATGCCTCCTGATCGCCCTGTGACTGATCGTCACAGTGGCGTGACTGTCCGCTATGGCATGGTCCATCGGCTTCCGTCGCCGATGAACACCTGGGGGGCAATTCCATCGGTTTGGCCGACGCGGCTGGACGGATGGTGTAGTTGTAGTGCCGAGGACAAGCCGTTCGTCCTATAACCGACTCGACTCGCGTCCGCCATTTCGGGCAACGCGGGTCAAGGTGCAGAATTTAGAGGAAAGAACCGAGAAGGTTCGGTTCTCCCGAGGAGGCCGCTCATGACCGCTCGCACCCCTGATGCTGAGCCGCTGCTGACCCCGGCTGAGGTCGCCACCATGTTCCGTGTCGACCCCAAGACGGTCACACGGTGGGCGAAGGCCGGCAAGCTCACATCGATTCGTACGCTCGGCGGACATCGCCGTTATCGCGAGGCCGAGGTCCGCGCACTGCTTGCGGGTATCCCGCAGCAGCGCAGCGAGGCCTGAACAAGTGAATAACCGGGCAACACGTCAGGTCCCCCAACCTGTTCGGACGCCCGAAACCTAGCTGTAAGCGACGTGGGTCCTGCCCCAACAGGCCCCTCGCCCACTGGGAACGTCGTCGATCGCGCTGGACTCCGCCGGGTCCAGCGCGATCTTTTTTGTGCGCTTGGGACTGCTTGAGGGTGCTCGGCGGGTCGTATCAGGTGGCTCTGTGAGCGGCCTTGTCGGAGTCTGGGGAGGCTCTGGGAGGGTTCCTGGGGGCATCCTCCGGAGTGGTGCAATTGCACATATAAAATTGACCAGTTGTAGGAGCCTGGTAAGAACCCGGCTTTTCAAAACTCATGCCGTGACACCCGTCACATGCAAGTGGCCTTGTTGCCTCCGGCTCATGTGCGCTAGAGGAGGCTCGCGTCCCAGCACCCCACGCGGGTACGGCCGTTGGCGCTCTCGTCGGCCCGCAGAGCGATCGTGGGCACGCAGGTCACGCCGTCGACGGGCTCTCCTCCTCCACGGCCCCCTCAGGGGCCTCCGTGCCCTGTGGGGCGCCGTCCATCGCCAGCCGCAGCAGGCGATGGCAGATCGGACAGTGGCGGGTCAGATGCCGGTAGGGGGTCGCGGCCGACAGGTGCGCGCGAAGCAGTGCCCGCGTCTCGTGCCTGACCGATGCCGCCATGCCCCACCTCCGTCGGGGCCACGCGGGAACGGGCCCTGACTTCTGGGGTACCGGCGGAAGGTGGCGGCGTCAAGGGAGCGTCGGACAACGTCCGGCGGACGACGCACAGAGCCCGGATCCGAAGATCCGGGCTCTGTGCGACTCACGGCGTCACTCACGACCGAGGCCCGCGTCCCTCGAGGGGAAGCGGGCCTCGCTCTTCACTGCGGTCCTGACGGGATTTGAACCCGCGGCCTCCACCTTGACAGGGTGGCGAGCACTCCAAACTGCTCCACAGGACCAGGTTTTGCGGCACTTGATGTTGCGTTGCGCTGCGAGAAGGACTGTACAGGAGGGTGAGCCCGGTGGTCGAACTCACCCTCCGTACGGGAGCCGTTACGGCGCCAGCGCGTCGATCGCCTTCACGATCCGCTTGTCGGAGACCGCGTACGCCGTGCCCAGCGCGTGGGCGAAATAGCTGACCCGGAGCTCCTCGATCATCCAGCGGACGTCCAGGACCTGCTGGGGAACCGGCCGGCCCTGCGGCAGCTGCTCCAGCAGCCACGCGTACTCGTCCTGCATCTCGTGGACCTTCTCCATGCGGCTGGTGTCCCGCTGGACGCCGGTCGGCATCTGCTGGAGCCGCCGGTCCGCGGCCACCAGGTAGCGCATGAGGTCGGGCAGGCGGCGCAGCCCCGCCCAGGTCACGAAGCCGGGCTTCACGAGGGCGTCCAGCTGTTTGCGCACGTCCGCCAGGTTCGCGAGCAGCACGGGGCTGCGTACGCCCTTCAGACGGCGCTCACAGGCCTGCCAGGCGGCCAGGACCTGCTGTACCTGCCCGACCGTGCGCACGGTCGTGTCGACGATCTCCGCGCGCACCTTGTCGTAGAGCTTCCGGTACGACTCCTCGTCCCAGGCCGGACCGCCGAAGTCGGCGATCAGCCGGTCCGCCGCCGCCATCGCGCAGTCGTCGAACAGCGCCTGGATCGAGCCGTGCGGATTCGCGGACAGAGCGAGCTTCTGGGCGTTCGTCAGCTTCTCGGATGCGAACTTTGCCGGATTGACCGGGATGGTGCGCAGGATCAGCCGGCGCGTGCCCTTCCACATCGCCTCCGCCTGCTCCGCCTCCGTGTCGAAGAGGCGCACGGACACGGTGTCGCCGTCGTCGACGAGCGCCGGATACGCCTTCACCGGCTGGCCCGCGCGGCGGGTCTCGAAGACGCGGGCGAGCGAGCCGATCGTCCAGTCCGTCAGACCCGACCGCTCCAGGGACTCGCCGCCCTGCCGTTCGGCGGTGGCCGCGGCCGCCTGTGAGATGGCCTGCCTCGCCTTCGGCCTCAGCCGGAGCTTCAGGGCTTCGAGATCCTTGTCCTCGGCCAGGTTCCGGCGCCGCTCGTCGACGATCCGGAAGGTGATCCGCAGATGGTCGGGGAGCCGCGACCAGTCGAAGTCGTCGGCCTCGAACGGGACGCCGACCATGCGCTTCAGCTCACGCGCCATGGTCGTCGTGAGCGGCTCCTGCAGGGGCACCGCCCGGTCCAGGAAACGCTTCGCGAAGTTCGGCGCGGGTACGTAGTGGCGGCGGATCGGCTTGGGGAGGGAACGGATCAGTTCCGTGACGACCTCCTCCCGCAGACCCGGGATCTGCCAGTCGAAGCCCTCGTCCGTGACCTGGTTGAGGACATGGAGCGGGATGTGGACGGTCACGCCGTCCGCGTCCGCGCCCGGCTCGAACTGGTACGTCACCCGGAACTTCAGCTGACCCTGTCGCCAGGAGTCCGGATAGTCGGCCTTGGTGACGGCCTCCGCCGACTCCCGGATGAGCATCTCCCGCTCGAAGTCCAGGTGATCGGGCTGCTCGTGCCGCTTGTGCTTCCACCACGAGTCGAAGTGCGCGCCGGACACGACGTGTTCGGGCACCCGCTGGTCGTAGAAGTCGAACAGCGTCTCGTCGTCCACCACGATGTCCCGGCGCCGGGCGCGGTGCTCCAGCTCCTCGACCTCGCTGAGGAGCCGGCGGTTGTCGGCGAAGAACTTGTGGTGCGTACGCCAGTCGCCCTCGACCAGCGCGTTGCGGATGAACAGGTCGCGGGAGGTCTCCGGGTCGATCCGCCCGTAGTTGACCTTCCGCTGGGCGATGATCGGGACGCCGTACAGCGTGACCTTCTCGTCCGCCATCACGGCCGCCTGGTCCTTCTCCCAGCGCGGCTCGCTGTACGTCCGCTTCAGCAGGTGCCCGGCGAGCGGCTCGACCCACTCCGGCTCGATCCGCGCGTTGACGCGGGCCCAGAGCCGGCTCGTCTCGACCAGCTCGGCGGACATCACGAAGCGCGGCTGCTTCTTGAAGAGGGCCGACCCCGGGAAGATCGCGAACTTGGCGCTCCGCGCACCCAGGTACTCGTTCTTGTTGCCGTCCTTCACGTCCTTCATGCCGATGTGCGAGAGCAGCCCGGCGAGGAGCGAGACATGGACGCTCTGTTCGGGCGCGTCCTCCTCGTTCAGATGGATCCCCATCTGCTTGGCGACCGTGCGGAGCTGCGAGTAGATGTCCTGCCACTCACGGATGCGCAGGAAGTTCAGGTACTCCTGCTTGCACATACGCCGGAAGGAGGAGGAACCGCGCTCCTTCTGCTGCTCGCGCACGTACCGCCACAGGTTGAGATAGGCGAGGAAGTCGCTGGTCTCGTCCTTGAAGCGGGCGTGCTGCTGGTCGGCCTGGGTCTGCTTGTCGGCCGGGCGCTCGCGCGGGTCCTGGATGGACAGCGCTGCGGCTATCACCATGACCTCGCGCACACAGCCGTTCTTGTCGGCCTCCAGGACCATCCGCGCGAGGCGCGGGTCGACGGGCAGCTGGGCCAGCTTGCGGCCGGTCTGGGTGAGCCGCCGGCGGGGGTCCTTCTCGGCCGGGTCCAGCGCGTTCAGCTCCTGGAGCAACTGCACGCCGTCGCGGATGTTGCGGTGGTCCGGCGGGTCGATGAAGGGGAACTTCTCGATGTCGCCGAGGCCCGCCGCGGTCATCTGGAGGATGACGCTGGCCAGGTTCGTACGGAGGATCTCGGCGTCCGTGAACTCCGGGCGGGCGAGGAAGTCGTCCTCGTCGTAGAGCCGGATGCAGACGCCGTCGCTGGTCCGGCCGCAGCGGCCCTTGCGCTGGTTGGCGCTGGCCTGCGAGATCGGCTCGATGGGCAGGCGCTGGACCTTGGTGCGGTGGCTGTAGCGGCTGATGCGGGCGAAGCCGGGGTCGATGACGTACTTGATGCCGGGGACGGTCAGGGACGTCTCGGCCACGTTCGTCGCCAGAACGATCCTGCGGCCCGTGTGCTGCTGGAAGACCCGGTGCTGCTCGGCGTGCGAGAGCCGGGCGTAGAGGGGCAGCACTTCCGTGAAGCGGTACTTCTTCTTCTCCAGCGCGTCCGCCGTGTCCCGGATCTCCCGTTCACCGGAGAGGAAGACGAGGATGTCGCCCTTCCCTTCGGACTGGAGCTCCTCGACGGCATCGCAGATCGCGGTGATCTGGTCGCGGTCGGCGTCCTCGGAGTCCTCTTCGAGGAGCGGCCGGTAGCGGACCTCCACCGGGTACGTCCGCCCGCTGACCTCGACGATCGGGGCTTCGCCGAAGTGCCGGGAGAAGCGCTCGGGGTCGATGGTCGCGGAGGTGATGACGACCTTGAGGTCCGGGCGGCGGGGGAGCAGCTGGGCGAGATAGCCCAGCAGGAAGTCGATGTTGAGGGACCGCTCGTGGGCCTCGTCGATGATGATCGTGTCGTACGCGCGCAGCTCACGGTCGGTCTGGATCTCCGCCAGGAGGATGCCGTCCGTCATCAGCTTCACGAAGGTGGCGTCCGGGTTCACCTGGTCGGTGAACCGCACCTTCCAGCCGACGGCCTCGCCGAGAGGTGTGCGGAGTTCCTCGGCGACCCGCTCGGCGACGGTGCGGGCGGCGATCCGACGAGGCTGTGTGTGCCCGATCATGCCGCGGACGCCGCGCCCCAGCTCGAGACAGATCTTGGGGATCTGGGTGGTCTTGCCGGACCCGGTCTCACCGGCGACGATCACGACCTGGTGATCACGGATGGCGGCCGCGATCTCGTCCTTCTTCTGGCTGACCGGAAGCTGCTCGGGGTACGAGACGGCGGGCACCCGGCCGCGCCGTAGGACCATCCGCTCCTCGACCTGTGCGACCTCCGCCTCGATCTCGGCGAGGACGGCGGCACGGGCCTCCGGCTTGCGGATCTTGCGCGCGCCTTCGAGCCTGCGCCCGAGCCGGTGCGCGTCGCGCAGGGACAGCTGGGTCAGGCGGGGGGCGAGGTCGCCGAGGGCGGGAGTGCCCGGAGCGGAGGCGCCGGGAGTGGGGTGCGTAGACATACGCGATCCAGGATCTCATCTCGGCGAAAGAAGGGGCGAGTGCTTTTGGGCCCGCCCCGTCCGACGCGCAGCGACGAAAACCCCCTCCGGGCGACCGGAGGGGGTTTTCGTTCTTGTGGCTGGGGCCGGGGTCGAACCGGCGACCTATCGCTTTTCAGGCGATCGCTCGTACCAACTGAGCTACCCAGCCACGAGGTTTCACGTGAAACCTCAGCGGTCCTGACGGGATTTGAACCCGCGGCCTCCACCTTGACAGGGTGGCGAGCACTCCAAACTGCTCCACAGGACCAAGCTGTTGTGTACGACAGTGTCGCACACGGTGTTGCGTGCCCCCAACGGGATTCGAACCCGTGCTACCGCCTTGAAAGGGCGGCGTCCTAGGCCGCTAGACGATGAGGGCTATCGGCCCGCCTGGGCGCTTCTCAGCGCGTCGGGGACGTCATGAGCATATGGGATGGCGGGGGGTATCGCCAAAACGGTTTACGGGGCGGTCCTGGAGGGGGTTCCGGAGGGGCTCACGGAGGGGCTGGGCGGCGGGCTGGGGGAGGGGGTCGGAGAGGGGCTCGGCGACGGCACGGCTCCGGGCAGGTTCTCCTTCGGGAGGTGGCGGCTGACCTCGGCCGTCGTCAGACCCAGGCCGCCGAGTTTGATCTCGTCCCAGGCCTGGAGGCGGCGGGTGTCGCGGTCGAAGTAGAGGATCGACGCCTCGATGGGGTCCGGGTACTTGCCCTCGACGGCACGCAGGCCGCTGCCGCCGGTGGAGCCCTCGACGCGCAGTCGCGTGCCCTTCTTCATGACCTCCATGTCCTCGTGGTGGAGATGCCCGGCCAGGACGAGGGGCACCTCACCGTCCGTGCCCCGGGCGGCGGAGGGCTCGTGGGCGATGGCCACGTCCGCCGGGGTGCCGGCGCCGCGCTGGGCGCGCAGGGCCTCGGCCAGCCGGGCGCCCGCCTCCTCCTGGGACTCCTCGGCGCCCGGCGCGGAGGAGCGGTCGGGGGTGAACTGGGGGTCGCCGATGCCGGCGAAGCGCAGCCCGGCGAGGCTGACCGCGCGGCCGTCGTCGAGGACGTGCACGTTCTTCATGCCCTCCAGGTAGCGCTGGGTGACGAGCGAGTCGTGGTTGCCCCTGACCCAGACGTAGGGCGCGCCGAGCGTGGCGATGGGGTCCAGGAAGCCGTTCTCCGCGGCCGAGCCGTGGTCCATCGTGTCGCCGGAGTCGACGATCACGTTGACCTTGTACTGCTCCACGAGCGAGGCGATGATCTTCCAGCTCGCGGGGTTCAGATGGATGTCGGACACGTGCAGGACGCGGACGGTGGTCGGGTCCGGCTGGAAGGCGGGGAGCGTGGAGGTGACGTCGTAGAGCTTGGTCACGTTGGTGACCAGGCGGGCGAGTTCCTGCTGGTAGACGTCGAACTCGGTGACGATGCTGCGGGCGTTGCCGACGAGCGAGGGCGCGGAGGACAGCAGGCCCGAGAACCGCGGCTCCAGCACCGACTCGGGGTTCCAGGTGGCGTACGCGGTCGCGCCCGAGGCGGCCAGCAGGGTGAGGGCGAGACCGCCGGCGGCGAGGGCGCGGCGGGGGCGGCGGTAGACGGCGAGGCCGAGCGCGGTGGCGCCCGAGACCACGGCGACGCAGGAGCGGAGCGCGAGGTCGAGGGTGCCGTGCTCGATGTCACGGGCGACCTCGTCCTGGAGGCCGGAGAGGCGTTCGGGGTGGTCGACGAGGGCCTGGGAGCGCTCCGCGTCGAGCTGGTCCACGTTCACGTCGAGGCGGACCGGGGCGATGTGGCTGTCCAGGCTGAGCGCGCCCAGCGGAGAGATGTTGATCTTCGTGCCGCCGGTGACGGACGGGCGCAGGGTCATCGTCGTGTCCATGGGGCCGACGGACACGCGGACGTCCCCGACGATCAGCAGACCGAGCCAGGCGCCGACGATGACGACGGTGGTCAGGCCGAGAGCGCGGATCCAGGGGTTGGGGCGGGCGGCGAGTTCGGGGACCGGGTTCCCGCTCCTGGCGGGCTTGCGGCGCTTCAGGAGTGCGGTGGGGAGACGGGCTCGGACCATTGGTGCCCTATGCCCCGGTCCGGGCGTTGGTATGCGGACGGTTCGTGACCTCCCCCCGACCGCGTCGTACCGGACAATGGGGCCTGTGCTGGAGATGACGCGCGAGGAGTTCGAGGAACTGGTCGCCGAGGCGCTGGACCGGATTCCGCCGGAGTTGACGCGACTGATGGACAACGTCGCGGTGTTCGTCGAGGACGAACCGGCGGCGGACGATCCCGAGCTGCTCGGGCTGTACGAGGGGACGCCCCTGACGGACCGCGGGGAGTGGTACGCCGGTGTGCTGCCGGACCGGATCACGATCTACCGGGGGCCGACGCTGCGGATGTGCGAGACGCGGGAGGAGGTCGTCGCCGAGACGGAGGTCACGGTGGTGCACGAGATCGCCCACCACTTCGGCATCGACGACACGCGGCTGCACGCCCTCGGCTACGGCTGAGCCGTCCGGCACAGGGGCGCGCGTCGGCGCGTGTCTTCTCGCGGGCGCCGGGAGTTGGGCACGTCGACTCCTTACGCCTGCCCCGGAGGTGGCCCGTGCGCCCCTTGTCCGTACCCGTTCGCCTGGCCGCGACGGTCATGGCCGTCGCCGCGGCCGCCGGCTGCATGAGCGTGGGGCACGAGGAGGGCGGCCGGTCCAAGCCGTCGCACTCGGCGGGGCAGCGGGGCGGTGCGGCCCCGGGCGGGGTCTCGGCGGGCTCCGGGGGCGGCTTCGGGACGGGTGCGGCCGGCGGCGACGGCAAGCACGGGCACGGGAAGGGCGGCAAGGGCGGAGCGAGCGCCTCGGCGTCGGTCTCGGCCTCGCCGTCGGCGGGCCTGAGCGCGCCGGCCTCGGCGGGGGCGGCGCGGCCGGGGACGAGCGAGCGGCCGGGGCCGCCGACGCCCACCGGGGCGCAGCCGCCCGCGCCCACGCGCTCGCCGGACCCGGAGCCGCCCGCGCCCACGCCGGAGCCGCCGTCGCCCACGCCGGAGCCGACGGTCGCCGAGCCGTCGTCCTCGGCGCACGAGGGCGAGGGGGGCGCGGCGGCGCAGCTGGCGGACCGGGAGCCGGCACCGGAGGCGGGCGCGCCCGCCTAGACCGGATGCTCTGTCCCTGCCGTCCGGCCGTCCGTCCCTGCCGTCCGTCCCTGCCGTCCGTCCGTCTCGGTCAGTCGTTCGCTTGGAGCAGTCCTCCGTTCCGGCCGGTCGTCTGTTTCGGTCAGTCGTTCGCTTCGGTCGGTCGGTCGTCCGTCTCGGTCGGGTGCGCTGTGCCGGGCAGTCGTCCGTCTCGCGCAGGCCCCTCGCGCAGGCCCCCCCGCGCAGGCCCTTTCCTCGGGCCCGAGGAGGCCGCTGAGCTGCGGTGATGAGGCTCGGTTTGCCTTCGGTGGCAAGGGTGCTTATAGTGGTAGATCGTTTGATCCCATTTGCCCGGCGCCACCGCAGAGCGCGCCGTGTGGCGCGTACTCTCCCTTGCCGTGGCTGACCGCATAGAGGCGGTCGTAGTGCAATGCGAACACGGAGTTGACGGGCGCGTGCCGACTTGAGACTCCGGAAGGTTTCGCATTCGCATGTCCATTTTCAGTACTGATCACTCCGTCGTGCCCGAGAACAACGACGAGCCGATCAACCTCGAGGTGATCGAGGGCGCGGAGACCGTCGGGGCCGCAGAGGCCATCGCCGAGGCCGTCGAGGCCATCGTCGAGACGCCCGAGGCCCCGAAGACCCCCGAACTCACCTTCGCCGACCTCGGGCTCCCCGAGGGCGTCGTGCGCAAGCTCGCGCAGAACGGCGTGACCAGCCCCTTCCCGATCCAGGCCGCGACCATCCCGGACGCCCTGGCCGGCAAGGACATCCTCGGCCGCGGCCGCACCGGCTCCGGCAAGACCCTCTCGTTCGGTCTGCCGCTGCTGGCGTCGCTGTCCGGCGGCCACACCGACAAGAAGAAGCCCCGCGGCATCATCCTCACGCCGACGCGTGAGCTCGCGATGCAGGTCGCGGACGCGCTTCAGCCGTACGGCGACGTACTCGGCCTGAAGATGAAGGTCGTCTGCGGCGGTACGTCGATGAGCAACCAGATGTACGCCCTGGAGCGCGGCGTCGACGTCCTCGTCGCCACCCCGGGCCGTCTGCGCGACCTCATCAACCGCGGCGCCTGCTCGCTCGAGAACGTCCAGGTCGCCGTCCTCGACGAGGCCGACCAGATGTCCGACCTGGGCTTCCTGCCCGAGGTCACCGAGCTGCTCGACCAGATCCCCGGCGGCGGCCAGCGCATGCTGTTCTCGGCCACGATGGAGAACGAGATCTCCACGCTGGTCAAGCGCTACCTGAGCAACCCGGTCACGCACGAGGTCGACAGCGCCCAGGGCAACGTCACGACCATGTCGCACCACATCCTGATCGTGAAGCCCAAGGACAAGGCGCCGGTGACCGCCGCGATCGCCTCCCGCAAGGGCCGCACCATCATCTTCGTCCGCACCCAGCTCGGCGCCGACCGTATCGCCGAGCAGCTGCGCGACTCCGGTGTGAAGGCGGACGCGCTGCACGGCGGCATGACCCAGGGCGCGCGGACCCGCACGCTGGCCGACTTCAAGGACGGCTACGTCAACGCGCTCGTCGCGACCGACGTCGCCGCCCGCGGTATCCACGTCGACGGCATCGACCTGGTGCTCAACGTGGACCCGGCCGGCGACCACAAGGACTACCTGCACCGCGCGGGCCGCACCGCGCGGGCCGGCCGCACCGGCACGGTCGTCTCCCTCTCGCTGCCGCACCAGCGCCGTCAGATCTTCCGTCTGATGGAGGACGCGGGCGTCGACGCCGGGCGTCACATCATCCAGGGCGGCGCCGCCTTCGAGCCGGAGGTCGCCGAGATCACCGGCGCCCGTTCGATGACGGAGGTCCAGGCCGAGTCCGCGGGCAACGCGGCGCAGCAGGCCGAGCGTGAGGTCTCCCAGCTCAGCAAGGAGCTGGAGCGTGCGCAGCGGCGCGCGACCGAGCTGCGCGAGGAGGCCGACCGTCTGGTGGCCCGCGTGGCGCGCGAGCGTGGCGAGGACCCGGAGGCGGCTGTCGTCGCGGCCGCCGAGGCGGTCGTCGAGCAGAACACCGTGGCGGAGGCGCCGGCCGAGGCCGCGGTCTCCGAGCAGCCCGCGTACGAGCAGCCGCGTCAGCGCCGTGACGAGCGGGGCAACTACGAGCGCCGTGACGACCGTGGCGGCCGCTCCTTCGAGCGTCGTGACAACGACCGTGGCGGCTTCAACCGTGACGACCGCGGTGGCTTCAACCGCGACCGTCGTGACGGCGACCGTGGCGGGTTCCGCCGCGACGACCGCCGTGACGACCGCGGTGGCCGCTCCTTCGAGCGTCGTGACGACCGCGGCGGCTTCAACCGCGACCGCCGTGACGACCGTGGCGGCGCCGGCCGTGACGACCGTGGTGGCCGCTCCTTCGAGCGTCGTGACGAGCGTCCCGCGGGCGGTTTCAACCGTGACCGTCGCGACGACCGTGGCGGCGACCGTCGTGACGAGCGTCCCTCCGGCGGGTTCCGCCGTGACGAGCGTCCCGCGGGCGGTTTCAACCGTGACCGTCGTGACGAGCGTCCCTCCGGCGGGTTCCGCCGCGACGACCGTCAGTCGGGCGGTTTCAACCGTGACCGTCGTGACGAGCGTCCGTCCACCCACCGTGGCAGCGACCGTCCGTTCAACCGTGACCGTCGCGACGACCGTCCGGGCTTCCGCTCCGGCGGCCACGACCGCCCGTTCGGCCGCCGTGACGACCACCGCGGCACGGGCTCCGGCTCCGGCACGACCGGCCGTCGCGACGACAAGCCGCGCTGGAAGCGCAACGGCTGACGTCGGCCCAGCTGAGTGAACGCCGTGGCCCCCACCGAACACCGGTGGGGGCCACGGCGTTTTCCCGTCTGCGGGTAACCCCTTTCTCCCGGGCTGTGAAGTGACTGTAGGATCAGCCGACTTGTGAGACGGATGTGATGGCCGGGGGGCCGGGGACCGTGGATGCCGAGAGGCGTCCGGTCCTGTCCGTCTCCGTTCCCGGGGAGGGACCCTCTTGGCCCGTCATGGCTTCGCACGTCTTCGTCTCGTCGCCGCATCCGCCGTCCTGGCGGCCGGCCTGACTCCGCTGCTGCCGTCGACGGCGGTCGCGGACACCCCGCAGGAGACGGTGGTGCCTGCTGCGTTGCGCAGCACGTACACCGAGGGCGCGCTGTTCGGAGGATGGAGGCCCTACGGAGAGGCCGAGGCCGGCAGCCAGGGCGTGTTCCACACCCTGGAGGGCTCCGGGCTGGTCTGGACGCGGTACTCGGACGGCACGTCCACCAAGGTCGTCAAGCCGACCGGGTACCGCAACTGGGGGGTGGCCGGCGGTGACACGCTCGCCTTCTACTACAGCGGCGACGGCACCCCCGATCGGGTCCGGCTGTGGAACGCGGCCGACGGCACCACCCGCACCGTCCAGGCGCCGTCCGAGGACACCGTGGTGATCGCCGCCTACGCCGACCTGGTGGTCGCGGAGACGCAGGCGGCCGACAGCACCACGGAGGAACCGGAGAAACACCTGCTGCTCCCGGACGTCGACGGCACCACCCGTGACGTACCGGTCACCGGAATCCCCGAGGGCACGCGGCTGGGGAATCCGCTGGGCGGGAACGCGGACGCGGTGTTCTTCGGCGCGGTGAAGGACGGGAAGTCCCTGGCCGTCCAGGTCGACCGCGGCACCGGACAGGTCACCGGGTGGACCCCGCCGCTCCCCGAGGGCTACGCCAAGGCGAAGGTGAGCGACAAGCACCTGCTCCTGTACGGCCTCGGCATCCCGACCGTCCTGGTGTACGACACGTCCGACCTGTCCGCCGCACCGGTCCAGGTCACCCCGGGCGGCCCCGGTGCCGTGAACTCGGGGCAGGACCGCGCCGTCGTGGGCGACTGGATCGTCCACCAGCCCAGCGTCAACGGGCCGGTGACCGCCACGCCCATCGCGGGCGGTCCCACCGTCACGTTGCTGGCCTCGTCGTTCGCGGGCATGGCCAACGTCGCCGACGGTACCGCCGTCGTCGTGGGCCGCACCTCCGCCGCCACCGACGACTGGGGCGTCCAGCGCATCCAGCCCGGCCCCGACGGCGCTCCGGTCGTCACCCAGGTCAAAGCCCTGCCCAAACCGGCGTTGAAGATTCAGGGCCTCTCCCTGAGCAGCGGGAACCTGATCGCCGCTGACTACCCGGTCACCGACTCCCGGGAGGTCACCGCCCGGACCGTCGCCGCGACCGGCACCCCGACCTTCGGCGCGAGCGCCCGGTGGAACTTCTGGCTCGCGGGCTGCGCGGACGCCGACCCCGACTGCGCCGCATTCGAGCCCACCGGCGACGGCCGCATCGCCTGGGTCGCGCACGGGTCGGACGACGACGGGATCAGAGTCGACGGGCCCGGCGACGCCTCCGACTCCTGGACGCGCTTCGATCTGCCGAAGGGCGGCCGCCTCACGGACGTCTCCGGCCGGTTCGTGATCTACACGAGCGCCACCCAGCAGTACGTCTTCCGCATCGGCGGCACCGGTCTTGCGAGCGTCACCCGCGCCCCCGGCGCCGCCGCCCTCTCCGGCGACACCCTGTGGACGCCGGGCGCGGCCCCGGGGACCCTGACGGCGTACGACCTCACGGCCGGGAAGACGACGGAAACGGTCACCACCGACGCCGGCTGCGCTCCGACCGACCTCGAGGCACTGGGACGCTGGGTCTACTGGACCTGCGACGGGCGCGCGGGCGTCTACGACCGTACGGCGAAGAAGTCCGTGCCGGTGCCGGCCGACGAGGCCGCGCTCGGCGACGGTTACGTCGTCACGCACGACAAGCGGGCCGGGAAGCTGGTCCTCACCACGGTGGCCGACGGCACCCCCGCGAGCCGGGTCGTCGGCGATCTGCCCGACACCGGCGTCTCACAGCGCGGTCTGCGCTGGACCGTGGACAGGTCCGGGGCGAACGCGGCCTACGTCGACGCCCAGGAGCGGGTGCACCTGGTGCCCTCGGGCGTGCCGCAGCAGCCGCTGCGGCAGCTGGAGCCCGCCCAGAGCGTGGCCCAGACCTCTCTCGGCACCAACACCCTCACGACGGTGCTGCTGTCGAAACCGGCCGCGGGCTGGGTCCTGGACGTGCGCAGCAAGGCGACGGGCAAGCACGTCGGCGGCACCGACGGCGGGGCGGTGCGCGGTGCGTTGAAGGTCAACTGGAACGCCACCGACTCGTCCGGGGTGAAGCCCCTTCCCAACGGCTACTACGACTGGACCGTGACCGTCAGCCCCGCCGACGGCGTCGGCGCGCCTCTCCAGGTGCGGGGCACGCTTCGGACGGTGAACGGCAGTGCCGTGTTCCACGACTACGTGGGACCGGGGGCGAAGCCGGACGGTGCGGGCGACCTGCTGACCATGCCCTCCTCGGGCACGCTGACCTACCAGCAGGGCACGGGCCAGGGCACGTTCTCCGGCCAGGTCAGCGGCAGCGGCTGGCCGACCGGTATCAAGGCGGTGCCGATCGGCGACCTGAGCGGTGACCGGTGCAACGACGTCCTGGTGCGGCTCGGCAGCGGGGCGCTGCGGCTGTACCGGACGGGCTGCGGTGGCGCGGTACGGCCGACATCGCCGTACACCACGCTGGGCACCAGCGGCTGGTCCCAGTTCGACATCCTGACCTCGCCGGGTGACGTCACGAAGGACGGCCGCCCCGACCTGATCGCCCGCAACCCGTCGACCGGCAGGGTCTACCTCTACAAGGGGACGGCCGCCGGGACGCTGGCGGCGCCGGTGAAGCTCTACGACAACTGGAAGACGTACAAGAAGATCATCGGCGTCGGCGACCTCAACGGTGACGGCATCGGTGATCTGATCGCCCAGGACACGTCGAACAACCTGTACCGCTACATCGGCAAGGGCGACGGCACCTTCTCGGCGCGCGTGAAGCTGTTCGCGAACTGGGGGGCTTCGTACAACGCGGTCGCCGGGGCCGGGGACATCACGGGGGACGGGAAGGCGGACCTCGTGGTGCGCGACACCGCGGGCGGGCTGTACCGGCTGCCCGGCACCGGGACGGGCACGTTCGGGGCCCGGGTCAAGATCGGCGCGGGCTGGCAGAACTACAAGGGCATTTTCTAGCCAAGTTGTGACGTGTGTCACGCCCTCGGCAGGGGAATTGCTGGGGGCATGACAGATGACGGCACAGCGGGTCGGCCGGCTCCCGGGAAACTCTCGGACGAAGAGCGGCTGGCCGAACTCGGTTACACCCAGGTCCTCGCCCGCCGCATGTCGGCGTTCTCCAACTACGCGGTCTCCTTCACGATCATCTCGGTCCTGTCGGGCTGCCTGACGCTGTATCTGTTCGGCATGAACACGGGCGGCCCGGCGGTGATCACCTGGGGCTGGGTCGCCGTGGGGCTGATGACCCTGTTCGTCGGCCTGTCCATGGCCGAGATCTGTTCGGCGTACCCGACGTCGGCGGGCCTGTACTTCTGGGCCCACCGGCTTGCGCCCCCGCGATCGGCGGCGGCCTGGGCCTGGTTCACGGGCTGGTTCAACGTGCTGGGCCAGGTGGCGGTGACGGCGGGCATCGACTTCGGCGCCGCCTCCTTCCTCGGCGCCTATCTGAACCTCCAGTTCGACTTCGAGGTGACGCCCGGCCGCACGGTCCTGCTGTTCGCCGGGATCCTGGTGCTGCACGGACTCCTGAACACCTTCGGGGTGCGGATCGTCGCCCTCCTCAACAGCGTGAGCGTGTGGTGGCACGTGCTGGGCGTGGGCGTCATCGTCGGAGCCCTGGCCTTCGTCCCCGACAAGCACCAGTCGACGTCCTTCGTGTTCGGCGAGTTCGTCAACAACACAGGCTGGGGCAGCGGGGTGTACGTCGTCCTGCTCGGCCTGCTGATGGCCCAGTACACCTTCACCGGCTACGACGCCTCCGCCCACATGACCGAGGAGACGCACGACGCGTCGACGGCCGGCCCCAAGGGGATCGTGCAGTCCATCTGGACCTCGTGGATCGCGGGCCTCGTGCTGCTGCTCGGCTTCACGTACGCCATCCAGTCCTACGACGCCGCGCTCGCCTCCCCGACCGGCGCGCCGCCCGCCCAGATCCTGCTCGACGCGCTCGGCGCGACCGCCGGCAAGCTGCTGCTGCTCGTGGTGATCGGCGCCCAGCTGTTCTGCGGGATGGCGTCGGTGACCGCCAACAGCCGCATGATCTACGCCTTCTCGCGGGACGGGGCGCTGCCGTACTCGCACATCTGGCACACGGTCAGCCCGCGCACCCGCACGCCCGTCGCGGCCGTCTGGCTGGCGGCCGGCGGCGCGTTGGTGCTGGGCCTGCCGTACCTGATCAACGTGACCGCGTACGCGGCCGTCACCTCGATCGCCGTCATCGGGCTCTACATCGCGTACGTCATCCCGACCCTGCTGCGCCTGCGCAAGGGCGAGGCCTTCGCGCGGGGGCCGTGGCACCTGGGCCGCTGGTCGAAGGCGATCGGCGTGGTGTCGGTGGCGTGGGTGGCCGTCATCACCGTCCTGTTCATGCTGCCCCAGGTCTCCCCGGTCACCTGGGAGACCTTCAACTACGCCCCGGTCGCGGTCCTCGTCGTGCTGGGTTTCGCGGGGGTGTGGTGGCAGGTCTCCGCCCGCCACTGGTTCCTGAATCCCGATCACGAACGGACCGTCGCCCGCGAGGCGTCACGGGCGGCGGCGCCCGCCGAACTGCCCGAGCAGTGACCGATCCCGATCGCTTCGCGTCGCCCGGCGCGCCCGTGTCTCCGATACCCGATCGGAGACACGGCCGCGTCCGGCTATGCTCGGGGAGGCAACATCGCCTGGGCCCTTAGCTCAATTGGCAGAGCAGTGGACTTTTAATCCATTGGTTGTGGGTTCGAGTCCCACAGGGCCTACCGGCGGCGAGGCGGGGGACACCCCCTTCCGGCCTGTGACGCGGCGCCCGGGTCGACTTCGGTCGGCCCGGGCGCCGCTTCCGTTTCCGGGCCGGTGCGTGAGCGCGGGTGCCGTGCCGTTGTCGGCCCGGCGGTGGCGGGTCGGTCGGTCAGTGGTCGGAGTAGCTGAAGTCCCCGATGGTCCAGGCGCTGACGTCCTCGATCGCCACGCGGTACATCCCGCCCGTCTCGGGGATCCCCACCGTGCCCTGGAGGATCCGGGCGACATGGAAGTGCAGATGCGTCGGTGGCCCGTCCTTCTTCGCGGGGGTGTCGAAGACGGCGGAGAACTCTCCCAGGTGAGCGGAGTCCGTCAGCACCTCCGACACCCGCTGCCGCCAGGTGGCTTCGGGTGCCAGTCGACCGGTGATGACGGCACCACCGGTGACGACGGTCAGGGGCATCTGATTGCTCTGCTCGGACTCCACAAGGGCGGCGATGTCAACGATCAGCTCGTCAGGCTTCGGCATGAGATCGGATTCTATGCACCGACCCGTCCGGGACGGGCCCGCGGGATGGCGGTGCCGCGGTCGGCGCAGCGCCGGGGCGGACCGCGGTGCGATGCGCCGGGGGTCAGTAGGCGGCCAGGGAAATGGCGACGTAGTGCGAGGCGAAGGCCGCCACGGTCAGGGTGTGGAACACCTCGTGGAAGCCGAACCAGCGGGGTGAGGGGTCGGGACGGCGGAGGGCGTAGACCACCGCGCCCGCGCTGTAGAGGAGGCCGCCGGCCACCACCAGGGTGAGTACGGCCGCTCCGCCGGCGTGCAGGAAGTCGGGCAGGTAACTCACCGGCGCCCAGCCCAGGGCCAGGTAGCAGGGCGTGTACAGCCAGCGGGGAGCCGAGACCCACAGCACACGGAAGGCGATGCCGGCCAGCGCGCCCGCCCAGACGATCCACAGCAACAGGGCCCGCTGGTCCGACGGCACGAGGAGCACGGCCAGCGGGGTGCAGGTGCCGGCGATGATCAGGAAGATGTTGGCGTGGTCGAGGCGGCGCAGAACGGCCTCGCCCAGCGGCCCCCAGGTGCCCAGGTGGTAGACGGCGCTCGTCCCGAACAGCAGCCAGGCGGTCACGGCGTACACGGCGCAGGCCAGGGTCGCCTGGGGTGTCCTGGCCAGGCAGATCAGGACGATGCCGGCGCTCAGTGAGGCGGGGACCATCGCGGCGTGGAGCCAGCCACGCAGCTTCGGCTTGATCGGTTCGACCAGGTCGGCCGCCCGCTCGACCAGGTCGGTGACGGGGTGCGGGTTCTCCCGGGCATCGCTTGCGCCGTCGGGGTCGTGGCGGGACACGACTTCCCGTCCTGTCCCGGACCGCTGGGCATCATCGGCAACCATTCGATCATGCTAGAAGCCCGCAGGGCCCCGGTGCCCTGCGCCTGCGGATCCTTCGAGCCCGAACGAGCGGCGGGCGCTCCGCGGCCGGGCCGGGAGTACGGTGGCGGTACCGAGCGCACCTCGCACGCCGTCATCCGTTTCGGCGTCGCCCTCGGGGAACGGCAATGCCGGAGCACATCGTGTCCGGTCGGAAATGAGCCGCCCCACATGAGCCTGATGAGTCTCGGAGTACTCGCCTCCTCCCGCAAGGAGAACGAGTTCCGCCTTCCGTTGCACCCCCGCCACCTCGACCGGATCGCCCCGGACGTACGCGAGCGGATCTTCCTCGAACAGGGCTACGGCGAACGCTTCGGCATCGCCGACGACGCGCTGCGACCACTCGTGGCCGGCCTGCGCTCCCGCGAGCGGCTCATCGCCGAGTGCGACATCGCGCTGCTGCCCAAACCGATGCACGACGACGTCGCCGAGCTGCGCGAGGGCCAGGTCCTGTGGGGCTGGCCGCACTGTGTGCAGGACGAGAAGATGACCCAGATCGGCATCGACCGACGGCTGACCCTGATCGCCTGGGAGGCCATGAACCACTGGACCTCCACGGGCGCCTTCAGCGTCCATGTGTTCCACAAGAACAACGAGCTCGCCGGCTACTGCTCGGTGCTGCACGCCCTCCAGCTCGGCGGGCTGACCGGCCACTACGGCCGCCGCCTGCGCGCGGTGGTCATCAGCTTCGGCGCCACGGCGCGCGGAGCGGTCACCGGCCTGGGCGCCATGGGGGTCACGGACGTCACGGTGCTCACCCAGCGCGCCGCCGCGGCGGTGGCCTCGCCGATGCCCTCGGTCGTGATGGCCCACTTCGAGGAGCAGGAGGACGACCCGTCGCGCCTGCGGGCCGTCACCGCGGCCGGTTCCATGCCGCTGGCGGAGTACCTGGCCGGGTTCGACGTCATCGTCAACTGCGTCCTCCAGGACACCGACGCGCCGCTCATGTTCGTCACCGACGAGGAACTCGCCCTGTTCCGGCCGGGCACCTTCTTCGTCGACGTCGCCTGCGACGAGGGCATGGGCTTCGAATGGGCCCGTCCGACGACCTTCGGCGAGCCCATGCCCACGGTGGGGCCGGGGTGCCACTACTACGCGGTGGATCACAGCCCGTCCCACCTGTGGAACTCCGCCACCTGGGAGATCAGCGAGGCGCTCCTTCCCTACCTGCGCAAGGTCATGAGCGGTCCCACGGCATGGGACGCCGACCCCACGGTCCGCAAGGCCGTCGAGATCCGCGACGGGGTCGTCCAGAACCCGAAGATCCTCTCCTTCCAGCACCGGTCGGCCGCCTATCCGCACGCTCCCGAGGTCCAGGCGGCTCCGCCGGGCTCCTAGGCATCGGTGAACATGTCGATGTTCATTCGAACATTGACATGGTAGAAATGGTGTCATGGATGTCGCAGACCGTCTCGACCTGACCCTTCGCCTCGTGCAGGGGCACGGCCAGGACCAAGGGCAGGGGCAGGGGCAGGCGCAGGGGCGGGTCTCCGTCGCCGAGCTCGCTCAGCGGCTCGGGGTCTCGGAGATGACCGTGCGCCGGGACCTGGACGTGCTGGAGCGGCAGGGGCTGGTACGGCGGGTGCACGGCGGGGCCGTCGCCGGCCGGCCGCGCGAGGAGGGCGGCGGCTTCGAGGCCCGGCAGGCGTGGCAGGCGGCGACGAAGGACCGGCTCGGCGCCGCCGTCGCCGGACTCGTCGAGCCGGGTTCACGGGTGCTGCTGGACGCCGGGACCACGACCGTGCACGTGGCGGAACACCTCGCCGCGCGGGGCCCGTTGACCGTGGCCGTGCTCAGTCTCCAGGCGGCGCTGCGGCTGGCCGACCGGCCCGGCATCGACCTGCTGGTCGTCGGCGGCCGGTCCCGCCCGGGTGAGCGGTCCCTCGTGGGGCCGCTGGCCCTGCGCACCCTCGAGGCCCTGGCCTTCGACGTCTTCGTGATGTCGATCGGCGGGGTGCACGCCGTGCACGGCTGGTCGGAGTTCTCGCTCGAGGACGCGGCCGTCAAGCAGGTGGGGCTCGGCCAGGCCGCCCGTACGGTCGCCGTCGCCGACGCGACCAAGCTGGGTGTGCGGGCGTTCAGCCAGGTCGCCCCGCTCGACGCCGTGCGGTCCTTCGTCACCGACGCCGCCGCGGCGGACCCCGCCACCCATCCCGGCGGCCCGCAGACCCTGGACGCCCTGCGTGAGGCGGGCGTCGAGACCCGGCTGGCCTGAACCCGCTCCAGGAGACCCCGTGAAACCGCTGATGATCCTGGTCGCCGGCCCGTACCGTTCGGGCACCGGCGACGACCCCGCGAAGCTCGCGGCCCATGTGAGGGACATGAACGAGGTCGCCCTCGTCCTGTTCCGCGCCGGGCATCTGCCCGTCACCGGCGAGGCGCTCGCGCTGCCCCTGCTGGAGGCGGCGGGCGGCGCCGCCCCCGGCGACTCGCTCTTCGACGAGCTCTTCCACCCCGTCGCCGAACGCCTGCTGGAGCGCTGCGACGCGGTGCTGCGCATCGGCGGTCCGTCGCAGGGCGCGGACCGGATGACCGAGCAGGCCCGTGCCCAGGGCAAGCCCGTCTACGCCGATCTCGGCGCCGTCCCCGACGCCGCTGCCCCCCTCCTCGAAGGCCGCCGATGACCGAGCACGTCGCCCCCTCGCCCGCCCCCGCGTCCGGCTCCCACGACGCGCATCCCCACGACGCCGCGTCCCGCCCCGCGCCGGGCACCCCCGGCATCGACGTCCCCGACCCCCGCGGCCGCACCGGACTCGACCGCCACGGACGCGACCTCACCGGCAACGACCGGGTCCGCGTCCTCGACGTCGAGGTCCTCGCCTGCGACTGGTCCGTCCTGCGCCGCACCACCTTCGACTACCGGCACAGCGACGGCCACTGGAGCCGCGAACTGCGCGAGACGTACGACCGGGGCGACGGCGCCACGATCCTGCTCTACGACCCCGACCGCCGTACCGTCCTGCTCACCCGGCAGTTCCGGCTGCCCGCGTACGTCAACGGACACCCGGACGGCATGCTGCTGGAGGCCGCCGCCGGACTCCTGGACGGCGACGACCCGCGCGAGGCGATCCGCCGCGAGGCGGCCGAGGAGACCGGCCGGGCGGTGCACGACGTCGAGCATGTCTTCGACGCGTTCATGAGCCCCGGTTCGGTCACCGAGCGCCTCAGCTTCTTCGCCGCGCCCTACGACGCCTCCGCCCCCGGCGCCGACACGGCGGGCGTGGCGGCCGAGGGCGAGGACATCGCCGTCGTCGAACTCCCCTTCGCCGAGGCCCTCGACCTCGTCCGCACCGGCGCGATCGCGGACGCGAAGACCATCATGCTGCTCCAGTGGGCCGCGCTGGACGGCCCGTTCGGGCCGCCGGCGGTCAGCCCACGTTGAGCCCGGTGAGGTCGGCCAGCGGCAGCGTGTGCTGGGTCTGGAGGACCTTCGCGCGCAGGTATCGGACGTTGTGCGGGGTCGTGAAGACGCCGGTCGGGACCCGGTCCTGCACCTCGATGCCCAGGGCGCGCAACTGGCCCGCCTTGTCGGGGTTGTTGGACAGCAGGTCCAGGCTCGTGATGCCCAGGGCGCGCAGCATCTGGGCGGCCGCCGTGTAGTCCCGGTCGTCCTCGGGCAGGCCGAGCGCGGCGTTCGCCTCGTAGGTGTCCAGGCCCTGGTCCTGGAGGGCGTAGGCGTCGAGCTTGTTGTAGAGGCCGATGCCGCGGCCCTCCTGCCGCAGGTAGAGCAGGACGCCGCCGGTCCCGGCTATGCGCTCGACCGCCTCGCGCAGTTGCGGCCCGCAGTCGCAGCGGGCGGAGCCGAAGACATCACCGGTCAGGCACTCGGAGTGCAGCCGGACCAGGGGGGTGGCGCCGGGCGCCGGCTCGCCGAGGACGACGGCGACGTGCTCCTGGCCGTCGACGAGGCCGTGGAAGGTGACCAGTTCGGCGTCGACGGAGTAGCCGTCGGGGAAGCGCAGCGGTACCCGGACGCGGGCGCGCGGGGTGGCGGCGGGGGTGTCGGGCATGCGGTCTCCCGGGTCCGGAGGACGGTGGCAAGGCGGCGCTGGGCCGTCTTGTGCTTCAGATTTGAAGCAGATCCAACGAGTCGAGACCCTACCTCATGCTTTAAATTTGAAGCAACTGGTTTGTGGCGCCCCTCACGAGGCCGCGGCCGGGCGGTCGCGGTCGGGCGGTCGCGGTTGCAGGGCCGTGGTCACGGGGCCGTGGTCACAGGGCCGCGATCGCGGTCCGCGGTCACGGGGTTCCGGAGCAGGGTGACGAGCGGCGGCGCCACGGGAGGTCCTCCGGTGCCGTCTCGCCGCCGTCCTTCTCCTGGAACCCGCGTGCGACCTGCGTGAAGATCTCCTCCAGCTGCCCCACCTGCTCGGCGGTGAGCCGGTCGAACAGGGCCGTGCGGACCGTCTCGACATGGCCGGGCGCCACGTCCTCCAGCACCGCCATGCCCTCGTCGGTCAGGACGGCGACGCTGCCGCGCTTGTCCCACTGGCAGTCCTCGCGCCGCAGCAGCCCGTCCTTCTCCAGCCGGGAGACCGCGTAGGTCAGCCGGCTGCGGGTGATCTTCAGCCGCTCCGCGAGGTCGGTCATCCGCAGCCGCCGTTCCGGGATGTCGGAGAGGTTGGCGAGGATGGAGTAGTACAGGTGGGGCATGCCGGCCTCCTGCTGGAGCTGCCGGTCGATCGCGTCCTCGAGGAGGAGGTAGCCGGCAACGTACGCGCGCCAGGCGCGTTGCTCCTCGGGGGTGAGCCAGCGAGTCGTCATGCTCCCAGTGTAAGTTTGTTTCAAACTTGAACCAAGCCCTGCCCGTCATCCCAGGGAGAGCCGCGCCGATGCCGTACCCGTACGTCCTGCTGTCCGCCGCCGTCTCCCTCGACGGCTATCTGGACGACACCACGCCCGAGCGCCTGCTCCTCTCCAGCCGCGCCGACTTCGACCGCGTCGACGAGGTGCGGGCCTCCGTCGACGCCATCCTCATCGGCGCCGGCACGATCCGCGCCGACAACCCCCGGCTCCTCGTGAACTCCCCCGAGCGCCGTGCCGCCCGGGTGGCCGCCGGACTGCCGCCGTACCCCCTCAAGGTCACCGTCAGCGGCTCCGGCGACCTCGACCCGGCGGCGAACTTCTGGCACACGGGCGGCGAGAAGGTCGTGTACACGACGGAGAAGGGCGCCGAGCGGGTCCACGCGCTGGGCATCGCCGCGGACGCCGTCCCGCTCGGCCCCGAGCTGGACTGGCGCCGCCTCCTCGAACACCTCCACGACGTGCGCGGCGTACGGCGCCTCATGGTCGAGGGCGGCGGAACGATCCACACCCAGCTGCTCCGGCAGGGCCTCGCCGACGAACTCCAGCTCGTCCTCGCCCCGCTCTTCGTGGGCGACCCGGCCGCGCCCCGCCTGTTCGGGCCGGGCGGCTACCAGGGCGGACGCCTGCGCCTGGTGGAGACCCGGCGCATCGAGGACGTCGTCCTGAACCGCTACGAGCCCACCGCCCCCGGCGCCGGACCGCTGCCCGCCGCGGCCGACCGGCACTGGCTGGCCCTCGCCTGCGCCCTCGCCGCCGACTGCCCGCCGTCGAAGACCGCCTTCAGCGTCGGCGCGGTGATCGTGGCCGCCGACGGCACGGAGCTGGCGCGCGGCCACTCCCGCGAGGCCGGCGACCCGGTCGTGCACGCCGAGGAGGCCGCCCTCGCGAAGCTCGACCCGGCCGACCCCCGGCTGCCCACCGCCACCGTCTACAGCAGTCTCGAACCGTGCGCCCGCCGCTCCTCCCGCCCGGCCCCCTGCGCCCGCCTGATCCTCGACGCGGGGGTGCGCAGGGTGGTCACGGCCTGGCGCGAGCCGGACACCTTCGTCACGGAGGCGGACGGAACCGGCCTGCTGACGGCCCAGGGCGTCGACGTCCTCGTGCTCCCGGAGTACGAGGAGCGGGCGAAGGAGCCGAACCGCCACCTCCTCTGAGGCCGCTGGGGCCCCGTGGATCAAGCGATGTGCTTTCTGTCCCTCTGATGCCGTACAGTTGTGTTCATCGCCGCGGGGTGGAGCAGCTCGGTAGCTCGCTGGGCTCATAACCCAGAGGTCGCAGGTTCAAATCCTGTCCCCGCTACTGATGAACCGAAGGCCGGAATCCGAAAGGGTTCCGGCCTTCGGTGTTTTCGTCGACGGCTTCGACCGTTTCCCTCACTCTTGGTGACCGGTCGACCGCCCTGCGCATAACGACTGAGTCACCATCAAGAATCCCATGACTGATGAAGCGTTTCCGGGGCATGTCGAGGCGTGGTCAACTCGCCCGTTTTTCACCGCTGGTAGCCCAAAAGTCCAGGCCGGAAATGTTGTTGATCAAGAGGAACGGCTTGGAAACCCACCCCCGGGTCTATTAACGTTCGATAACGCAGCGCGGTCGTCCCAGCCGGCACCAGAGTCGGCTCCGTGCGGCACGTGCCGAATCCCGCAAGGGAACCGGGGAACCACCACCATGGGGTGAATCACGCGGAAGCCGTCGTGAACTCGCAGAGTCCACGACACGTATACGCGCGTAGGAGACCTTCCCGCTCCGAACCCGTCAGCTAACCCGGTAGGCGACGGAAGGAAAGGAGTGCGCCCGCGTGGCGTCCAACCCGCCTGCCCCCGAGGCCCCTTACGCGCCCAGCCAGCGGTCCACCGAGACCTTCGGCTACGGCGGCTACCGCACCGACGAGGGACCTTGGGAGGAGTGGAACCCCACCGCGGAGTCCACTCGCCCGGTACGCGGCAAGCACCGCGTCGCCAAGCAGCGCGGCGGCGGATTCGCCCGCAGCTCCACCGTTCTCGGCGTCGGCGTCATAGCCGCCGTCAGCGCGGGTGGCATGGCCAGCGCCAACACCGGCAAGGCCCCGGTCTCCATCTCGATGCCGGACCTGCCCAACGTGGGCTCGCTCATCTCCGACGACGAGCCCGCCCCGGAAGCCGCGCCGGCCCTCGCCAGCTTCGGCTCCGAAGCCGCCGTGGACACCGAGGAGAGCGCCGCCGACGCCGGCGAGGCGCTGCGCAGCCGGATCATGGCGCAGGCCGAGTCGCAGCAGTCCCAGGTCGAGGTCAAGGCCCTCGCCGCAGCGGCCAAGGCCGAGTCCGACGCCGCCGCCAAGGCCGAGAAGGAGGCGGAGGCCAAGGCCGCCGCCGCGAAGAAGAAGGCCGCCGAGGAGGCAGCCGCGAAGGCCGAGGCCGCGCGCCTGGCCGAGCTGGCCAAGCAGTACACGCTGCCGACCTCCTCGTACACCATCACCTCGACCTTCGGTCAGGCCGGTTCGCTCTGGTCCTCCGGCTACCACACGGGTCTCGACTTCGCCGCGCCGACGGGCACGCTCATCAAGGCCGTCCACAGCGGCACCATCACCGAGGCCGGCTGGGCCGGTTCCTACGGCTACCGCACCATCCTGACCCTGGACGACGGCACCGAGCTGTGGTTCTGCCACCAGTCGTCGATCAGTGTCAGTGTCGGCCAGAAGGTCGCCACCGGTGATGTGATCGGCCGGGTGGGCGCGACCGGGAACGTCACCGGGGCCCACCTCCACCTCGAGGTCCACCCGGGCGGCAGCGCCGAAGGCATCGACCCGGCGGCCTGGCTGCGCGACAAGGGCCTCAACCCCTGAGTCGTCCCTCCGGGGACCCCGAGCCGTCCCGCCAGGACCCCTGAGCCGTTCCCTCGGACCTCCGGGTGCCTGAGCGGGTTCGTCCGGTCACCCCTGATCCACCCGCCAGCCTTGACGCCCTCCGCGTCGGGGCTGCCGGTCTTTGCCGGTCACAGGTACCGGCCACAGGGCCGGTCATACGTGCTGTTCACATGTTCTTCGCGTCACGCCCGGAATGGGCGGGCCGGTGCCGCCCGTTGACACGAAGCATGACTTCACTTCGCAAGCTCGGCTCCTCCGACCTCGAGGTCTTCCCGCTCTCCCTCGGCGGCAACGTCTTCGGCTGGACCGCCGACGAGACGGCCTCCTTCGCCGTACTCGACGCCTACGCGGCCGCGGGCGGCAACTTCATCGACACCGCCGACTCCTACACGGCGTGGATCGAGGGCAACAGCGGTGGTGAGTCCGAGACCATCATCGGCAGGTGGGTGCAGGCCCGGGGCAACCGCGACGACGTCGTGATCGCCACCAAGGTGAGTCAGCACCCCGAGTTCCCCGGCCTGTCCGCCGACAACATCAAGGCCGCCGCCGACGCTTCGCTCCGCCGTCTGGGCACCGACCACATCGACCTCTACTACACGCACTTCGACAAGCCCGAGGTGCCCGTCGAGGAGATCGTAGGCGCGCTCGACGAGCTGGTGCGGGCGGGCAAGGTACGGCACATCGCCGCCTCCAACATCACGCCCGAGCGCCTCCAGGAGTCCCTGGAGTTCTCCGACCGTGAGGGCCTGGCCCGGTACGTCGCCCTCCAGCCCCACTACAACCTGGTCTCCCGCGACACCTACGAGGGCGGACTCCAGGACCTCGCCGCCCGCTTCGGCATCGCCGCCGTCCCGTACTTCGCCCTGGCCGCCGGCTTCCTCACCGGCAAGTACCGGCCCGGTACGACCGTGCAGAGCGCCCGCGCGGCCGGCGCCGCCAAGCACCTCGACACGGAGCGGGGCCGCAACGTCCTCACCGCCCTGGACGAGATCGCCCAGGCCCACGGCACCGAGATCCCCACGGTCGCCCTTGCGTGGCTCGCCGCGCAGCCCACGGTGGCCGCGCCGATCGCCTCCGCGCGGACGGTCGAGCAGCTGCCGGCGCTGCTGGGGGTGGCGCAGCTGGAACTGACGGCGCAGGAGATCACCCGGCTGACCGGCGCCTCGGCCTGATGACCTGACGCGGGCCTCGACCCTGCCTGCGCCGGGCCTCGACCCTGCCTGCGCCGGGCCTCGGCCCGGCCTACCGGTGCGAGTGGGGAGCGGGATACGGTCCCGCCGGATACCCGGGTCCGGGTCCGGGGATGTGTCCGGGTCCGTGGACGTGTGCCGAGGGGTACCCGTACCCGTACCCGTACCCGTTCCCGTACCCGTTCCCGTACCCGTTCCCGTACCCGTACCCGTACCCGTACCCGTTCCCGTACGTCGGCGCCGTCGGACTGCCGTACACAGGCGCGGTCGGATGGCCGAATCCGGCGCTGTGACCCTGGCCGTGGGCCGGACCCTGGCCGTACCCGTACACCCCTTGGACCGGCCAGGGCGGCGGGGCCACCCGTACCGGCGGGGCCGTCATCCGGGCCGCGTGGTCCAGCGCGGGCCGGGCGACGTCCGTCCGCCGCCACAGTTCGTTGAGCAACTCCCGCTCCCGTACGAGGAAGTCCGCGCCGGCCCGCCCCCGTCGGCCGCGGTGCCGCAGGAACGCGAGGGACGTCGCGTACGCCTCGTACCGCGCGACCTCCCGCGCGGCCGGTTTGCCGAGGTGACGGCCGGCGTACTCCCGGGCCAGTCGCCGGGCCCGCATCGAGCCGAGCGCGAACGGCTCGGCCGGGGTGAGCCAGCCGGCGGCCGCGTAGGCGGGCAGTTCCTCGCGCACGGTGCGCAGCTCGCGTTGCCGCGTCCACACCACCAGCCAGGTCAGCAGCCCGAACGCGGGCACCATGATCGCCGCGTACACCGCGAAGAACCCGAACTCGCCGAACGACGAGGAGCCGTTCCACAGGGCGTGCATGCCCATCGCGAGGAGCAGCCCGCCCAGCGGGACCAGCACGCGCCGCAGGTGCTGGCGGTCCCCGGAGAGCGCGGCGACGCCGAAGCCGATGCCGGTCAGGACGGTGAACAGGGGGTGCGCGAACGGCGACATGATGACGCGGACGAAGAAGGTCGCGGCGGTGACCGAGGCGATGCCGGTGTCGCCCGTGAGCTGGTCGGTGCCGAAGGCGGTGCCTAGGTAGAGGATGTTCTCGGTGAAGGCGAAGCCGGTGGCGGTGACCCCGGCTATGACCACGCCGTCGACGATCCCGGTGAAGTCCCGCCTGCGGAAGAGGAACACCAGCAGGACGGCGGCCGCTTTCGCGGACTCCTCGACGATCGGCGCTATGACGGTCGCCCCGAGGGTGTCCGCGCTGGACGGGTCGGCGGTCGCGGTGGCTATCCATCTGGTCGCGAAGCTGTTGGCGATGATGGCTATCAGTGCTGCCGCGCATGCGCCCCAGGCGAAGGCGAAGACCAGGTTCCGCCAGGGTCCCGGCTCGACCCGGTCCAGCCACCGGAAGGCGGCGACCAGCAGCGGCACGGGCAGCACGGCGAGCCCGAGCCCGACCAGGAACCCTTCCGTACCGGTCTGTTCGCGCACCAGCGCGAGGATCACCAGTCCGGACAGCGTGAGCAGGGTGATCAGCGCCCCGTACCGCGCCCACCTGTGTTGCCACCAGTGAGCGTGCCGGAGCACAGCGTCCTCGGGTGCGCCGCCGGGGTGCGGCGGACGGGGCGGAAACGGAGGACTGATGGCCACGGCATCGACCCTAACGAGGGAGAGGACTGTGGTGGAGGGGGAGGTCGGTCGGTGATCCCTTGGTCGGTCTCGTTGATCGGCCCCCTGGGCGGTCAGCGATCCCCGGGCCGGACGCGATGCTGTACGCGACGGAAGAGCAGATCGTTCACGACGTGACCCTTGTCCAGCCCCTGCCCCTCGAAACGGGTCAGCGGCCGGAACTCGGGCCGCGGCGCGAACCCGCCGTCGGCCTGGGTGTTCTCGAAGTCGGGGTGCGCGGTCAGCACCTCGAGCATCTGCTCGGCGTACGGCTCCCAGTCCGTGGCGCAGTGCACGGTCGCGCCCGGTTTCAGCCGGGTCGCGGCCAGGTCGAGGAACTCGGGCTGGATCAGGCGCCGCTTGTGGTGGCGCTTCTTCGGCCAGGGGTCGGGGAAGTAGACGCGCAGCCCGTCGAGCGAGTCCGCCGGCAGCATCTCGCGCAGCAGGATGATCGCGTCACCGTTGGCCACCCGGACGTTGGTCAGCCCGGTGCGGTCCGCGAGGTTGAGCAGATTTCCCTGGCCGGGCGTGTGCACGTCCACCGCGAGGATGCCGGCGTCCGGGTCGGCGGCCGCCATCTGCGCGGTCGCCTCACCCATGCCGAAGCCGATCTCCAGCACGACGGGACGGTCGTCCCCGAACAACTGGGCGAGGTCGACGGCGTGCCCGTCGATGTCGAGCCCCCACTTGGCCCACAGCCGCTGCAACGCGTCCGCCTGCCCGGCCGTCACCCGGCTGCGCCGGGGCTGGAAACTCCGGATCCGCCGCTCGAAGTGAGACCCGGCGGGATCGGCCTTGGGCCCGTCGGGGAACCTGGGTTCCCCCTTGGCCCGGGTGTGCCGAACGGACTCGCCCGGGTGGTGCTCGCCACCGGGAAAGGGCTGGGGGGCTTCGGGGGTGCTCACGGAATCAGACACAGTGGTGTCGATTTTACGGGTCGGCCCGCGGTGCCCGCGGCGGCCGGGAGCCCGGCACCGGACCGCCGCCTCCGTGAGCACGGCACCCCGCCGCTCACGCGTCGGTCAGCGCTCCCAGGGCCCGGCGGGCCACCTCCCGCCCGATCGGCAGGGCGGCGGTGGCCGCCGGCGAGGGCGCGTTCAGCACGTGGACCGTCCGTGGCCCCTCCCGTATCAGGAAGTCGTCCACCAGAGCGCCGTCCCGCAGCACCGCCTGCGCCCGCACCCCGGCCGCCGCCCGCACCAGGTCCCCCTCCTCCACGGCCGGCAGCAGCCGGCGCACCGCGTCCACGAACGCACCCTTCGACACCGAACGCCGCAGCTCCCCGACCCCGTACCGCCAGTGCTGCCGGCCCATCCGCCACACCCCGGGCCAGGCCGCCGTCGCCATCGCCTCGCGGGGCCGTACGACGCCCCAGCCGTACCCCTCCCGGGCCAGCGCCGGCACGGCATTGGGGCCGACGTGCACACCCCCGTCGATCCCCCTGGTCAGATGGACGCCGAGGAACGGGAACGCCGGATCGGGTACCGGGTACACCAGCCCGCGCACCAGCTCCGGCCGCGCCAGCTCGTAGTACTCGCCCCGGAACGGCACGATCCGCACCTCGGGCTCGTCCCCCGTCAGCCGGGCGACCTCGTCGCAGTACAGCCCGGCGCAGTTCACCAGCACCCGCCCCCGTACGACGTCCCCGCGCGCGGTGAGCACCGCCACCCCGCGCTCCGGCCGCCGGTCGATCCGCACGGCCCGCGCGCCGTACCGGATCTCCGCCCCGGAGGCCCGGCCCAGCTGCCGTGCGACGGCCGTGTAGTCGCAGATGCCGGTCGTCCGCACGCGTATGGCGGCGAGTCCCCGGACCTCGGGCTCGTACTCCGCGATCTGGGCGGCGCCCAGTTCCCGGACCGGAATGCCGTTCTCCCGGCCACGCTGGACCAGCGCGTGCAGCCGGGGCAGCTCGGCCCGGTCCGTCGCGACGATCAGTTTGCCGGTGACGGAGTGCGCGATGCCGTACTCCGCGCAGAACTTCGTCAGCTCGGCCGCGCCGCGTACCGCGTACCGCGCCTTCAGCGACCCCGGCCGGTAGTAGATCCCGCTGTGGACGACCCCGCTGTTGCGCCCCGTCTGGTGCCGGGCGACCCCGGGTTCCTTCTCCAGCACCGTCACCCGCGTACCCGGCGCGGCACGCGTGATCGCGTACGCCGTGGACAGCCCGACGATGCCCCCGCCGACCACGAGCACATCACAGTCGTAAGCGATCTTCGACACGCACACCACCTCCCGGCTTCGATAGTGCACTGCGCCACTGACAGTGCCTTCAAACCCGGGTCGGGCGTCATGCGGGTCCCGCGCCGCCCCGCGCCGGCCTACGCCGGAGTCATCAGCAGCGGCCGGGCCCGCTCGCGCAGTTCCACCACCCGGGGCTCGTCGCCGTAGGGCTCCAGCCGGTGCAGAAGATCCTTGACGTACTCGGTGGTGCGGGCGGAGGAGATGCGCCCGGCCACCTCGACGGCCCGCACCCCCTGCGCGCAGGCGGCGTCCAGGTTCCCCGACTCCAGTTCGGCGACCGCCGAGACGACGAGCCGCAGCCCGTGCGACCGGACGAACTCCTCCGTCGGCTGCGACAGCGCCTGCTCGGTGAACCTCCGCACCTGACGCGGCGCCTTGAGATCGCGGTAGCACTCGGCGGCGTCGGCGGCGAACCGGTCGTAGGAGTAGAAGCCCAGCCAGGACGGGTCGTGGTCGCCGTCCCGGGACCGCTCCAGCCAGCCCTCGGCGGCCTTGAGCGCCGCGCCGGCGGCATGCGCGTCCCCGGCGCGCGCGTGCGCGCGTGCCTCGACGAGCCGGAAGAAGCTCATCGTGCGGGCCGTGGCCAGCCCCCGGTTGCGCTCCAGGGCCGCCTGCGCGAGATCGACGCCCTCGTCGCCGAAGCCGCGGTAGGTGGCCTGGAGGGACATGGAGGCCAGCACATATCCCCCGAGGGGTACGTCGGCCGCCGCGCGGGCGAGCCGCAGCGCCTGGATGTAGTAGCGCTGCGCGGCCTCCTGCTGACCGGTGTCGAAGGCCATCCACCCCGCGAGCCGGGTCAGTTCGGCGCTCGCCCCGAACAGGGCCCGGCCGACCTCGTCGGAGTACGAGCCGAGCAGCAGCGGAGCCGCCTCCACCCGCAGGCACTCCGGCACCATGGACGAACGCCAGTCGCCGCCTCCGTACTTGGAGTCCCAGCGTCTGGCGTCCTCGGCGGCCTCCCGCAGCTTCTGCACATCGCTGTGGCCGACTTTGAGCGGTGCGCCGGACTCCTCCACGAGGTGTGCGTCGCGCGCCACCGAACTGTCGGCCGGGGTTATCAGCCACCGTGAGGCGGGCGTCGCGTACGCGCTTACTGCGAACGATCCGGCCAGCGACTGCCAGATGCCCCCGGAACCGGCCCGGCGGCCGGCGAGGTCGAGGCGGTAGAGCTCCGTGGCGGAGCGCACGGCCTGGTTGACGTCCCTGGGGAAGGCGAGGCCCACTTCGGGCGCGGGATCCGCGTCCGCCAGGCCGATCTCGTGGAGCGGCACCGGACGGCCGAGCTTCTGACCGATGGCGGCCGCGATGAGGTGGGGCGCGGCGCCCTGCGGCACCATGCCCTTCGACACCCAGCGCGCCACGGACGTCTTGTCGTAGCGAAGAGTCAACCCGCGTTGAGCGCCAAGATCGTTGACGCGTCGCGCGAGTCCTGCGTTGCTGATTCCCGCGAGGGCGAGAACGGCGCCGAGTTTTTCGTTCGGCCCGCGTTGCTCCCTGGACATTGCGCCACCCCTCGACACAGACGGCTGCCGCGCTGGCATAACCATGCGGCATTCGTAAACCCAGCGTAGTTCGCCGCATCCCAAGCGTTAAGGGGCATTCTTCCGGTTGGCGGGATTGTGGTCCGTACGAATCCCGGGGGGCCGGCACGGACCGTCGCGGCGTGCTCCCGCTGTGTGGCCGTGCGCCCGGCCGTGCGCTCTTCTTTGGCCATCACGGGAGCGGTTCCATGGGTCGTGCGTGGGTCGGCCCGCTGTACTGGATCCAGTGGGCTGGGGGACACCGCCGCCTTCATCCCCGCGGGCGGCGGAACGGTCCGGGAGACGGCGTCCGTCTCCCGGACCGGCGCGGGCCTTGCCGGGCACGCGTGTGTGTACGGAGCGTGTGCGAAGCCTGCGCGGGACGTTCTCGACGCGCGGCGCGCAACGGGGATTTGGCCGAAAATCGACCCTCTGTTCTGTGGGTGACAACGCCTCCCACCACGGAAATCGAGGGCGCGCAGGGCGTCTTGGGGGAGCGTACCGGGGGCGCATTCACGTCGCGGACGCCGGGGTGCGCAGCGACTCCCCCAGAGCCGCCGACGAGTTGACGCGGGCGCAGTCCCCGGATCGTGAGCGGCGCCGCCTCCTTCTGCAGCGCGTTCTTCGTGGCAGCATGGTGAACCGTTCGTACGGTGCACTCGGTTGTCCACAGCCTGTGGAGGCGTCCATGCGGTGGTTGGTGGGATGGAGCAGCACCGCCGCGGGCGCGCTGGGCGGATCCGTTGCTCACGGCGGCCGTGACGACGACGATGCGGCGTACGGAGGGCGGGTCGGCCACGACGGCGAGACCCTGCACCCGGTCGGCTCCCAACTCCTGTGGGGCGACCCCGATCCGCTGTGGGCCGTCGGCGACTGGCGCCCCGACGAGGTGCGGGTGGTGAAGGCCGACGCCCGGACCCGGGTCGCGGTCCTCGGCACCTGCGGCGCGACCGACGAACAGCTGCGCGTCGGACTGTTCGCCGCGCGCGGGGGGGCACTTCGGCATCTGACGGCCTGGCCGGGCAGCTACACGGCGATCGTCCAGGTAGGCCGGCGCATCACCGTCTGCGGCGATCTGGCGGGCGCGCGCCCGGTGTTCCACACTCCCTGGGCCGGTGGCACGGCGTACGCGACGGCCGCGCTGCCGCTGGCCGACCTCATCGAGGCCAACCTCGACTTCGGTCACCTGGCGGCGCTCCTCGCCGCCCCCGACGTACCGGCCGCCCTGCACGACTCCACCCCGTACGACGGCGTGCACCGCATTCCGCCGGGGCACGCGCTGATCCTTCGCGCCGGGGCCCGTGAGGTCGCCGGGTACGAGCAGGTCGCCTCGCTCGCCGTGGCGGCACCCCTCGCCGACCCGGAGAGCGCGGTCGGCGCCGTACGCGACGCGCTCATCGAGGCGGTACGCGCGCGTCTGGCCGCGCCCCGGCACGTCCCCGACATCGACCCCGGCCCCGTACCCGGCATGGGGCCCGCGGAACGGCGTGCCGCGCGCGGGATGCCCGTTCCGGGCATCGGCGCCGACCTCTCCGGCGGTCCGGCCTCCGGCACGCTGGCGCTCCTCGCGGCGGGTCTGCCCGGCATGCCGGGCACGCTGCTGGGACACGGCACGGGCGCGGGGGAGCGGCTGCTGGCCGTCACCTTCAACGACCTGGCCGTCGGCGGACGCGAGGCCGAGCTGGAACGGGCCGGCACCCTCGCGGCCAACCCGCGCCTGCACCACGTCGTGGTGGCCGGCGGCGAGGAGGCCCTGCCGTACGCCGACCTGGACGGCCCGCTGACCGACGAACCCGGCCCGAGCCTGGTCACGGCCGCCCGCCACCGGGCGCGCCTCGCGGCGGGCAGCGCGGACCACTTCACGGGCTACGGCGCCCGCCAGGTGCTGGACGCCCACCCGGCCCGCCTCGCGGACCTGTTGATGGACCGCAAACGCCGTCATCTGGTGCGCCCGGTGGCGGCGCTGACGAAGGCCGACGGCTCGGTGCTCGTCCCCGCGCGCGTGTACGGCGCGGCCCGCCGGCTGGCCCGTACGTCGTACCGCGCGGGCGTCGAGGGCCTGGCCGAACGCCTCATGCACCGCAGCTTCGGCTCCGACGACCCCTCAGGCGCCGTAGGGGCCTCCCTGGCGGCCCTCACCTGGGGTGGAGCGGGCCCTGCCGCGCGCTGGCTGACGGGGGAGGCGCTGGCTGAAGTATCGGTTCGCCTCCAGGGGGCCGCGCACCGCACCGGCGTGGGACCCGGCCAGCGTCCGGGCGACTACCGGGCCCGTGCGGCCCTCGCCCGGCACGCCATGGACCTGCGCGTCCTGGAACAGGCCGCAGAGATCCGCTCCCAGCGACTGCACGCGCCGTTCCTCGACAACCAGGTCGTCCGGGCGTGCCGCGCGCTCCCCGAGACCCTGCGCGTGCAACCGGGGGCGCGTGCCGCGATCCTGCGCACCGTCCTGAAGGACGCCGGCGTCACCGACCTCCCGCCCGGCTGGGGCGCCCCCTCCCAGGAGTCCGCCACCGCGGCGGCCCGGGCGGGCCTGCGCATGGCCATCGACCCCCTCCTCACCCTCTTCGAGGCGCCGCTCCTCGCGGAGGCGGGCCTGATCGAGGCGAGAGTGGTCCGCAAGGCCCTCAGGGCCGCCGCGGCGGGCGAACCCCTCCCCCTGGACGGCCTGGCCGACCTGGTCTCCCTGGAACTCTGGCTCCGCCGCCTGCTGTCCCGCAGGGGCACCTGCTGGACCGGCACACCGGCACGCGCGCGTGCCGTACCGGCGGGCATCGCGCCCCAGCGACGGGCGGTCTCCTCCGGAGGGTGACAGGCGCACCGCCCACAAACCCCGTGCCGCACGCCTCACCGCCGGTGACAATGAACGGGTGCGGTACAGAATTCTGGGCGTCACCCAGACAGCGGACGACCAGGGCGACGCCGTACCCGTTCCCGGTGCCAGGCTCCGCGCCCTCCTCACGGCCCTGGCCCTGCGACCCGGCCGGCTCACCGCCCCGGAGACCCTCATCGACGAGGTGTGGGGCGACACCCCGCCCCAGGACGCCCCGGCCGCCCTCCAGGCCCTGATCGGCCGTCTCCGCCGTGCCGTCGGCAAGGACAGCGTCACCTCCGCCCCGGGCGGCTACCGCCTCGCCGCGACCGAGGACGACGTCGACCTCTTCGTCTTCGAACGCCTCGTACGCCAGGGCAATGAAGCGCTGGGCCGAGGTGACGCCCCCACGGCCGCCCGCACCCTGGACGACGCCCTCGCCCTGTGGCGCGGCCCCGCCCTCGCCGACCTCCCCGACCGCACCGCGGCCACCCGCCCCGAGGCACTCCGGATGGAGGCCACCCGCGCGCGTGCCGAGGCGGACCTCCTCCTCGGCCGCGCCCGCGAAGCCGTACCGCGCCTGACCGAACTGGCCGCGGCACACCCGTACGACGAGCCGCTGCACGCCCTCCTCATCCGCGCCCTGCGCGACACCGGCCGCCAAGCCGATGCCCTCGCCGCGTACGAGACCGCCCGCCGCACCCTCGCCGACGGCCTCGGCACCGACCCCGGCCCGCACCTGCGCGCCCTGCACACCGAACTCCTCAACCGCCCGGAACCTGACCACGGCACCGCACCGGCCCACGGCACCGCACCGGCCCAGGGCACCGCACCGGCCCAGGGCACCGCACCGGCCCACGGCGCCCCGTCCGCCCACAGCCCCGGGCCGACTGCGCCGCGTACCCCCCGTGCACCGTTCCGACTCCCCGAGCGCACCGGCAACATCCGTCCGCGACTTACCTCCTTCGTGGGCCGGGAACCCGAACTCGACGCCATCCGTTCCGAAGTGCACAGGGCCCGTCTCGTCACGCTCACCGGACCGGGCGGCTCCGGGAAGACCCGCCTCGCCGAGGAAGCCGCCGCAGGCCTCCCGCAGGCGTGGCTGGCCGAGCTGGCGCCGCTCGACCGGCCGGAGGCGGTGCCGGGCGCGGTGGTCAGTGCCCTCGGTCTGCGCGAGACCGTCCTGATGACCACCGAGCTGGCGTCCCCGCAGGACGACCCGGTCGCCCTGCTCGTCGAGTACTGCGCCCCGCGCAGCCAACTCCTGATCCTTGACAACTGCGAGCACGTCATCGGCGCGGCCGCCGCCCTCGCCGAGACCCTCCTCACCCGCTGCCCCGGGCTCACGATCCTCGCCACCAGCCGTGAACCCCTGGGCATCCCCGGCGAGTCGGTCCGCCCGGTCGAGCCCCTCCTCCCCGACCAGGCGCACCGCCTCTTCACCGAGCGCGCGACCGCCGTCCGCCCCGACGCGGCAGCCGCCCTGCGGGACGAGGAGGCGATCGCGGAGATCTGCCGGCGACTGGACGGACTGCCGCTCGCCATCGAACTGGCCGCCGCCCGGCTCCGGCTGCTCACGCCGCGGCAGATCGCCGACCGCCTCGACGACCGGTTCCGCCTCCTCACCTCCGGCAGCCGCACGGTCCTGCCCCGCCAGCAGACCCTGCGTGCCGTCGTCGACTGGTCGTGGGACCTGCTCGACGAACCGGAGCGCACACTGCTGCGCGAGCTGTCCGTGTTCGCGGGCGGCTGGGACCTGGAGGCGGCGGAAGCCGTGTGCACCGGCCCGGTCGCGGACCTGGTCGGCGCACTCGTCGACAAGTCCCTGGTCGTCGCCGCGCCGTGCGGGCGGGGCGACGGAGGCGGCATGCGCTACCGCATGCTGGAGACGATCCACGAGTACGCCACCGAACGCGCCGCCGAGCTCCCCCGGTGCCGCGCGGAGGCCCGACGGCGCCACCGCGCGTGGGTGCGCGCGCTCGTCGAGCGGGCCGACCCGCTGCTGCGCTCCGCCGGCCAACTCCTCTGGATCTCCCGCCTGGAGACCGAACTGGACAACATCCGCGTGGCCCTCCAGCGCGCGCTCACCTCGGGCGACGAGGACGGGGCCATTGCCCTCTGCCTCGCAACGGGCTGGTTCTGGTGGCTGCGCAACTACCGGCACGAGGGCGCCGAGTGGAGCGACCGGACCCTGCGCCTCGGCGCCGTCCTGGACACCCTCCGGGAGACCGCGCCCGAAGGGCCGCTCACGGTCCCCGCCGACCTCACCGCCCGCATGGCCGACCTGGACCCCGTCGACGCCCTGCTCGCGACACCCGCCGTCACGGAGGAGGCCCACCCCCGGCACGCGCAGCGGATGAACCTGCGCATGCTGAACGTGTTCCTGGTGTCGGAGTCCGAGCCGAAGGACCTCGTGGCGGACCCGCGCTACCAGGAGTACCTGCTCCGCCTGCGCGCCGACTACGAGCCGGGCGGCCCCCGATCGGCGCGGATGCCCGGCCTGCTCTGGCCGCTGACGGCCTTCCAGATGCGGGACATGGTCGACGTCCGGGGGATCCTCGACCGGGCGGTCGCCAACTGCCGCCTCCACGGCGGCGACTGGGAGCTCGGCTGCGCCCTGATGTTCCGCACCCACATGGTCGTCGACTCACCCGGCGGACTGCACGGCGTGGACGAGGACCTGGCGGAGCTGCGCGTGCTCAGCCTGCGCGTCGGCGACCGCTGGATGCGGGCCCAGGTGTGCGGCGCGGCCGGCGAGGCGGAGATGGCGCGCGGCCGTTTCGTGGAGGCGGAGCGGGAGTACCGCGAGGCGCTTCGGCTCGCCTACGAGGTCGGGGCGTACGCCGAGTCGCCGTTCCTCATGGCCAGGCTCGCGGAGATCGCCTACCGCTCGGGCGACGTCGAGGGCGCCCTGACCGCGCTGGACGAGGCGAACAGCGCCGCCGACCGCTACGGCGTGCCCGACGTGCGGGCGTTCGTCCTCCTGCTGCGCTCCCACATCGCGCTGTACGAGGGAGAGGTGGCCCAGGCGCGCGTGCTCTGCGACAAGGTCCGCGTGGCGGCCGCAACGGGCACCCCGCCGCCCCAGTTCGTGGCGGCGCTGAACATGCTCGACGCGGATCTCACCGCCGCCGAGTCCGGCCCGGCGCACGGCCTGCCGATGCTCGCCGACACCCTGCGCCAGGCGGTGGCCGACCAGTGCGCCGAGGCGGTCACGTCGTCGATCCTGGACAGCGCGGCGCACCTGCTGACCCAGCTCGGGGACCACCCGCGCGCGACCCGTCTCCTGGCGGCCGCCGAGGCCCTTCTCGGCCCCCACCCGCGTCCCGCCCCGCAGTACGCCCGAGCCGAGCAGGCCGACGCCGCTGCCCGCGACGCCCTGGGCGCCGAGCGTTACGCGGCCGAGCGAGCCCTGGGCACGCCCCTGACGGTGACCGACGCCCTGCGTGAGCTCACGGACGGCGTACGCGACCATCCGGCCGGACCGTCGGCCGCGACCGCGCAGGCACCTACGAGCAGGTGAAACCGGAGTCCGCCCAGTCCGCGAGCGCCACCGAGTCGAGGCCGCCGTGCGGCTCGACCACCAGACGCACGGTGCTGCGGCCGGTGAGATCCACATGGACGGGCACGGCCGGGTCGCCGCCCTTGATCACCCCGGACGTCCAGACCCGGCGCCCGTCGGCGTAGACGGCGAAGGAGACCTTGCCGAGCTTCGTCGTCAGGTCGTCGACGCCGACGAGCGCGTCGTAGGAGGTGCACGTCCGGTTGAGGTCGACGGTGACGGAGGAGTCGCCGTGCACGGTCACCCCGCGCTCGTACCACCGGTCCGCGATGGACAGCCCGTACCGCTGCCACACCCAGCTGCTGCCGCCGAGCCGGATCTCGGGTCCGGTTCCGTCACCGCCGACGTCGAAGGACAGCCCGCTCAGCGGATAGACGGCCGGGGCGGGCGGTGGCGTGGGTGCCGGAGTCGGTGCGGGCGTGGAGGGCGGGGTGGGGGTCGGAGTCGGGACGGGGGTGGGTGTCGGGCTGGGCGTGGCGGCCGGCGTCGGCGTCGGCGTGGGCGTCGGCTCGGGGACGCGGGTCGGGCTAGGGGCGGCCGCCGGGACGATCGCCGGGGGCTCCGGCTCGCGTTCCTTCGTGGGCGTCGGCGTCGGGGCGGGTGCCGGGTCGTCGGGCTGCGCGACCGGCGCCGGCGCGGACGCCGGGGGTCCGGCCTGCGGCTGCTCCGCGGGACCGCCGTGACCGATGAGCGCGAGGGCCACCGCGGCGGCCGCGACCGCGACCACACCGGCCGCGATCCCGGCCTTCACGGGGGCGCCCAGCCCCTCCGAGGCCATCGCTCCGCCACCCGCGCCCGCTCCACTCGAGGAACCGCTCGCCGCGGCCGCGCCCGCGGCGCCCGCCGCCCCCGCACCGGCACCGCCGGCGATGAGCGCCACCGCCTTGGCGTACCCGGCGGCGCCGAACCAGCCGATGACCGCGACCGGCACGACGGCGGGGATGCTGCCGGCGACCTCCTCGATCTGGAGGGCGGCCAGCCGGCACTTGGCGCACTCCTCCAAGTGCTTGCGCAGCCCGCGTTCGGCCCGGGTGCGCAGCCTGCGGCGGGCGTAGGTGCCGAGCTGGTCGGCGTAGCCGGCGCACCTCTCGTCGCTGGTGAGGGTGGCGCTGACATGGGCCTGGAGGTAGGCCTGCTTGAGTCCCTCACGGGCGCGGCTGGCGAGCACGCGCGTGCCGTTGGCGTCGAGGCCGAAGAGCATGGCGACCTCGCTCGGCGACTCGTCCTCGACCTCGGTGTGCCACAGCACGGCCTGCCAGCGCTCGGGCAGCGAGCGGAAGGCCTGCATGGCCATGGACTGCTCGGCCTCGTGCATCGCGCGCACGTCGGCGCCCAGCTCCAGGCCCGCCCCGAAGGAGCCGGCGGACACCGTGTCGTCGGCGGCTTCGGAGGAGCGGGTGGTCTGCGCGGCGAACACCGCGAAGTCGTCGACGAGTTGCTCCCGCTTCGCCGACCGGGTCCAGCCGGCGGCCACCCGCCGGACGCAGGTGAGGAGATAGGCGCGGACCGCGTACTCGGGTCCTGAGCCGCCGCGCACCGCCTGGAGCATGCGGGCGAAGACCTCGGCGGTGAGGTCGTCGGCGGTGTACGCGTCCCGGCAGCAGGTGCGGGCGTAGCGGCGCACGGCGTCGGCGTGCCGCCGGTACAGCTCCTCGTACGCCGCGTCGTCGCCGGAGCGCATCCGTTCGATCAGGTCGGTGTCGGCCGTCGGCAGGTCCCGCGGCGGCAGGACGGCCTCGGGCCGCCGTTCGCGCTGGGCCGGGACGCTGCCCTCGGACGGGTCGTCGAGCGGACGCAGCGGCGGACGGGCCGCCGGACCGCCGCCCGGGCGACCGCCTGTCGGGCCGCCCAGGTGCCCGCTCGCGCGTCCACCCTGGCTCGGCACCTGCGGTGAGGTCAGGCCGTCGGCCCCCGTGTCACCGTCACCGGATGGACCGAGCGAGTCGTCCTCACCGTCACCACTCATTGCGGAAAGCCCCCGCCGCCGGCCCAACCAGTCCTGACCACCGGGTCAGAGTGCCATATTGGCTTTTGTTCAGGACCCCGTGGGACGGGCCGTCCACTCGTCCGTGGGGACCTGACGCAATCCAGTACTAGGTTTCACCCGTTCGGGGAAGATTCAACTGCCTTGCCGTCGGCCGCAGTTGAGCCGCCTGTCGGGAATGCCGCGTAAATCCGGCGCGGTGGACGAGGGCGAGGGGCACACGCCGCCCCCGCCCACCGTCACCCGTTCGAGCCACCGGCCCCGGAAGCCGCCGACGCGGCCTGCCTCGCCCCTCACGAAGAGGGACGCGACCGCAGGCCCTCCAGCAGGATGTCCAGCAGCCGCGCCGAGGCCGCCGCCTGCTGAGCCGGATCCGGCAGCGAGGGCGCCGCCGTCGCGATGACCAGCAGCACGTCCGACACCGACACGTCGGTGCGCAGTTCGCCCGCCTCCCGCGCCCGCTCCACCAGCAGGCCCACGACCTCGAGCAGCGCCGCCGCTCCGGCGTCGTCGACAGCGGCCGTCGTGCCGTCGCCCGCGACGAGCCGCAGTTCACCGCCGCCCGACTGGGTCCGCTGCTGCGGCACCCGTGCCTCGTCGGCGGGAACACCCTCGGCCTCGTCCTCCGAGACGCCGACCCGCAGCACCTGCGGCGGCAGCAACCGGCCGGCGCCGGACGCCACGGACGTCCGCAGGAAGCGCGACAGCGCCGACCACGGCTCGTCCTCCTGGCCGAGCGCGGCCCGCGCCTGATCGGTCAGCCGGGACGTCTCCTCCTCGGCTATCCGCCGCACCAGTACGTCCTTGCTCGGGAAGCGCCGGTACACCGTGCCGACCCCGACCCGCGCACGCCGCGCCACGTCCTCCATCGGCGCGCCGTAACCCAGCTCGCCGAACACCTCGCGTGCCGCCCGCAGTACATGCTCCAGATTGCGCTGTGCGTCCACCCGCAGTGGTGCCGTCCGCGCGCCTTCGCCACGTCCGTTGCCCACCGCCGTACCGACCGCGCCGCCTGGTGAAAGGGCCGACGCGGACGACCAATGCGAATTGTGAGTGTGCATCAATGTTCCCCCGGTAATGACGTCTCCCCCCGGAGACTCTCCCCGCCATCGAAAGTCGGGGGCGTGGAACACAGGGGACGGCCTCCTCAGGCCCACCCGTCGCAGACCCGCAGAGCACTTCCCCCTGACACCCCGTCGACACACGAACATAGTTGAGAGGGAGTCAATTCAGAAGGGGCAGGTTCCGCACGGAGCGCCCCCCGATCGGAGTACGGGCCGTATGCATCCCGATTGCGCCCCTTCTCGCACCCCGCCGCACAGCCGCTGACCTGCGCTCCTGCCCCGCGCTCCGATGTTTCGGCCAACCCTGCGCACGCCCGACTCGCGGTCACACAAATTGTCGGGGCTGTGGACAAACTCCGGCGTCCGGTGCGTCATGGGACGGTGAAGGAACGTGCGCGCATTCTCGTTGTCGGCGGCGGCTACGTCGGGATGTACACGGCCCTGCGGCTCCAGCAGAAGCTGAAACAGGAACTCGGCCGGGGCGAGGCCGAGATCACGGTCGTCACACCCGACCCGTACATGACCTACCAGCCCTTCCTCCCCGAGGCGGCCGCGGGCTCCATCTCCCCCCGGCACGTCGTCGTGCCCCTGCGCCGCGTCCTGCCGCACTGCCGGGTCGTGGTCGGCGAGGTCACCGCCGTCGACCACGCCAAGCGCAGCGCCACCCTCACCACCCTCGCCACCGACGAAGAGGGCGCCGGACCCCAGCAGCTGGCGTACGACGAACTCGTCCTCGCGCCCGGTTCCGTCTCCCGCACACTGCCCATCCCCGGCCTCGCCGACCACGCCATCGGCTTCAAGACCGTCGAGGAGGCCATCGGGCTGCGCAACCACGTCATCGAACAGATGGACATCGCCTCCTCCACGCGCGACCCCGCGATCCGCGACGCCGCCCTCACCTTCGTCTTCGTCGGCGGCGGCTACGCGGGCGTGGAGGCGCTCGGCGAGCTGGAGGACATGGCCCGCTACACCACGCGCTACTACCACAACGTCAAGCCCGAGGACCTGAAGTGGATCCTGGTCGAGGCCTCCGACCGGATCCTGCCGGAGGTCGGCTCCGACCTGGGCCGCTACACGGTCAGCGAACTGCGCCGCCGCAACATCGACGTACGCCTCGACACCCGCCTGGAGTCCTGCGCCGACCGGATCGCCGTCCTCAGCGACGGCGCCCGCTTCCCGACCCGTACGGTCGTGTGGACCGCCGGCGTGAAACCCCACCCGCTCCTCGCGGCCACCGACCTCCCGCTGAACGCACGAGGCCGGCTGAAATGCACCCCCGAGCTGGCTGTCGACGGCGTCACGCACGCGTGGGCGGCCGGAGACGCCGCCGCCGTCCCCGACGTGACGGCCGACGAGCCCGGCAAGGAGACCGCTCCGAACGCCCAGCACGCCGTCCGCCAGGCCAAGGTCCTCGCCGACAACATCGTGCGCTCCCTGCGCGGCCAACCCCCCCTGCCCTACTCCCACAGGTACGTCGGCGCGGTCGCCTCGCTCGGCCTCCACAAGGGCGTCGCCCACGTCTACGGGCGCAAGCTAAAGGGCTACCCGGCCTGGTTCATGCACCGCGCGTACCACCTCAGCCGCGTGCCCACCTTCAACCGCAAAGCACGCGTGCTCGCCGAATGGACCCTCTCCGGGCTCTTCAAACGGGAGATCGTTTCCCTGGGATCCCTCGAACATCCCCGCGCGGAGTTCGAACTCGCTGCCGGTGGAAAGCCTTCTGACGAGTCTTCCGGCGACCCGAAGGGGTCGTCCTGACCGGATCCAGGAACTCCACCGACCGCCCCCACGTCTGACGAATGTCGGCCCGGACGGCGGCCACACTGCCAGACTGCTCCCTGCTCCAGTCCCTCCCGAGCCCTTCCCGGCGGGCCACCACCCGCCCCCCGACCCACGAGGCCGTTCCACGTGCTCCACACCCCGGGTGCTGTAACAATGTGCGGCCACCGCCGCGCGGCCACCGCAGCCCAGGCCGGGCCCGGAGCCGGGCCGCCGACGACTACACGAGGCAAGGATTCGTGAACTTCACGCGCTGGAGCGCCCGGCTCCCCGGAACGCAGCGCCGCGCCGCCGCGCGAGCCGAGCACCCGGTCACCACCACGGACCGGCGGAGCGAAGGCTCCGTACCCGCCGCCCGCGCCGAACGACTCACCGACGAGCCGCCCCCGGTGCCCGCCGTCGACGAGCTCCCGGTCCGTGAGGTCCTCGACCGCGTCCCGGCCCTCGTCGCCCTCGTCCACGGCCCCGACCACCGCCTCGCCTACGTCAACGACGCCTACGCGGCGGCCTTCGGCGTACGCCCCTGCGGCGAACCGGCCTCCGAGGCACTCCCCGAACTCCGCGACCTGGGCCTCATGCCCCTCCTCGACCAGGCCCTGCGCAGCGGCAAGCCCCGCACCCTGAAGTCCCGCAAGGCCCCCGACGGCCGCTCCTACACCTTCACGTGCACCCCGGCCGCCGAGGACAACGGCAAGGGCACCGTCCTGATCTTCGCCACCGACGTCACCGACCACGCCGAAGCCGCCGAACGACTCAGAACCAGCGAACGCCGCCAGCGCGAGACCGCCGTCACCCTCCAGCGCTCCCTCCTCCCCCAGGAGCTCGAAGAACCCGACGACCTGCGCATCGCCGCCACCTACCAGCCCGGCGGCACCGAGGCCGCGGTCGGCGGCGACTGGTACGACGTCATCACCCTCGGCGGCGGCCGCACCGCCCTCGTCATCGGCGACGTCATGGGCCGAGGCGTCCGCGCGGCAGCCGTCATGGGCCAGCTCCGCACCGCGGTCCGGGCGTACGCCCGCCTCGACCTGCCCCCGCACGAGATCCTCCAGCTCCTCGACGGCCTCGCCGCCGAGATCGACGCCAACCAGATCGCCACCTGCGTGTACGCCATCCACGACCCCAACGAGGGCCGACTGGTGTACGCCTCCGCGGGCCATCTGCCCATCCTGGTCCGCGACGACAGCGGCACCGTCCTGCGCGCCGACGAACCCACCGGCCCGCCCCTGGGCACCGGCGGCTGGATGCACGCCTCCGGCTCGATCCCCCTCGGCCCCGGCTCGACGGCCGTCCTCTACACGGACGGCCTGGTCGAGCGCCGGGACGAAGACCTCGACGAGGGCATCGCGTCCCTGGAGCGCGCCCTGTCCGGCGCGACCGGAACCCCCCAGGTCGTCTGCGACCGCCTGGTCCGCTCGGCCGGCGTCACCGCCGACCACGACGACGACGTCGCCGTCCTGGTCCTCCAGCACCCGGCCCGCACCGGCCCCGACGGCGAACTGTTCCGCAACGCGGCCCTGGAACTCCTCGGCGGCGTCGAGGCGGCCCCACGCGCGCGTGCCTTCGCCTCCGGTGTCCTGACCAGCTGGCGCTTCCCGCCCGAACTGCACGACCTCGGCGTCCTCGCCGCCAGCGAACTCGTCGCCAACTCGCTCCAGCACGGCACCCCGCCCATGCGGCTGCGCCTGCGCCGCACCGACCGCCGCCTGATCATCGAGGTCACCGACGGCGACGACCACCTCCCGCGCCGCCGCCGCGCCGAACCGGGCGACGAGTCGGGCCGAGGCATCGCCATCGTCGCCACGATCGCCTCCCACTGGGGCAGCCGCCGCACCCCGGGCGGCGGAAAGGCCGTGTGGTGCGAGTTCGTCCTGCCCAGGCCCGCGGAGTGACGAACGCCGTGACGCGCGGTGCGACAGGCAGCACGCCGCGCCCGGGTCACGGCCACCCGCCGACACGAAAGGCGGCCGCCGCCCTCTCGGACGACGACCGCCTCCCCCACTCGTCTCACGCCTCGGCGGCCACCGGCTCCGCCACCGCGCCACCGCGCGCGACCACCCGCTTCCGCGCCAGCCACGGCTGATCCTGGACGGCGGTCAGCTGCCGCCCCAGCCGCAGCGCCAGGTAGGTGATCCCGAGCGAGAACAGCAGGAACGTCACGATGTACGGCGCGTGCAGCGAGGCCCCCATCGGCCCGCCCACCGCCGGCCCGACAGCCAGCGCGAGCTGCTTCACCAGGGCGAACGCCGAGTTGTACTGTCCCGCCAGTCCGGTCGGCGCCAGATCGGCCACCAGCGGCGCGACCGTCGGCGACAACATCGCCTCACCCAGCCCGAACAGCGCGTACGTCGAGACGAACGCGGCCGTAGCCATCTCCCGACTGCCGTGGCCGAGCCCCGCGTACCCGGCGACGACCCACGCGACGGCCCAGATCAGCCCCACGGCCGCGATCACCCGGGACCTCTTCTGCCGCTCGACGAACTTCAGCACGGCGAACTGCGCGACGACGATCATGGCGGTGTTGGCGGCGAGCGCGGTCCCGAGCGCGGACGTCGAGATCCCGGCGGCCTCGACCCCGTACGCGGCCAGCCCCGATTCGAACTGTCCGTAACAGGCGAAGAACAGCACGAAGCCCAGCACACACAGCTGCACCATGGCCCGGTTGCCGAGCAACCGCCTCCAGCTGCCCCCGGCGGCCTGCGGGGCATCCCCGACCTGCGGAGCGCGCGGCAGCCGCACGGTCGACAGCACCACGGCGAGCAGCAGGAACATCGCCGCCTCGATGGCGAACAGCAGGGTGAACGAGGACACGCGCGTGGTGTCGACGAGATGCCCGCCGATCAGTCCGCCCACGCCGAGCCCGAGGTTCTGAAGGAAGAACTGCGTCGCGAACGCCCGCGACCGGGTCTCCGCGGTCGAGCAGTCCACGATCATCGTGGCCAGCGCCGGCTGCATCACGGCCTGCCCGGCGCCGAGCGCCGCCGCGGCGGTCAGTACGGCGATGGCGTTGCCGGCGAGCCCCAGGCTCAGTGCGCCCAGCGCGGCGGTGACCAGGGCGGCGAGCAGGACCGGCAGTGGACCGCGCCGCACGATCGCCCTACCGGCGAACGGCAGCACGATCAGCGCGGCCACGGCGAAGACGGCGAGGACGAGCCCCGCCGTCACGGCACCCAGTCCCCGCACCTGCGCCACATAGACGTACAGGTAGGGGACGGTGAAGCCGAGCCCGAACGCGCTGAGTGCGTTGCCCACGTGGATCCGGCGCATCGCTGCGCCCCTCGCCCTGGTCACGTTCACCTCTCTCAAGTAGGCGTCGTCGGTACCGGGCCCGAGCAGCGTCAGTACTTCCGCTGCCTCAGTACTTAGTGCCGAAGACTTTGAAGCTAAAGTTCGAAGCTAAACTGTACACCGCGAAGAACTTCAACGCGAACGAGCCCCGTGCGATACTTGCGCCCATGGGCGACACCCCCGGCACGGTCGGCACCGGCAGCGGCGGCGAGCCGACCCTCGAAGAGCAGATCGCGGCCTATCAGCGCGAATTCCAGGACCTCGACCCCCAGGTCGAGAAGATCGTCTCGGCGCTCTCCCGCCTGAACCGCCGGATGAACGTCGCCTATGGCCGCCAGACCGCGGATCTCGGCATCAGCAACGCCGAGTGGGAGGTCCTCAAGGCCCTGGTCCTCTCCGGCGCCCCCTACCGCCTGGGCCCCAGTGATCTGGCCAAGCGCCTCGGCCTGACGCCGGCCGCGATGACCCACCGCATCGACCGCATGCTCGCCGAGGGACTGGTGACCCGTGAGCGGGACGAGTCCAACCGGGTGCGGGTGATCGTCGAGCTGACGCCCGAGGGCCGTGAGAAGTGGCTGGAGGCGATGCGCATGGCGACGGTCTTCGAGGAGGACCTCCTCCAGGACCTCTCCGCGGACGAACGGACGGTCCTGGGCGAAGTCCTGACCAGGCTCCTGCGCCGGGTGGAGCACGCCCAGCCGGACGCCGGCGGTCGGCTCAGCGACCTCGACTGAGCAGCCCACCCCGGTCGGGATAAAAGATCTTGACAGGGGTGGTTGACATCCCCATCCAGGATCCGTAAAGTTCTTCGGGTTGCCGGGGAGCCGTAACGGTTCTTCGACAGCACCTCCGCCGCAGTAGCGGCACCACAAACCACCAGCACGATCTCCCCACGGGGTCGAATTCGGCGTGCCCGAATTCAATTCGATTTGGGGCCGGCAGCCCGATTAGGAACTGCCGAGCGGATCCGCTAAGGTTTGAGACGTCGGAACGGCCCAACAGCCGGGAAGGCAACCCCCTCTGACTGGGAATCAGGCCCGAAAGGATCTGATAGAGTCGGAACCGCCGGAAAGGGAAACGCGAAAGCGAGAACCTGGAAAGCGCCGAGGAAATCGGGTCGAGAAAAGATCTGATAGAGTCGGAAACGCAAGACCGAAGGGAAGCGCCCGGAGGAAAGCCTGAGAGAGTCTCTCGGGTGAGTACAAAGGAAGCGTCCGTTCCTTGAGAACT
>NZ_JASTTJ010000016.1:0-203710 GCF_032248645.1 Streptomyces zaehneri
GGGTGGGGGGGGGCGCCACACGGGGTGGCCCCCGCCCCCGGTCTCACAGCACGGCGCTGAGGAACTCCCGCGTCCGCTCCTGCTCCGGCTCGCTGAAGATCTTCTCCGGCGGGCCCGACTCGATGACCCGACCCGAGTCGAACATCAGGACCTGGTCCGAGATGTCCCGGGCGAAGCTCATCTCGTGGGTCACGCAGAGCATCGTGATGTCGGTGGTGCGGGCGATGTCCCGCAGCACGTCCAGGACGCCGGCCACCAGCTCCGGGTCCAGCGCGGAGGTCACCTCGTCCAGCAGGAGGACCTGCGGTCGCATCGCCAGCGCCCGTGCGATCGCCACCCGCTGCTGCTGGCCGCCGGACAGCTGGGTCGGGTACTTGTCGATGTGCTCGGTCAGGCCCACCAGTTCGAGCAGGTCGCGGGCCCGCTCCTCGGCCTCGTCCTTGGACAGGCCGAGGACGGTGACCGGAGCCTCGGTGATGTTGCGCAGCACCTTCATGTTCGGGAAGAGATTGAACTGCTGGAAGACCATCCCGATGTTCTTGCGCACCTCACGGATGTGCTTCTCGCCGGCCCGGACCAGCTTCCCGTTCCGCTCCTCGTGGGTCAGGTAGTCGCCGCCCACCCTGATCGTGCCCTCGTCGGGCTCGGCCAGGGTCATCAGCAGCCGCAGGATCGTCGTCTTGCCGGAGCCCGACGGGCCGATCAGCGTGACGTGCTTGCCGGAGTCGACGGAGAAGTCGAGCCGGTCGAGGACGGTGTTGTCGCCGAAGCGCTTGGTGACCTTGTCGAAGCGGATCAGTTCACTGCCGTCCACCGGCGGATTGGCGAGGGGTTCGGTGTTCTGTGCGGGATCGGTGTCAGCGGACAAGGCGTCGCTCCAGGGCTCGGATCAGGAGGGAGGCGGGGTAGGCGATGACGATGAAGGCCACGCCCACGACGGTGAGCGCCTCGGTGGTGAAGGTCTCGTTGCTGAAGGCCTGGGCCTCGCCGAGCATGTCGAAGGCCCCGATGGTCGCGATCATCGGGGAGTCCTTGAGCATGGCGACGACGTAGTTGCCCAGCGGCGGGACGACGCGGCGGATCGCCTGCGGAAGGATCACCGCCCGCCAGGTGCGCCCCTTGGACAGGCTCAGCGCCGTGGCCGCCTCCCACTGGCCGGCGGGGACGCCGTCGATGCCCGCGCGGTAGACCTCCGCGGTGTAGGTGGAGTAGTGCAGTCCGAGGCCGACGATGCCGGTGGTGAGCGGCGACATCGACGGGCCGAATTCGGGGACCACGTAGAAGAGGAAGAAGAGTTGCACCAGCAGCGGTGTGTTGCGGATGAACTCCGTGACGGCGACGACCGGCCAGCGCACCCAGACCTGCGCGGACCGCTGTGCCAGCGCCCACACCAGACCCAGCGCGAACGCGATCAGGGTGCCGATGGCCAGGGCTTGCAGGGTGACGAGCACACCGTCCCAGAACCGCGGCATGAAGTCGTCCACGACGTTCCAGTCCCAGCTCATCCCGTACCCCCCGCGGACTGCGAACCGGCCTGAAGGCTTGCGCCGCGGGCGCCGGGCTTCCTGGTGGTCCCGCCGTTCTTCGCCGGCGGTTGCCCGATACCGGCCTTCGCCCTGCGCTCCAGCAGCCGCATACCGCGGGTGATCAGGAAGGCGAGAACGAAGTAGAGGACCAGCAGCAGGGTGTAGACCGGGGTGGTCTCGTTGCTGCCCAGCCGGAGCAGATTGCCGGCGAACGTCATGTCGGCCACGGTGATGACCGAGACCAGGGCGGTCCCCTTCAGCAACTCGATCAGCAGGTTGTTGAACGGCGGCACCATCTCGGGCCACGCCTGGGGCATTTCGATCAGGCGCAGCCGCTGCAGGCGGGTGAAGTTGAGCGCGATGCCCGCTTCCTTCTGCGCCGGTGTGACGGCGGCCAGGGAACCGCGCACGATCTCGGAGCCGTAGGCGCCGTAGGTCAGGCCGAGCGCGCTGACGCCGGCCCACATGGGTACCAACTGCCAGCCGAAGAGGGGCAGCGCGAAGAACATCCAGAACATCAGGACCAGCGCCGACATGCCACGGAAGACCTCGAAGTAGGCCCCGGCGAGAAAGCGGACGATCCAGTACCGCGACCCGCGGGCGAGACCGATGCCGAACGAGATGGCGGCGCCGAGGGCCGCGGAGAGCACCGTCACCTGGACCGTGACCCAGATCCCCGGCAGGAACCAGGTGGTGAAGAACTCGGAAGTCATCATCAGCCGCACAGCTCCTTCGCCGTGAGGTCCGTCATGTCGGCCTTGGCGAAGCCGAAGGGGCCGACGATCCGCAGGAGTTCCCGGTAGTCGTCCTCCTTGAGCTTCAGCAGCTCCTTGTTGAACGCGTCGCGGAAGTTCTTCTCGGACTGCCGGAAGGCGAAGCCGCCCGCGCCGTAGGCGGGCTTGCCGTCGACCACGGGCTGAAACGGCTCGGTGGCCGACACGCGTGCGGAACCCGCCACCGCCGACCTGACCGTGATGCGGGTGCCCGCGAAGGCGTCCACCCGGCCCTGGGCCACCGCGTCGAGCCCGGCCACCTGGTCCGGCAGGACCAGCACGTCGCCGATGCCCGCGGCCTTTGCGTAGTCGATCTGGGCGTAGGCCTTGCCGGAGGCGAGCTTGAGGCCCTTCTTCTTGACGTCCTCGTACGTCTTGATGCCGTGCGGATTGCCCTTCCTGACGATGAAGGCGTCCAGCATCAGGTAGTCCGGGTCGGCGAACAGCACCTGTTCGCACCGCAGGGGATTGATGTACATCCCTGCCGACACCACGTCGAACTGCCGGGCCTTCAGTCCGGGTATGAGGGCACCGAAGTCCACAGGCACCGGCTCGACCTCGTCGATACCGAGCTTCTTGAAGATCACCTTCGCGATCGCGGGTGCCTCTCCGGTGGCCTGTCCGTCGTCTCCTACATAGCCGAAGGGGGGTTCACTGGCGATGCCGATCTTCACGGACCCCTGATCCCGCAAGGTGTCCAGGAGGCTGCCTCCCAAGACCTTTCCGTCTCCCGGGACGCGGCTGCAGCCGACCACCCCCAGACCCCCCGCCGCGCTCAGCGCCGCTCCGGTGAGCAGCGAGCGGCGGCTGAGTCTTTTGTGGCGGCCGTGGTCGGTTCCTGATCGATGTGCGTGTGGTCGAGCCATGGGCGCGCGGCTACCCGAGTTCATGCGAGTTACACGGACCGCTTTCGGCCCCGCTCGTCACCGAGGCCGCCTTGACCGCGGGTGGACCATGGAACGCATGGCTGACCGATACATCGAAGTCTCGCTGGTCAAGCGCGGAATCACCGCCACGGCCCAGCTGCTCGACGATCGTGCGCCGATCACCTGCGCGGCCGTCTGGGATTCCCTTCCGCTCGCCGGCGACGTCTACCATGCCAAATACGCCCGCAACGAGATCTACGCCCTTTTCCCGCCTTTCGCGGCATCCGAACCACCGCTGGAAAACCCGACCGTCACTCCCATACCGGGAGATCTCTGCTATTTCTCCTTCGCGGGAGCGGAACTCGGCACCCGGGCCTACGGCTACGACCGCGAGGTCCGCCCCGGCACCACGCTCGTCGACCTGGCCCTCTTCTACGAACGCAACAACCTGCTCCTCAACGGCGACGTCGGCTGGGTTCCCGGCATCGTCTGGGGCCGGATCGTGGAAGGCCTGGAGGAGGTGGCGCAGGCGTGCAACGACCTGTGGCGGACGGGCGCGGCGGGAGAGACGCTGCGGTTCCGGCGTTCCGGCCCGCCGGGGGGCGCCCCCGCCGGGTGAGGGCGAGAGCCGCGGTGAGGGTGAGGGCGGGGGTGAAGGCGAGAGCAGGGGTGAAGGCGGGCGGGTGCGCGAGAGGCGCGGGCGAGGACTACGACCATCCGCGCAACGCGTGACCCGCCCGTAGCACCAGGTCGTCCCGGTGGCGGGCGGCCACGATCTGCAGCCCCACCGGCAGCCCGTCGCCGTCCGTGCCCACCGGGACGGTGGCCGCGGGCTGCTGGGTGAGGTTGAAGGGGTAGGTGAAGGGCGTCCACCCGGTCCAGCGCCGATGCCCCGACCCGGCCGGCACCTCGACTCCCGCCTCGAACGCGGTGATCGGCAGTGTCGGGGTGAGGAGCAGGTCGTAGGTGTCGTGGAAACGGCCCATGCGGCGGCCCAGTTCCATCCGGACGTCCACCGCGGACAGATAGTCGAGGGCGGAGTACCGCGCGCCCTCGGCGCAGATCTCCCGCAGCCCCGGATCGAGCGCCTCCCGCCGGTCCGCCCGCAGCCGCCGCGTCACCTGGGCCGCCCCGGCGAACCACAGGGTGTGGAAGGCGTCCACCGGGTCGGTGAAGTCCGGGTCGGCCTCCTCGACGTACGCGCCGAGCTCCGCCAGTCGCTCCACGGCCCGCCGCACCGCCGCCGCGACCCCCGGCCGTACCGCGACCTGTCCGCCCAGCGACGGCGAGTACGCCACCCGCAGTCCGCGCACGCCCCGGTCGAGCCCCGCCCGGAACGACCCCTCCGCCGGACCCAGCGCCGACCAGTCCCGTGCGTCCGGCACGCCGATCACGTCGAGCAGCAGCGCCGCGTCCGCCGCGTCCCGGGTCATCGGGCCCACGTGCGCCAGCGTGCCGAAGGCGCTCGCCGGGTACAACGGCACGCGGCCGTACGTCGGTTTCAGCGCGAAGATCCCGCAGAACGCGGCCGGGATACGGACGCTGCCCCCGCCGTCGGTCCCCAGCGACAGCGGCCCCGCGCCGAGCGCCACCGCTGCCGCGCTCCCGCCGCTGGAACCGCCCGCCGTGCGTGACGGGTCGTGCGGGTTGCGGGTCACACCGGTCAGCGGGGAGTCCGTCACCCCCTTCCAGCCGTACTCGGGGGTGGTCGTCTTGCCGACGAAGACCGCGCCGGCCTCGCGCAGCCGGGCGACGGCAGGGGCGTCCTCGTCCCAGGAGCCGGACGGGTCGACGGACTTCGAGCCGCGCAGGGTCGGATGTCCCTTCAGCAGCAGGATGTCCTTGACCGTCACCGGCACCCCGTCGACCGGCCCGGCCGGCTCCCCGCGCCGCCACCGCTCCCGCGAGGCCTCCGCCCGGGCCGGCGCCTCGTCGGTGAGGATCCGTACGAACGCGTTCACCTCCGGCTGGATCCGCTCCGCCCGGTCCAGGGCCGCGCGGGTCGCCTCCACGGGGCTGAACTCGCCCTTGCGATAGCCGTCGAGGAGCTCGGTCGCCGTGAGTGTGGTGAGGTCGGTCATGCGCCCTCCCGAGGCCGCTGACGTCAGTGTCCGGGCACGTATCCGCGCTGCTTGTCGACCACGTTCCTCAGCGGTCGGCCCGCCGCCCACCGCTCGAACAACTCCACGAACTGCGTGCCGAGTTCGTCCCGCCAGCCGACCGTGTCGCCGCTCATGTGGGGCGAGATCAGCAGCCCCGGGACATGCCACAACGGGCTGTCGGCCGGGAGGGGTTCGGTGGTGAGGACGTCCAGGGCGGCGCCCGCGATCCACCGCCGCTCCAGGGCCCGCACCAGCGCGTCCTCGACGACCAGCGGTCCGCGGCCGACGTTCACGAAGCGGGCGGAGGGCTGCATCACGCCGAACCGCCGGGTGTCGAACATGCCGTGCGTCTGCTCGGTGAGCGGGGCGGCCGCGATCACCCAGTCGGCGCGGGCGAGGAGCCGGTCCAGGTCCTGGGGTCCGTGGATGCCGGTGCGCGGGACGCGGCCGACGACGGCCGTGGTCATGCCGAGCGCCTTCAGGGTGCGGGCGATCGCCCGTCCGATCGGCCCCGACCCGACGACGACGGCCCGGGTCCCGGAGACCCGCCCGCCCTCCCGGTGCCGCCACTCGCCCCGCTGCTGAAGCTCCCAGCTCCGCGGCAGATCCTTCGCCATCGCCAGGACCAGCGCGGCGACGTACTCGGCGATCGGCTCGTCGAAGATCCCGCGGGCGTTGGTCACCACCGTGTCCGACGCGGCCAGTTCGGGGCAGAGCAGGTGGTCCACGCCGGCGCTCGCCGTGTGCACCCAGCCCGGCCGCGGCCCCTCACCGGGCCAGGCGGCGCGCACCGCGTGCGAGGTGAAGTCCCAGACCAGCAGGACGTCCGCCGCGGGCAGCCGCGCGGCGAGGGAGGCCTCGTCGGTGTGCAGCACCCGGGCCCGCCCGGTGAGGCGCCCGAGCCGGGGCAGGGGGTCGGCGTCCAGCACGAGAACCGTGGGCACAGCTGCGGGGACGACGGTCATCCGATGCCCCCTCCGTCCGTGACCACGTGCCTGACGTGCGCGGATTGACCACGTTCGCACCCGAACCTACCGTCGTCAACACGGCGGTGCGTGCGGCTCGTTGCGCATCCTGTCTCCCGGTGAGGGCGGTGCCCGCAATGGACGTCACCTTTCTCGGCGGCCCCCGCGCGCAGCGCGGCCTCGGGGTCGTCGCCCCCTTCGACTTCGCGCTGGACCGCGAGCTGTGGCGCTGGACGCCGGACGACGTCTCGCTCCACCTGACCCGCACGCCGTACGTCCCCGTCGAGGTCAGCCTGGACCTCGCCCGCCGGGTGAGCGAGCACGAGACCCTCCGGGACGCCGTCCGCACCCTGATCGCGGTCGCCCCCGAGACCGTCGCCTACGCCTGCACCTCGGGCAGCTTCGTCGGCGGGCTCGCCGGGGAGAGGGCCATGTGCGAGGCGATGACCCGGGCCGGGGCGACACCGTCCGTGACCACCTCGGGCGCGCTGATCGAGGCCCTGGCGGAGCTGGGCGCCCGCCGGGTGGCCCTGGTGACGCCGTACACGGAGTCGGTGACGCGCTCGCTCGAGGAGTATGTGGCCGAGGCGGGCGGGACGGTCACCGGACGCGCGTTCATGGGCCTGACCCGGCACATCTGGAAGGTTCCGTACCGGGAGGTGGTGGAGATGGCCCACCGGGCGGTGCCCGCGCCCGCGACCGCCGACGCGCTGTTCATCTCCTGCACCAACCTGCCGACCTACGACGTCATCCCCCAACTCGAGGCCGAACTGCGGATACCGGTGATCTCGGCCAACCAGGTGACCATGTGGGCGGCGTTGCGCCGACTGGGTACCCGAGCGGTGGGACCGTATCAAGCGCTGCTGGACCCTTCGGCACGCGTGTGGCTCCCCGGGCTGCCGGACACCCGGGTACCGCGGGAACTTCCCGTGCCGCAGGAACCCCCGGTCCTGCCGGACGAAGAGCAGCAGGAAGGCTGGACATGACCGCACTAGGTTTCCTCTATCCGGGCCACTCGGCCGAGGACGACTACCCCCGTATCGAGCAGCTCCTGGGCAGTGACATCCGATTGGACCTGGTCCACACGGACATCGGCGAGGACGCGCACCGGGTGGACGCGCTGCGCGAGATGGGCGCGCCCGAGCGACTGGCGAAGGGCGTCGAGCAGCTGCGGCTGGCCGGCGCCGAGGCGGTCGTGTGGGCCTGCACCAGCGGCGGCTTCGTGCACGGCTGGGAGGGCGCCCAGGAGCAGGTTCGCGCCCTGGCCACGACCGCCGGGATGCCGGCCTCCTCCACCTCCTTCGCCTTCGTGCACGCGGCCCGCGAGATCGGCGCCGGGCGGGTCGCCGTCGGGGCGACGTACCCGGACGACGTGGCGGCACTGTTCGCCGGGTTCCTGCGGGCGGGCGGCGTGGAGGTGACCGGCGTCCACAGCGCCGGGATCGTCACGGCGGCCGAGGCCGGCACCTGGGGCGAGGCCGAGGTGATCGCCCTCGCGCGGGCCGCCGACGCGCCCGAGGCGGGGGCGATCCTGCTGCCCGACACCGCACTGCACACGGCCGCGTTCCTCCCCGCCCTGGAGAAGGAGTTCGGCAAACCGGTCCTCACCGCCAACCAGGTCACGGTCTGGGAGGCCCTGCGCCTCACCGACCGCCGGGTGAACGCCCCGGGCCTGGGCATGCTGTTCACCCGGGAGCCGATCGTGCAGGTGTGAACCGGGGCGGGGGCGTATGCAGGCGGAAACGGTCATAGCCGTCGCGGCGACGGTTGTCGCGCTCGGGTCGCTGTGGGTCAGTTACAGCCAGAGCCGGGCCGCCCGTGTGCACAACCGGCAGTCCCTGCGGCCCATCCTCCAGATACGACGCATCCGCAACCGGCAGGAGGGTCTCACCGGGCTCAAGGTGATCAACGCCGGACTGGGTCCGGCCGTGATCACGGCCACCGTGGTGCGCTGGGACGGTGTGGTCGTCGGCCAGTGGGCCCGTGAGGCCTGGAACGTGATGCTCGACTCCGACGAGGGCGTCCAGAAGTACGCGCTCCGGCAGGGGTCCGTCGTCCTGGTCGGTGAATCCACCTTCCTGGTCCGCCTGGACACGGACGACGCCGACCGTCTTCTCCGCTTCCACGACGGCATCCGGGACCGCCTGTCGATCGACATCCACTACGAGTCCGTCTACGGCGGGGAGGGTTTCGTCGTCTCCTCGCTCGGCAGGGAATAAACGGGGACACCCTCCTGTTATCCGCCGGAGGACAGTGCACGGCCGACAACAGGAGGACCCCCGTGGCGGCGGACGAGACGGCGGCGGACGAGACGGTGAGCGATGTGACGGAGGCGGACGGGATCCGAGGGGCGGCCCGGGGCAGCGCGCCGGTGCCCCTCTCCGTGCTGGACCTGGTCACCGTCGGCTCCGGTCGCACCGCCACCGACGCCCTGCGCACCAGCGTCGACCTCGCCCGGTTCACCGAGTCGCGCGGCTTCCACCGCTACTGGGTCGCCGAGCACCACTCGATGCCGGGCGTCGCCTCCTCCTCGCCCGCGGTCATCCTCGCCCACCTCGCCGCCCACACCGACCGCATCCGGCTCGGCTCGGGCGGCGTGATGCTGCCCAACCACGCGCCCCTCGTCATCGCCGAGCAGTTCGGCACCCTGGAGGCGCTGGCCCCCCGCCGCATCGACCTCGGCCTCGGCCGCGCCCCGGGCACCGACGGCGCCACCGCCGCGGCCCTGCGCCGCACCGCCACCCTGCACGAGGGCGCCGACGACTTCCCCGAGCAGCTCGCCGAGCTCACCCGCTTCCTGGACGACGACTTTCCCGACGGCCACCGCTACCGCCGCATCCACGCGATCCCCGGCCCGGTCCAGGGGACGTCCCCCGGCGGGGTGCAGTCGCCGCACCGGCCGCCGATCTGGCTGCTCGGCTCCTCCGGCTTCAGCGCCCGGCTGGCCGGCGTGCTCGGTCTGCCCTTCGCCTTCGCGCACCACTTCTCGGCGCAGAACACCGTCCCGGCCCTCGACCTGTACCGGGAGTCCTTCCGGCCGTCCGAGGTGCTCGCCGAGCCGTACGCGCTGATCGGCGTCTCCGTGCTCGCCGTCGACGACGAGCGCGAGGCCCGCCGCCAGATCCTGGCCACCGGCCTCAACATGCTCCGGCTGCGCGGCGGCCGCCCCGGCCTGTTCCCCTCCCCCGAGGAGGCGGAGGCGCACGAATTCAGTCCGCTGGAAAGGGAGTTCGTCGACTCCTGGGGCGCGAACATCATCGGCGGCACGGCCGACGAGGTCCGCTCCGGCCTCGACGGCCTCCACAAGCGCACGGGCGCCGACGAGTTGATGCTCACCAGCCACGCCCACCGCGGTGAGCTGCGCCTGCGCTCCTACGAACTCGTCGCGGACGCCTACGGGTTGCCGACCGCGTAGGTCTCGGTTCCCCGCAGCTCGGAGATACGGTCCGGCGACACCGGACGGGAGTACAGCCAGCCCTGTCCGGTGTCGCAGCCGATGCTGCGCAGCCGGGTCGCCTGCGCGGAGGTCTCCACGCACTCGGCGGTGACGGTCAGCCCCAGCCGGTGGGCGAGGTCGATCATCGCCTCGACGACGACCTGGTCGGCCGGGTTCGGCGGGGAGCCCGCGCCCTCGTACTGGAAGCCGCGCACGAAGGACCCGTCGAGCTTGAGCACCGAAACCGGCAGCCGGCTCAGGTAGGCGAGGTTGGAGTAGCCGGTGCCGAAGTCGTCGATGGCGATGCCGACGCCCATGTCGCTGAGGGCCTGGAGCGCCTGGAGCGGCCGCCCCGCCGAGCCCATCACGGCCGACTCGGTCAGTTCCAGCTGGAGCAGGTGCGGCGCGAGCCCGGTCTCGGCGAGGATCTCCGCCACATCCGCCACCAGGTCGGAGTCCCACACCTGACGCACCGCCACGTTGACGCTGACGAACAGCGGCGGATCGTCCGGATTGTCCATTTGCCACTGCCGTGCCTGGCGGCAGGCGGTGGCCAGAACCCATCGGCCGAGCGGCACGATCGAACCGTCCTCCTCGGCCAGCGCGACGAACCGATTCGGCGACAGCAGCCCGAACCGGGGGTGATCCCAGCGCACCAGCGCCTCCACACCGCGCAGCCGGCCGTCCGACATGCCGACCAGCGGCTGGTAGTCGAGGCGGAACTCGCCGCGCTCGATGGCCGGACGGAGCGTGGAGGCCAGCGCCTGCCGGGTCATCAGATGGGCGTTGCGCTCGGGGTCGAACAACGTCCAGCGGTCCTTGCCGTCCACCTTCGCCCAGTACAGGGTCGTGTCGGCGGCCTGCATCAGACCGGTCGCCGTGGTGCCGGCCGCGTGCCGCTCCACGACCCCGATCGACGCGGAGACGTTGAGCCGGTGCCCGGCCAGGTCGAAGGGGGCCTGGAGCGCCTTGAGCACGGACTCGGCGAGGTCGGCCAGCTGCTCGGTGCCGGTGGAGTCCTCGACCAGCAGGGCGAACTCGTCGCCGCCCAGCCGGGCCACCAGTGGCACGCTCGGCCGGGTCTGCCCGGCCTGCTCGGCGCTCTCCGTCAGCCGTTCGGCGACGGCGGCCAGCAGCAGGTCGCCGACCCGGTGACCGAGGGTGTCGTTGACGGCCTTGAAGCCGTCCAGGTCCAGGTAGCACAGGCCGATCCGGCCGGTCCCGCTCTGCTCGTACGCCTCCGCCTCCAGCGCGGCGGACACCCGCTCGAAGAACAGGGTCCGGTTGGGCAGCCGGGTGACCGGGTCGTGCATCTGGAGATGCCGCAGTCTCGCCTGGAGGTCACGGTGCGCGCTCACGTCCGCGACCGACAGCAGTATGCCGGGCATGTCCGCGTCGAGGGGGGACACGGTGACCTGCGCCCACAGCGAGCGGCCGTCGGGCTGCTTCAGGCGCCGGGTGCAGCGCAGTCTCGCCTGCCGGCCGCGCAGCACCTCGCGGTAGGCGTGCCAGGTGCGCGCGTCGGAGGTCAGGTCCAGCAGGTCGGAGGCGACCCGCCCGACCAGGCCCTCGCTCCCGCCGCCGAGCAGCGCGCCGAGCGCGTCGTTGGCGTCGACGATGCGACCCTCGCCGTCGACGACGGCCATGGCGAGGGGCGCCGCCGCGAAGACGGAACGGTAGGCCGGTGGTCGGTTGACCAGGAGCCCGCTTTCCGTACTGTCGATGTCACTCTCTGTGACGGCTGACCGGTCGAGGTCTGCCGCGGGCGTCGGCCCTTCGGACGTTCCGCTCACCGCTCGCTCCCGCAGTGCACTCGATCGCTGTCCGTGCAGGAAAGTCTGCCGATCATAGTGGCTGCCCCCGGACCCGCGCAGCCACTGCCCAGTGTCCCCGAACAACCGGCCTTTCTGACAGATCGTTTCTGCCCGCACCTGGCCCGGTTCTGTGGGGGGACGACCGCTTGTGACGTTCCGTGAGAATTCCGGGGGTGTCGAGGTGATGCCCGCTTTCCGCCTCCTCACTCGTCTGGGGCAGGCAAACAGGGCGTAGTACGACAATTTCACACAGGCTGGGTGGCGGTGTCCTGTGAACCGCCTCCCGGAGGTCTCTGTGCCGCGACTGCCGCGACGTGTGCGACTGCTTCCGCGCCCCCGACTGCGCAGTACGGCGGCCGTGTTCACCACCCTCTCGGCGCTGGTCGCGAACTCGCTCGTCGGCGGTCCCTCGGTCGCCGAGCCGTTCTCCCCCGCCCCCTGCGCCCTGACCCGCACCCCGGCCCACCACTCGGAGGGCGTGGACACCTGGAACAGCGCCTACCCCCGGCCGGCCCGTTCCCTCGACGCGGTGATGGTCTTCCTGTCCTTCCCGGACCGGTTCCCGACGACCTCCCCCGACGAACTGGCCGCCGACCACTTCCCCGCCACCAGCCGCTTCTTCCAGCAGGCGTCCTACGGGAAGTTCGCCCTGCGCGCGCACCCGCTGAAGCGCTGGATCAGCATGCCCAAGCCGTCCACCGCGTACGCCATACAGCGCGACTGGGACGCCGACAGCCGGGCCGCGTACCTGCACGACGCGCTGGCCGCCGCCGACCCCCACGTGGACTTCTCCCGCTACGACGTCGTCTACTTCGTGGCCGACCCGGACGCGCCGGGCGTCGACTCGGACGCCACGAAGGTCGTCAACCTGGACACCCCGCTGAACGCCGACGGCACGGACATCCGCCGGGTCGTCACCGTCTTCGAGCAGCACCCCCCGGACCGCCTCGTCCTCGCCCACGAGACCGGCCACGTCTTCGACCTGCCCGACCTCTACCACCGCCCCGTCGACGGCAAGGGCGACTGGGACACCTATGTCGGCGACTGGGACCTGATGGGAAGCCAGTTCGGCCTCGCCCCGGACCTCTTCGCCTGGCACAAGTGGAAACTGGGCTGGCTGGACGAGCGCCAGGTGGTGTGCGTACGGGGGCCGGGTCCGACCCGGCTGACCCTGGAGCCGCTCGGCGCCGGACCCGGCGTGCAGGTCGCCGGCGCCTCCGGCGCGCCGTCCTTCGGGCTCGGCAACGGGCCCAAGCTGGCGGTGGTGCGCACCGGCCCCGACAGCGCGCTCGCCTTCGAGGCGCGCGGCCCGGCGGGCAACGACCGGGCGGCCTGTCGCACCGGCATCCTCGTCTACCGCGTCAGCAGCGGCGCCCGGTCCGGCCGGGGCCCGGTCGAGGTGATCGACGCCCACCCGCGCACCGAGGCCTGCTGGGAGAACTCCGTCTACCCGCCCCTCGCGGACGCCCCGGTCGCCCTCGGCGAGAGCTTCACGGTGCCGGGCAACGGCGTACGGGTGGACGTGGAGGGGCGCACGGTGTCGGGGGAGTGGACGGTGAAGATCACGCCGGGGACGAAGCTGTGACCCCTCCCGCGGCGTCCCGGACGTGACCCGTTCCGGACACGCGAAAGGCCCCTCGCGCTCGCGAGGGGCCTTTGCCGGAGGGGGTGCGGGTGGCGTAGCCCCCACAGTGCGCGGCGCAGCCGCGCAGGAATGACGACGGCGGGGCTGGTTCGCTTTTTCTGCGAACCAGCCCCGCCGTCGATGTCGTGCGCCGCCAGGGACTCGAACCCCGGACCCGCTGATTAAGAGTCAGCTGCTCTAACCAACTGAGCTAGCGGCGCCTGCTGACGTCGTAGACCTTAGCATCCTGATCCTGGGGAGGAGAAATCGAAATCCGCACGGCCGAACGGGCCGCCCGGACGGCCGCCCACAGCAGGATCTCCGGGCCCGGCAGCCAGGGATGACGGGTGTCCGGGGCGACCATCCAGCGGGTCGACGCGCCGTCCCCGGCGGGGGTGAGCGCGGGCACGGTCACCGCGTCGCCCGTGCCGTGACACAGCAGCGGCGGCACCGTCGCGGTACGGCCGTCCCGGCGGCCTTCGGCGCTCCACTCCTCCCACTCCAGCAGCGAGGGCAGTCGCTGGGCCGTGCCCGGCGCCGCGAACAGCAGCGTCCGTCCGCGGAACGCGGCCACCGGCCCGGAGCCCGGCCCCTCACCCCACAGCCGGTCGAGCATCAGCCGCCCGAACACCGCCGGCGCGCTGACGATGTCGAACGCCGAGCCGCAGGGCAGCACCACCGGGGCCTGCGGCCGCTCCTCCCAGAAGGCGAGCGTGCTGCGCGGGTATGTCCCGGCGGAGGCCAGCCAGGCGGCGCCGTCCGGGGTGACGCCGATGGGTTCGTCGCATGCGCTGCTCATGCCCCCAGGTCTACCGGGGGTGAGCGGACGAACTCACAGGGTTGCGGGAAACCGGGACGGGAGGGGGCCAGGAGGGGTATCTTGCCCGCTCGGCATATGCCAGGCGCGCAGGGCTGGGCAGGACGGGTGCGGCGCGGCCGGTGCGGTCGAGGAGGCCGACACAGCCGACGCGGTGCTCAGCCGACGCGGTGCTCAGCCGACGCGGTGCTCAGACGGGGTCGGCGTGCCCCCGACCCTCGGTGTCGCCCCGCAGCAGATCCCGGCCGAACTCGACCATCTTCTTCGCGTAGTCCTCGGTCCACTCGGCCCGTTCGCCGATGTCCGCCGGCGTCAGCCGGTCGAAGCGGCGCGGATCGGCGAGCTGTGCCGCCGCCATGGCCTGGAACTCCACCGCCCGGTCGGCGGCCGCCCGGAACGCGAGCGTCAGCTCCGTCGCCCGCGCGAGCAGCGCGGCCGGATCGTCTATCGACTCCAGGTCGAAGAAGTGCTCCGGATCACCGGCCGCCTCGGCGGGCTCGAAGAGCAGGGGCGCGGGGCGTAGCCGCGGTTCGTTCCGACGCGGCGTGGGCTCCGCCATGTCTTCTCCTCCTCGTACGGTTCGGATGGCTCCACGGGTGGACAGCACCGGTGGAGTGGACCACCCACCATTGTCCCCCGGTCGCGCAAGAGGCCCTCGGCCCCGCAGTCTCAAGGCTCCCGGCCGCCCCGATGTTCCCGCCGGGCAGGCGGGCGGTCGGGTGGCGGGGTCAAGGTCTCCACGCCACGCGGTGTTCCGCGAGGTGGGCCAGTACCGCGTGGTTCGCCTCCCAGCCGTCCGGGAACTTCACGAGGGTTCCCAGCTGGACCGGTTCCGTCGACGGGTAGGCGTCCAGGAGGTCGCCCACGCCCGCCCGGCACACCACCACGCACGCGTGCCGGTGGCGGGAGGCCAGGACGCACAGGCGGCCCGTCTCCAGGTGGAAGGCGGTGGCGTCGGGGCGGCCGGAGAGCGGGTGGAGGATCACCGTGACGTCGAACTCCATGCCCTGGAGCCGGTTCGCCGTGTCCACGGTCACGTCCGCGACGCCCAGCTCCGCCAGCGCCGCCCGCACCGCCGCCGCCTGGTCGCGGTGGGCGGTGCCGACCGCGACCCGGTCGGCGGTCAGCGGGGTCGGGTCGGGGGAGAGCTCCGAGGTGGCCGCGCCGCCCCGGTCCAGCAGCCGCCGGACGACCGTCGCTACGGCCCGCACCGCCTCCGGGTCGGTCCGGGGCGTGTGCCGGGCGGGCAGCTCCAGCAGGCCCCAGCCCGACTCCGCCGCCTCGTCGATCACCCGGTCGGTGCCGGAGCCGTCCGGCGGCACCGCGAAGGACAGCCGCCGGTCGCCGTGCCCGGTGCCGCTGCGGAACGGGGTGTACGGGTAGAACGCGTCGGAGACCAGGGGCGCCGCCGACGCCGGAAGCCGCCAGGACACCGGCAACCGGTGCTGCGGCAGTTCGGGGTTGTGGGCGAGCAGGGTGCTCACCGCCGAGGCCGACGGATCGTAGGACAGGCCCGCCCACTGCTCGCCGCCCACGATCGAGAACGGGTCCAGCTGCCCCGGGTCGCCCACGAACAGCGCCCGCTCGAACAGCCCGGCCACGGCCAGCAGCCCGTCCGACCGCATCTGGTAGGCCTCGTCCACGATGGCGTGCCGCCACGGCTCGTCGACCTTCACATGCGCCCACTTGGCGGCGGTGGAGATCACCACCGGCAGTCCCGCCAGCTCCGCCGCCTTCGCCGACTTCCGTACGTTCGGCAGCTCGTCGAGCACCTTGTCGTACGGGTCGGCGTCGCTGCTGTGCAGCCGGCCCACCGGCAGCTCGGGGTTCTTCACCGCGAGCCGCACGACCAGGTCGTCGACCTGCGCGTTGGTCTGCGCGACCACCATCAACGGCCGCCCCGCGTCAGCCAGTTCCAGCGCCGCACGGACGACGAGCGTGGACTTGCCGGCGCCGGGCGGTGAGTCGACGACCACCCCGCGCGCGGTGCCGTGCAGGGTGTCGCGCAGGATCGCGTCGGTGGCGCGGGTGGCGGCGGTACCGGGGTCGAAGGCGGCCTCGGTGGTCACAGCACATCCTCCTGGGTGACGGAATCGGGGACCTCGGGCGGCTCGCCCGGCGGACCGCCGTGCGTCCACGGCGTGTCCTCCGGATCGGGCAGCTTCGCGCCGCCGCGCTGCTCGTGTTCGAAGAGCGTGAAGCAGAGCCGGTCGCCCTTCTCGGGCACGGACCCCACCTCGGGCTCCTTGCCGCGGCCCATCTTGTCGACGATCCGGAGCACCAGCAGGCCGTCCTCCTCCTCGCCGTCCCGCCCCACGAACTCGGCCGCCTGCGGCTTCGCGCCCAGCGACCGGAACACCTTCGCCCGTTCCCCGAGATGCGGCCGGTCGTCCGTCCGCACGGTGACCAGCGGGCGCGGGCTCGGCCGCTTGCTCTCGCTGTACGCCATGACCACGTCGACGACCTCGCCCGCGAACGCCTCCCCGGCCAGCCGCCGCCCCGCCATCACCAGCGGGTCGTCGAGCGCCTCCTGCGCCTCCAGCCGGGCCTGTTCGCGCTCGCGGGTGGCGAGCTTGTTGGCGGCGGTGACCGCGTCGTCGCGGCGCGGCTGCGGGGGCTCACCGGCGACGACCCGGTCGCGGTGACCGGTGAACGACCAGCGGTCGCGCGTCCACCGCTCCTCGACGTGCGCGCCCTCCGGCAGTGCCCGCAGCAGGTCCAGGCCCTCCCACACCTTGTTCCAGGTGGGCAGCGTCCGGCTCATCACCAGCTCGCGGATCTCCTGCTCGGCCGCGGTGAGGGCGCCCAGCCGGTCGTCGGCCTGAAGACCGTCCTCGGCGGCGGCCAGGGCGGTACGCGCGCGGTCGTAGCGCTCGATGGCCGGGGCGAGCAGCTTGTTGTCGAACGCCGGGTCGGTCGCCGGACCGGCCGGCGGACACCGCAGCTGTCCGGCGGCGTCCCGCGCGAGTTCCGCGCGCAGCGCCGCCCGCGCGCCCGTCTCACCCGGCGGCGGGGCGATCCAGGCGAGCTGTGCCCCCAGGTGCTGGTCCTCCAGGCTGGACTGCCCGGTCGCCCAGTGCCGGCCCAGGACCTCCGTCATCGCCGTCAGCAGCGAGGAGCCGGGCACCCGGGACCGCTCCCCGAAGTGGGTCAGCCACCGGCCGAGCAGCGGCACGCGCGCAGGCGCGGGATACGGCGTCTCCGGGTCCTGTTCCGCCGTCCGGCGAAAGCGCATGGAGCGGCCCAGGAGGCGTACGAAGTCGACGCCCGCGCGGCTCGGGACGATCAGCTGGGGCGCGTCGGCGCACAGCTCGACCTCGACCTTGACGCGTCTGCCGGTCTCCGGGTCGGTCTCGCTGCGCTCGGCGGCCTCGACGACGTCGGCGTAGGAGTCGAGGTACGGCAGGACGACGTCGGCCAGTTCGGCGAGGAACGCGAACCTCAGCTCGCGGTCACGCGGCTGCGGCACGACGAGCAGCCGCGGCGCCTCCCGGTCGGTGCCGACCAGCGCGCCCAGCGGGGCGCCGGCCTCACCGGCGGTGGTCAGCGGCACGAAGACGAGCGGCCGCTCGGACAGGTGCCGGTGCCGGACGGTGGCGGTGGGCTGGGCGCGGCCGGTGGTGACGGCCTCGAGGCGGGCGAGGGTGGTGATCAGTGACACATCGTCCCCAGGGCCTCGGTGCGCAGTCGTGCGGCCCGGCGCAGGGCGGCCACCGCGGGATCCCGCGGATCGCCGCGCTCGCCGCGCGCCGCCGCCAGGACGTCCTCGACGGTGGTCAGCCCGCCCAGTTCGGCCCGCACGGAACGGCCCAGGGAGGTGACCGCGCCGGCCGCGCGGGACCGCTCACGGCAGTGGAACGCCAGCTCGCAGGCGGCCAGGCACTCGGGCGCGTACGCCGCCGGTACCGCCTCGACGGCCGCCGTGAGCCGCTCGGCGGGCAGCTCGGGGGAGAAGCAGGTGCCCTCGGGGAGGGCGTCGGCGATGTCCTCGATGCGGGTGAGGCGGGCCAGCTGGCGGCTGGTGACCGCGCGCTGCTTGCGCACGTCCACGGCGGAGGCGGTGGGCAGGTTGGAGAAGTCCTTGGGGCAGACCAGGAGCACCCGGTGGCGCACGCGCGGGGCCGCCTCGAGGCGGACGGCGACCGCCTCGAGGGCGAGCACGTACACGGCGGCCTGCCGGGCGGCCGCACCGACCTTCGCCGGGTCCGCCGAGCCGTCCAGCATCGGGAAGGACTTGATCTCCACGACCGTCCAGCTGCCGTCCGGGTGCACCACCACCGCGTCCGGCTCCAGGAAGGCGGGGGAGCCCGCGACGTCGAGCGCGATCATCGGATGGTCCAGGAGCGTCCAGGTGCCCCTCGCCCCGGTGGCCTCGCGCAGCGCCAGCGCGGTGCGCGCGGTGCGGCCTTCGGGGCCGATCGCGGACAGGTCGGGCAGGGCCGCGCCGACGGGCGGCGCGGCGCCGGGGTCCAGCCGCTCGTGCACCAGCCGCAGCAGTTCCGCGCCGCCGTCCGCCTTCACCTTCGCCTCGAACGCGTTGCCGCGGGTCAGGGCGAACTGGGACTGCCCGAAGGCCGAGGGCGAACCCAGCGCGTCCGCCAGCGTCGCCTTGTCCACCCCGGCGCCGTCGAGGATCGCGCGCCGCTCGCAGCCGGGGTTGGCGGCCAGCGCCGCGAGGGCACGGGCGTCCAGCGCCTTGGCCGGAACGTCGGGACCGCGCAGCTCAGCGAGCCGCTGCCGGAGCGCCGTCCCCCGCGTCCGAGGGGGTGGCACCCGGCTCGGCTCCGGGGCCGAACCGTGACTCGCGCTGCCGTGGAATTCGCTCACCCGTCGAAGTCTGGCATCCGCCACTGACAATCGAGGCCGATGCGGCCGGAGAGGCCGCCGCGACCAGCGGGACACGGTCCGCGAACCACACCCGGGCACGGTCCGCGCCGCGCGTCACCAACGGCGTCAGCAGCAGCCCGACGCCCATCACGGCCGCGCCCGCGACCGCGTCGAGGAAGTAGTGGTTGGCGGTGCCCATCACCACGAGCGTCGTCACCAGCGGGTAGACGACACCGGCCGTCTTCGCCGTACGCGTGCCGCCGTGCCGCCACAGCATGACGCCGCACCACAGGGCCCAGCCGACATGCAGACTCGGCATGGCCGCGTACTGGTTGGTCATGCCGCCCATGCCGCGCGGAGCGCTCGCCTCGCCGCCCCACCAGCCGTACGAGCTGTACTGGGCCATGGTGTCCACGAAGCCGTAGCCGGCCGACAGCAGCCGGGGCGGGCAGGTGGGCATCAGTGTGAAGCCGATGAGGCCGATGAACGTGGACGTCATCAGCCAGGTGCGGGCCGCCCGGTAGTGCCGGGCCCCCGACCGGAACAGCCAGACCAGGATCACCGGTGTCACCAGGTAGTGCAGCGACGCGTACCAGAAGTCGGCCGGCACGCCGATCCACGCCTGGGTCCTGAACAGCCGGTTCAGCGGGTGCTCGGCGTTGATGTGCAGGAACTTCTCGATGCGCAGGAGCGCCAGGCCGTGGTCGACGGCGGTGGTCACATCGCCCCGCGCGAGCAGCCGGCCCGCGGAGTAGCAGGCGTACACCAGCAGGATCAGGGGCAGCTCCGTCCACCAGCGCAGCCGTGTCCGCGGGGCCGCCTCGGTGCCTGGTGTCTCGGTCTGCGGCATCCGATTGCCTCCCCCTTCGTGTCGCTGTCTCGTCGCTGGTGTGCCAGTGGCTCGGGACGGGCCACTTTACGGCGCGGGTGCGCGCCCTTCGTGGGCCCCCCGGCTCTCAAAGACGCTGAGATCGCCCACCGGGTTGCCCCTGTTCAGGGTGAGCGATGATGGAAGGGCTCCGCCCCTGGTTTCTTCCCTGATCCCGCTCAGGGTCTCCCCGGAAAGGTCCCCCATGGCACCGCGCATCCTGCTGGCCCGGCACGGACAGACGGAGTGGTCGCTGTCCGGCAAGCACACCGGCAGGACCGATGTGCCTCTCCTGGAGGAGGGCCGCCGGGGTGCCAAGCTGCTCGGCGAGCGGCTGCACCGGGCCCCGTACGAAGGCCTGACGGACGTGGAGATACGCACCAGCCCGCTGGCACGCGCGCGGGAGACGTGCGAGCTCGCCGGCTTCGGTGAGCGGGCCACCACCTGGGACACCCTGATGGAGTGGCACTACGGCGCCTATGAGGGCATGACCCCCGCCGAGATCCAGGCCGTCCGGCCAGGCTGGCTCATCTGGCGCGACGGGGTCCCCGAGGGGGAGACGCTCGCCGAGGTGACCGCCCGCGCGGACGAGGCCGTCGCCTGGGCCCGCTCGGCGGACCGGGACGTGCTGGTCTTCGCCCACGGGCACATACTCCGTTCCATCGGGGCGCGCTGGCTGGGTCTGCCGCTGGACTTCGCGGCCCGGATCCGGCTGAACCCGACGTCCCTGTCGGTCCTGGGCTGGGCCTACGGCGAACCGGCGATCGAGAGCTGGAACGACCTCGGGCACCTGGGGTAGCCGCGTGCACGTCGGGTGACCGCGGGCGGTCGCGGCGACCGCGGGCGGCTTCGCAGACCAGGTCTCACACCATCCGCGGTGTCGAGGCGTGCCGCTCCAGGAACGTGGACACGCCCCCCGCCCGCCGGTGCGGCAGCAGCACTCTGGCCGTACCCGCCAGCATCGTCTGGATCCGGGAGGACTGGACCTGGTCCAGCAGGTCCAGGACCCGCATCCCGGCCACCGCCGCCTCGTCGGGGAGGCCCCCGCGCGCGAGGTCGTCCGCCAGTTCGGCCGTGTACAGCGCGATGTTCCTGGAGAAGTGCGGGTCCTGGAGGTCCGCCGCCCGCTTCGCGTGCCGGGCCGCGCGCGGCCAGTCGCCCAGCGTCGACCAGCACTGTGCCTCGAGCCCCTCGAGCTCGGCCTCGCCGTAGAAGCTCATCCATTCGGGGTCGCTGTCGCAGGGACCCCGGTCGTACAGGGCCTGCGCGCGGACGAGGGCCTGTTCGCAGCCGGTGCGGTCGGCGAGCCCCGCCCAGCCGCCCGCCTCGCGCAGCGCCAGCAGCGACATCAGGCGGGGCGAGCCCAGGGGACGGGCGACGCGCTGGGCCGCCTGGGCGGCACGGACGGCCTCGCGGGGTCGGCCCGCGTCCCGCGCCAGGAACGCCGTGTTGCAGAAGGCGTGCGCCTCCAGTCCCTCGTCCCCGGTCATCCGGGCGGTCGCCAGCGCCTCCGCGTAGTGCGAGCGCGCGTCGTCGAACCGGCCCGAGTCGTGTGCCAGCCAGCCCACCGAGATGGCGAGCTCCCCGGCGCCCGAGTGGAGCCGGTCGGCGGTCGTCTGCCGGGTCGTCCCGGCGTCCAGCAGCGCGTAGGCGGCGCGTAGCGGGGCGGCCGCGCGCCGGTAGAGGCCGTCGGCCCCGTGCCGGTCGTCCAGCAGCCGGATCCTGCGGACCGCTTCTTCGAGGGCGCCGGCCTCGCTCGCTCCCGCGCGGCGCACGGGACGAGCCGTCGACGCGTCGTGGGCGAGGCCGAGGGGGCCCAGCGTGGCGGCGGCCATCGTGGCACCTCCGCCGGTCATGAATGCGCGACGCAGCACGTCGCTCTCCTCGTGGTCGTGGTACTTGTCGTACGGGTCCTGCGTGTCATACGGCTGGTACGCCCCACCCGTCTCAGCCGTGTTCCGCTCATCACTGGTGGTGCGCTCCGGTCTTGTGGTGTGCGCGCAGGGCGCGTCCTCAGGGGCGCGCGCCACTCGTCCGCGCACGGTCGCGCGGGGCGCGAACCCCAGATCGGTGAGCGTGCGGCCGGGAAACATGTGCAGGAACACCCGCTCGTAGGCGTAGTTGGGGCAGCGGATCTCGCCCGCCTCGACGCGCCCGATGTAGCGCGCGTCACAGCTGACGCACTCGCCGATCTCACGCGCGGCCCGCCGCACGAGTGCGGCGAACTCGGCGGGCGAGCGATGTCCGCGCAGCTGGCGGAAGGCGAGGTTGGGCCGTGCCGGCCGGTCGGGCCGAGGTGGGGTCACCATTGACGACGCCATGGCCGGGTCCTCTCGTGCGAACCGTCGAACCATGCCGGAATAGGGATGACTTGTCCGTGTGGCACCCTTGTTCCCGGCGGGCAAGAACGTACCTGTTGCGGTCGGGCCGCCATGCGGTGTTTGGCTACAAACCGGATATCTCATCCCCGATCTGCCATGAACTGCCATCCTTTGCGGCGGACTTCCGCCGTAGCCCTTGACGCCGTGAGGCGTTGAACCTTGTGGACTACAGGCGGGCTGCGCGGTGGAGGCCGGGATGGAGACCAGCCAGAGCAACGTTCCTTCTATGACATCGGTGGCGGCGTGCGACCTGGTGACGGTGCCGACCCGTCAGGGGTTGGAGGCGGTCGACATCCTGCGGAGGGGATCGACGGGAGACGGGGTGGGGCCCGTCCTGCACGACGACGGCGACGACACGCTCGGCTTCGTGGTGCCGGCCGGGACGGCGGCTGCATGGGACGTGCCGGGCAGTACCTGTACGAAGACCGACGGCAGGGGGCTGCGACTCGCCCCCGAGTCGCACCCTCGGGGCTCGGACTGGCTGGTGCCCCCCGGCGAGGCCGACCTCGCGACGGATCCGGCGGTGCTGCGGCGGGCGTTGGGTGAGGCGGCCCGGCTGATCGAGGCGGCGGACAGCTGCCGGTGAGGACGCCTGCGATGTGACCGGCGGGGCACCCGGCTGCGCGTGGGCCCCGAACGCACGCGCGCGTGTCCGTGAGCTCCATGACCGCTCGTTCGGCACCTGCCCGCCTGCCCGCCTGCCCGCCTGCCCGACTCCTTGTCCGGCCGGTGCCCGCCTGCTTGTGCGGCCGGTGGGCCACAGGGGAGGAGTCGAGCGGGGCGAGGCGCACGGTCGTGGCTCACCTGTTCGTCCGGCCGGTGCCCACGTGCTCGTGCGGTCCATGCCCGGCCACCGTCCGGCCACCGTCAGGCCTCTGCCCGGCCGCCGTCCGGGCGCTGTTCGGGCGCTGTTCGGGCGGGCGCGCGGGGAGCGTCGGCGGGCTGCGAAAATGCTGTCATGGCAAAGTCCAGGAACACCCGGCGCGAGCGGGACGCCGACATCGTCGTCGAGCCCGTCGACGGCGGTCTCGCCCAGCTCGTACCCGACCGGGACCGGGCGCGGGCCTGGACGCTGCTCATCGACGGAGCCCCCCAGTCGCACGTCGACCTCGACGACCCCGCCCATCTCTCCTTCGAGTACCAGCGGCGCCTCGGTCATGTCATCGACCTCGTGGCACCGCCCGGCAAGCCCCTGCACGTCGTGCATCTCGGCGGCGGCGCGTTCACCCTCGCCCGGTACGTCGCCGCCACCCGCCCCCGCTCCACCCAGCAGGTCGTCGAACGGGACGCGGCCCTCGTCCGGCTGGTCCGCCGGGAGCTGCCGCTGGACCCGGGGGCGCGCATCAGGGTGAGGTCGGTCGACGCACGCGAAGGTCTCGCCAAGGTGCCCGACGGGTGGGCGGATCTCGTCCTGGCCGACGTGTTCAGCGGCGCCCGGACACCCGCCCACCTCACCTCGACCGAGTTCCTCGACGAGGTCCGCAGGGCGCTCAAGCCGGGCGGGGCCTACGCCGCCAACCTCGCCGACGGTCCGCCGCTCGCGCACCTGCGCGGCCAGATCGCCACCGCCGCCGCCCGGTTCGCGGAACTCGCGCTGGTCGCGGACCCGACCGTGCTGCGCGGCAAACGGTTCGGCAACGCCGTGCTGGTCGCCTCCGAGCTGCCGCTGCCCACCGCCGAACTGACCCGCAGGGCCGCCTCCGACCCCCACCCCGGCCGGGTCGAGCACGGCAGGGCGCTCACCGACTTCACCGGCGGCGCGATACCGGTCGTGGACGCGTCGGCGGTGGCCTCACCTGCCCCGCCGCCCTCGGTCTTCCGCTAGGCCGGACCGACGCCGACGCCGACGCCGACGCCGACGCCCGACGCCCGAGGCCCGACGCCCGAGGCCCGACGCCCGACGCCCGACGCCCGACGCCCGAGGCCCGACGCCCGCAGCTCCGGGCGTCAGTACGTGCCCACCTCCACCCGGGGCGGTCCGTCGTGCCAGGTGCAGAACACCGACACCCGGTCCGCGCCGGAGCTGAACTCCACCCGGATCCACGACTCCGTCTTCCACACCTGCATCGACCAGCCCGCGCCCGGCGTCGCCGAGACCAGCGACGCGGAGGCCTTCCCCAGGTCGAAGACGACCAGCCCGCCGTCGGTGTCGTAGCTCCTGACCGTGCCCTGGGACGTGCCCCGGGGCGTTCCGGAGGCGCTGGGGGAGGGGCCGGAGGCCGTCGCCGTCCGGGAGGGGGACGGGGACGCCGGGGTCCGGCTCGGGGGCGGGGACGCGCTCCGCGACGCGGACGGGCTGCTCGTCGGCGGGGCCGGTGGCGTCGACTCCCGCGAGACCGTGTCGCCCGTGGTGAGCGGCAGGGCGCGCGGCGGGTCGTAGGCCGTGCCCGCCATCACCGTGTGGACACCCCACCACGACAGCGTGACCGCCGCGCCCGTGGCGAGCGACCAGGCAAGTACGTGTACGAGTCCTCTGCGCATCGCGGGCCATCTTGCCCCACGCGCCTCACCCGTGTCGCACGGATGTCCTCGGCCGTCGCCTCGGCCGCGCACGGTCGCCTCACCGTTCGTCCACAGGGGCCGAGTTGTCCACAGGCCCGAATGACCCGCGCCCGCATGGCGTAGGTTGCGGCGCATGGCAAGTGTGCTCGTGGTCGAGGACGACCAGTTCGTACGCTCGGCGCTCATCCGGCAGCTGACCGACGCCTCGCACCTCGTGCGCAGCGTCGGTACGGCACTGGAGGCGCTGCGCGAGGTCGCCCATTTCCGCTTCGACGTGGTCATCCTCGACCTCGGCCTGCCCGATCTGGACGGCTCCGAGGCCCTGAAGATGCTGCGCGGCATCACGGACGTGCCGGTCATCATCGCCACCGCGCGCGACGACGAGACGGAGATCGTCCGGCTGTTGAACGCGGGCGCGGACGACTACCTGACCAAGCCGTTCTCGGTGGAGCACCTGTCGGCGCGGATGGCGGCCGTGCTGCGGCGGGCCCGGTCCGGTGCCGCGGGGCCCTCGTCCTCCAGCGTCATCCGGGTCGGCGGTCTGACCGTCGACCCGCTGCGCCGACAGGCCGAACTGGACGGCGTACGGCTCGACCTCACCCGCCGTGAGTTCGACCTGCTGGCCTTTCTCGCGGGCCGGCCGGGGGTCGTGGTCCCGCGCCGGGAACTGCTGGCCGAGGTGTGGCAGCAGTCCTACGGCGACGACCAGACCATCGACGTCCATCTGTCCTGGCTGCGCCGCAAGCTGGGCGAGACGGCGGCGCGGCCGCGCTATCTGCACACCCTGCGGGGTGTCGGCGTGAAGCTGGAGCCGCCCGTCTGCGACTCCGGGGGGACGGGACCGATCCGATGAGATGGGCACTGGTCAAGGTCTGTCTGGCGGTCACCACGATGGTCGTGGTCGCCTTCGCCGTCCCGCTGGGTCTCGTCATCAAGGAGATGGCCCGCGACCGCGCGTTCTCCAACGCCGAGCGGGAGGCGGCGGTCGTGGTTCCGGCGTTGTCCATCACGACCGACCGCGACCAGTTGGAGCGGGTCGTGGCCTCGGCGGGCTCGGACGACGGCATGGCGGTGCACCTGCCGGCGAGCGACGGCCGGGCCGCCGTCGATCTCGGCCGGCAGCGCGCCGCGGACGCGGACATCGCGGCCGTACGGAAGCTGGGCCGCGCCTCCACCACCGAGGTTGCGGGGGGTTCCGCGCTGCTCCAGCCGGTCGCGCTGAGCCTGGGGACCGTGGTGATCGAGGTGTTCGTCCCCGAGTCCGAGGTGAGCAACGGCGTCGGCACGGCCTGGGCGGTGCTGGCGGCGGTCGGGGCCGCGCTGGTCGTCGGCTCGGTCGCCGTCGCCGACCGGCTGGGCGTACGGATGGTGCAGCCGGCGAGGCGGCTGGTCGAGGGGGCGCACGAGCTGGGGGAGGGCAAGCTCGGGGCGAGAGTGCCCGAGGAGGGGCCGAACGAACTGCGGCTCGCGGCGGTGGCGTTCAACTCGATGGCTGATCAGGTGGTCCAACTGCTGGCCAACGAGCGGGAGCTGGCGGCGGACCTGTCCCACCGGCTGCGGACCCCGCTGACCGTGCTGCGGCTCAACGCGGCTTCCCTGGGCGGGTCTTCGGCCGCCGAGCAGACGAGGGCCGCCGTCGCCCAGCTGGAGCGCGAGGTGGACACGATCATCCGGACGGCGCGCGAGGCCAAGCCGCAGACGGCGGCCGCCGGTCCGGGCGCGGGCTGCGACGCGGCGGAGGTGGTCCGGGAGCGGATGGCGTTCTGGTCGGCGCTCGCGGAGGACGAGGGCCGCAAGGTGCGCACGGCCGGGGTGGACCGCCCGGTCCGCATACCCGTGGCCCGCACCGACCTGGCCGCGGCCCTGGACGCCCTGCTCGGCAACGTGTTCCGGCACACCCCGGAGGGCACGGCCTTCGCGGTCGACGTCCACAACGGCGAGGACGCGGTGATCGTCCTCGTCTCGGACGCGGGTCCGGGCATCGCCGACCCCGAGGCGGCGATGGCGCGCGGCCGGGGCTCGGGCGCCGCGGGCTCGACCGGCCTCGGCCTGGACATCGTGCGCCGGCTCGCCGAGTCGACGGGCGGTGACGTCCGCATCGGCTCCTCCGTGCTGGGCGGCACCGAGGTGCGGCTCTGGATCCAGCTGGACGGGCGGGAGCCGGTGCGCAGGGGCCACCGGGGAGCTGTCCGCAGACGGCGGCGGGCGCTCGTCGGCCGTTCCTGAGGGTCGAATCGGTCTCGACCTTTAACCGCCCCCGATGTGTTCCTTAAACGCTCCCTAAGAACCCCGACGGCCGTCCCTGTCAGGCGTTTTGCCCGGTTCGGGCTGGCTAGCGTGCTGCCGCACCCCCCTCGGGATCCCGTGAGCAGTGAAGGCAGGCACGTGATGAGCACGCATCGGCGCAGGATCAGTGGCAGGAACAAGATGATCGGCGGTGCGGTCGCCGCGGCCGTGGTGGGCGGCGGGGCCGTTCTGCTCGGCGGTACGGCGCAGGCGGCCGGGGTCGGGGCCGCCTACACCAGGACCAGCGACTGGTCGACGGGGTACACCGCGCAGTACGTCGTGACGAACAACAGCGGTCGGGCGAAGGCGGACTGGAAGCTCGAGTTCGAGCTGCCGGCCGGGGCGAAGCTCAGCTCCCTGTGGAACGCCGAGTCCGCGGTCAGCGGGCAGCACGTCACCGTCTCGCCGCCGAAGTGGGACACCGACGGGCTCGCCGTCGGGGAGTCCGTCACCGTCGGATTCGTCGTCAACGGCAGCGGGGATCCGGCCGGTTGTCTGGTCGACGGCGCCAGGTGTTCCGCCGACGACGGCGCCACGCCCGAGCCGAGTGGCAGGCCGACCCAGAGCGCGAGTCCCACCACGGCCCCGAGCCCGACCGCCACCTCCTCGCCCACCTCTTCGGCGACCACTTCTCCCGCCCCGAGCACCAGCGCGAGCACGGGTACCGGCACCACCGCCTCCGCCGGGTTCGCCCCTTACGTCGACACCTCCCTGTATCCCGCCTTCGACCTCCTGGCGAGCGTGAGCGCCACCGGGGTGAAGGACTACAACCTGGCGTTCGTCACCGACGGCGGCGGCTGCACGCCCAAGTGGGGTGGTGTGACCGACCTCGCGAGCGACGGCGTGGCCGCCCAGATAGGCGCGCTGCGGGCCGAGGGCGGCGACGTCCGGGTGTCCTTCGGCGGCGCCTCGGGCTCCGAGCTGGCGACGGCCTGCTCCTCCGCGGACGCGCTGGCGGCGGCGTACGGAAGGGCGGTGGACGCCTACCGGCTGACCAAGGTCGACTTCGACGTCGAGGGCGGCGCGCTGCCCGACACGGCGGCCAACACCCGCCGCGCCCAGGCGATCGCGAAGCTCCAGCAGCAGCACCCGGATCTGAACGTGTCGTTCACCCTTCCCGTCATGCCCGAGGGGCTGACGCAGGACGGGGTGAACCTGCTGGCCGGCGCCAAGTCCGCCGGTGTCGGGATCGACACCGTCAACATCATGGCGATGGACTACGGGCCGGCGTACAGCGGCGACATGGGGACCTATGCCGAGCAGGCCGCCACCGCCACCCAGGCACAGGTCAAGAGCGTCCTCGGGCTCAGTGACAGCGCGGCCTGGAAGACGGTCGGGGTCACCCCGATGATCGGTGTGAACGACGTCACGTCCGAGATCTTCAAGGTCGACGACGCCACCCAGCTCGTCGCCTTCGCCAAGGCCAAGGGGCTCGGCCCGCTGTCGATGTGGTCGGCCACCCGGGACAAGCAGTGCGCGGGCGGGGCCAAGAACTACGCGGACGCGACATGCAGTTCGATCGTCCAGGCCGACTCCGCGTTCGCGAAGGCGTTCGCCGCCTACAAGTGATCAATGCCCAGAAGTGATCAGTGCCTGGAATCGATCAATTTAATGATCAAGAGGGGGAGGAGGAATTGATCACGTAAGTGATCAAGGTGTGTCGATTACGTTTCGACAAATGAAGCCAGCGGCTCTTGACGCATGACCGGACATACGGCTGTTATTGCGCCACCCCGTGTTCGGTCAAGTTGATTTCTGGTCGATTGCGACCGGCTTTCAGCCACACACTCTGTGGTCGAACCTCGCGTCAGGAGCCGCTCATGCACCACCTCTCCCTCTCCGGCCGCCTCGCTCTCCCCGCCCCGAGCCGTCGTACCCTCCTGCGCGGTATGGGCGGCGCGGCCGTGCTCGGCGCCGGCATACCCCTGCTCTCCGCCTGCGGCGGCAGCGGCACCGCGGCCGACCCGAAGACCGTCACCCTCGGCTCCAACGCCTCCGACGCCGTCCCGAAGAAGGCCTTCGCGGAGATCTACGCGGCCTTCAAGAAGCAGTCCGGGATCACGGTCGACGTGAACACCAAGGACCACAACACGTTCCAGGAGCAGATCAACTCCTACCTCCAGGGCACCCCGGACGACGTGTTCAACTGGTTCGCCGGTTACCGCATGCAGTTCTTCGCGGCCAAGAAGCTCGCCACCCCGATCGACGACGTGTGGCAGCAGATCGGCGGCGACTTCCCCGACGCCATGAAGGCGCTCAGCAAGGGCGAGGACGGCAAGTACTACTTCGTGCCGCTGTACACGTATCCCTGGGCGCTCTTCTACCGCAAGAGCGTCTTCCAGCAGCACGGCTACACCGTCCCCACCACCTGGGACCAGCTCGTCGCCCTGTGCAAGCAGATGAAGAAGGACGGGCTCGTCCCCATAGCCTTCGGCGACAAGGACGCCTGGCCCGCGCTCGGCACCTTCGACCAGATCAACTTCCGCACCAACGGCTACGACTTCCACGTCGAGCTGATGGCCGGCAAGGCCTCCTGGACCGACGCGAAGGTCCGCAAGACCTTCGACCACTGGGCCGAGCTCCTCCCCTACCACCAGGACGGCGCCGTCGGCCGCACCTGGCAGGACGCCGCCCAGACCCTCGTCTCCAAGAAGGCCGGCATGTATCTGCTGGGTACCTTCGTGGCGCAGCAGTTCACGAACCAGGCCGACGCCGACGACCTCGACTTCTTCGCCTTCCCGGAGATCGACCCGGCCTACGGCCAGGACACCGTCGAGGCGCCCACCGACGGCTTCATGCTCTCCAAGGCCCCGAAGAGCAAGGCGTCCGCCGTCAAGCTCCTGCAGTACCTGGGCACCCCGGAGGCCGAGGCGATCTACCTCAAGGCCGACCCGAGCGTCGTCGCCGCCTCCTCCAAGGCCGACACCTCCTCGTACACCGCCCTGCAGAAGAAGGCGTACGCGATGATCAGCGGCGCCAAGCACCTCACGCAGTTCATGGACCGTGACAGCCGGCCCGACTTCACCTCCACGGTGATGCAGCCCGCGCTCCAGAAGTTCGTCCGCGACCCCAAGGGGATCGACAGCCTGCTGACCTCGATCGAGCGTCAGAAGAAGACGATCTTCGCGTCCGGCTGAGACGCTCGAGCCGAGGCGGATGAGCACCGACACATGAGCTCCGAAACGACCACGAAGATCCCGGAGGCGGCCGCCGAGCCGCCCGCGGGCACCGCGACCCCGAGGAAGCGCGCTCCGCAGGGCCACCGGCGCCTGCTGACCCGCCGCGACCGGCTCACGCTCGGCCTGATGGCCGGAGTGCCGACGATCCTGCACGTGGCCCTCGTCTGGGTCACCGCGCTCGCCTCCGTCGCCCTCGCCTTCACCACCTGGGACGGCATCGGCTTCGACTCGATCAAGTGGGTGGGGCTGGACAACTTCAGGGAGCTGTTCAGCAACAACCCGCAGTTCTGGCCCGCCGTCCAGCACAACGTCGTCTGGTTCGTCGTGCTCATCCTGATCCCGACCCCGTTCGGGCTCTTCCTGGCGGTCCAGCTGGACAAGCGGATCCGGTTCAGCCGGGTCTACCAGACGGCCTTCTTCCTGCCGGTCGTGGTCTCCATGGCCGTCATCGGCTTCGTCTGGCAGCTCGTCTACAACCCGGACACGGGCCTGATCAACAGCCTGATCGGCGCCAACGAACCGGGCCACTACATCGACTGGATCGGCGACCCGGACCTCAACCTCTGGGCCATCCTCATCGCCGCCTCCTGGCGGCACGCCGGCTACATGATGATCCTCTACCTGGCCGGCCTGAAGAGCGTCGACCCGGCCCTGCGCGAGGCGTCCGCACTGGACGGCGCGAACGAGTGGCAGACGTTCAGGAACGTCGTCTTCCCGACCCTGCGGCCCACGAACACCGTCGTCCTCGTCGTCACGATCATCGAGGCCCTGCGCGCCTTCGACCTGGTCTTCGTCTTCAACAAGGGCGCCCAGGGGACCGAACTGCTGTCGATCCTGGTCACCAACAACATCATCGGCGAGTCCAGCCGCATCGGATACGGATCGGCGATCGCCGTCGTCCTGCTGGTGATCTCCCTCGCCGTGATCATCCCGTACCTGATCGCGACCTTCCGGAAGGAGCGACGAGCATGAGCGCGACCCTCGCGTCCAGGCAGCGCACCCCCGTCCGCCCCGCCCGGATCCTGCTGCACACGTTCCTCGTCCTGACGTCCCTGGCCTGGCTGGCACCCCTGCTGTGGGCCCTGTTCGCGGCCCTGCGCCCCTACGCGGAGACCAGCGAGAAGGGCTATGTCTCCTGGCCGGACAAGCTGAGCCCGGACAACTTCACCAACGCCTTCCAGCAGTCGGACATGCTGCACTACTTCGGGAACACGCTGCTGATCGCGGTCCCGGCCGTGCTCCTGACCCTCTTCCTGTCGTCGTGCGTGGCGTTCTACGTCAGCCGCTTCGACTTCCGGGTCAACCTGTTCCTGCTCCTGGTGTTCACGGCCGGCAACCTGCTCCCGCAGCAGGTGATCATCACCCCGCTGTACCGCCTCTACCTCCTGGTCGACCTGCCGGGCATCACGGCCAGCGGCAAGCTCTACGACTCCGCGCTCGGCCTGGTCCTGATCCACGTGGCGTTCCAGTCCGGCTTCTGCGCCTTCGTGCTGAGCAACTACATGCGCTCGCTGCCGCACGAGCTGACCGAGGCCGCGCTGGTCGACGGCGCGTCCGTGTGGCGGCTGTACCGGCAGATCGTGCTGCCGCTGTGCAAGCCCGCGATGGCGGCCCTGGCGACCCTGCTCTCCATCTGGATCTACAACGACTTCTTCTGGGCGATCGTGCTGATCTCCACCGGGGAGAACATGCCGATCACCTCGGCCCTGAACAACCTCTCCGGCCAGTACTTCACCGACCCCAACCTGGTCGCCGCCGGCGCCCTGCTGACCGCGATCCCCACGCTGATCGTGTACTTCGTGCTCCAGCGCCAGTTCGTCAGCGGCCTGACCCTGGGCGCCAACAAGGGCTGACGCCCGCCCCTCCCTCTCCGCCCGCCCCTGCCGGCGCGCCGACACCTCCGGCGACAGGAGGGAGTGGGCGCAACGAGCGTGCCACTGATCCCGCCGACCCGGACGGAAAGCGGACGGGAGTGATCGCCGGCGAAGGGCGCGGCAGGCCCCCCAGCCCGCCGCGCCCTCTCCCCGCTCCCCGGGTCAGTTGGTCTCGGTCGGCGCCAGGGTGCCCGTACGGGCCGCCTGGCTGTACCACAGCGCGCTCGACTTCGGCGTGCGGGTCAGCGTCGCGTAGTCCACGTACACCGCGCCGAACCGCTTCTCGTAGCCGTACGCCCACTCGAAGTTGTCCAGGAGGGACCAGAGGTAGTAGCCCCGCACGTCCGCGCCGTCCGCGATCGCCCGCCGGACCGCCGCGAGGTGGCCGTGCAGGTAGGCGATGCGCTCCGGGTCGTGGACACGGCCGTCCGAGTCGGGCTTGTCGTCGTAGGCCGCGCCGTTCTCCGTGATGTAGAGGGGCAGGCCCGGGGCCTCCGCCGTGTAGCGCATGATCAGCTCGTGCAGGCCGGTCGGGTCGATGGACCAGCCCATCTCCGTGCGGTCGCCGGGCGTCAGGTGGAAGGCCACGTCGTCCGCGCCCGGCCACGGCGAGTGGTCGCTCGCGCCGTGACCGTCCGAGCGCGGACCCCGCACCGAAGCGTCCGCCGCCGAGACCAGCGTGGGCGTGTAGTAGTTCAGGCCCAGCGCGTCCAGCGGCTGGTGGATGGCGCGCAGATCGCCCTCGAGGACGTACGACCAGTCCGTCAGCGAGGAGGTCGCCGCCAGCAGCGTCTCCGGGTAGGCGCCCCGCAGGATCGGGCCGTGGAAGACGCCGTTGGCCAGGTCGTCGATCTTCTGCACCGCGGCCAGGTCCGCCGGGTCACCCGGGGAGAGCGGGCGCACCACCGAGGAGTTGAGGCTGATCGCCACCGAGTTGCGGGCCGGCATGGCCGAGCGCAGCGCCGACGTGCCCAGACCGTGCGCCAGGTTCAGGTGGTGCGCCGCCTTCAGCGACGCCACCGGCTCGGTGCGGCCCGGCGCGTGCACCCCGGACGCGTAGCCCAGGAACGCGCTGCACCACGGCTCGTTCAGCGTGATCCAGTTCTCCACGCGGTCGCCGAGCGCCTCGCCGACGATCTGCGCGTACTCCGCGAACCGGAACGCCGTGTCCCGCTCCGGCCAGCCGCCCGCGTCCTCCAGCTCCTGGGGGAGGTCCCAGTGGTAGAGGGTGACGGCCGGCTTGATGCCCTTCGCCAGCAGCTCGTCCACCAGGCGGCGGTAGAAGTCCAGGCCCACCTGCACCGCGGGGCCCCGGCCGGTCGGCTGGACCCGGGACCAGGAGATGGAGAAGCGGTACGTGGACAGGCCCAGCTCCGCCATCAGCGCCACGTCGTCGCGGTAGCGGTGGTAGTGGTCGACAGCGATGTCACCGGTTTCGCCACCGGCCGTCTTGCCCGGCGTATGGCTGAAGGTGTCCCAGATCGAGGGGGTACGGCCGCCCTCGCGCACCGCCCCCTCGATCTGGTACGCGGAGGTCGCGGCACCCCAGAGGAAGGCGGGCGGAAAGGTCACCGGAGTGATGGGCTCAGGCATGGAAGCGCTCCCATGGGTGGTCGTCGAGACCGACGAGGTCGGGGGGGAAGTGGTGTGGAGGGGGCCGGGGCGGCGGTGACCCGGCCCCCGTGAAGTCACGGACGGACGGACGGGAGGGCGTCGTCAGGCGTCGTCAAGGCGTCGTACGCGGTCGCGACGCGTCCTCAGCCCTTCACGGCGCCCTGCATGATGCCGCCCACGATCTGCTTGCCGAAGATCGCGAAGACCAGCAGCAGCGGCAGCGTGCCCAGCAGCGCGCCCGCCATGATCAGGGACTGGTCCGGGGTGTACCCGCGGCCGAGGCCCGCGACCGCGACCTGCACGGTCGGGTTGCCGGTCTGGCTCAGCACCAGGAACGGCCACAGGAAGTCGTTCCACGTCTGCACGAACATCAGCATGCCGAGCACCGCCATCGCGGGGCGCGCCGCGGGGAACACCACGTGCCACACCACGCGCCAGCTGCTCGCGCCGTCCACCCGGGCCGCCTCGATGATCTCGTCGGGCAGCGCCTGGATGAGGTACTGCCGCATGAAGAACACACCGAACGCGCTCACCAGCGACGGCAGGATCACCGCCTGGAGCTGGTCGGTCCACTCCAGCTTGGCGACCATCATGTACAGCGGGATGATGCTCAGCTGCGGCGGCACCATCATCGTGCCGATCACGATCAGCATCAGCGCGCCCCGGCCCCGGAACCGGAGCTTGGCGAAGGCGAACCCGGCGATCGTCGACAGGAAGACGATCGTCGCCGCCGAAGTCCCCGCCACGATCGTCGTGTTGACGAACGCCTTGCCCAGGTTCGCGTCGTTCCAGGCCACGTCCAGGTTGTGGAAGAGGTTGGAGCCGAACACGAAGGGCGGCGGGTTCTGCGCCAGCCGGTTGTTGTCGCGGGACGCCGCGATCGCCGTCCACACCAGGGGGAACAGCGAAACGATGGTGAACACGCCCAGGATGATGTAGGCGATCGGGCCGCCGTGCATCTGCCCGCCGGCCCGCGCGGACTTCGGCCGGCGCACCTTCCGGGCCGTCGGCACGGCGCCCTCGGGTTCCACGGACTTCGCGGTCGTTGTCGTCGTCGTCACGGCCGGTACTCCTAACTACTGGCGCGCAGCCGGCGCGAGATGACGTAGTTGACGATGCCGATCACGATCAGGATCAGGAACATCGTCCAGGCGATCGCCGAGGCCCGGCCCAGGTGCTGGTTCACCCAGCCCTGCTCGTACAGGTACAGACCCAGCGTCTGGAACTGGTGCTCCGCGCCGCCCGACGCGCCCTTGTTGGCGTCGAACAGCAGCGGTTCGCCGAAGACCTGACTGGCGCCGATCGTCGAGACGACGACCGTGAACAGGATCGTCGGCCGCAGCGACGGCAGCGTGACGTGCAGGAACTGCTTCCAGCGGCTGGCGCCGTCCAGCGCCGCCGACTCGTACAGGTCCTGCGGGATCGCCTGCATCGCGGCCAGGTAGATCAGCGCGTTGTAGCCGGTCCACCGCCAGATCACGATCGACGAGACGGCGATCTGCGACGGCCACTTGTCGTTCTGCCAGTCGATCGCGTCGATCCCGACGAAGTGCAGCGCCCAGTTGATCATGCCGTAGTCGCGCCCGAAGAGCAGCACGAAGACCAGCGAGGCGGCCGCGATCGAGGTCGCGTACGGCGCGAGCATCGCGACCCGGTAGAAGGTCGAGGCGCGCAGCTTGTAGTTGAGGATGTGGGCGAGGCCCATCGCCATCAGCAGCTGCGGAACGGTCGAGATGATCCCGATCGTCAGGGTGTTCTTCGCCGCGTTCCAGAAGAAGTCGTCGTCGAAGATGCGCGTGTAGTTGCGCATCCCCACCCACTCCATGTCGGTGGGCGCGGTCAGCTCCACCTGGTGCAGCGACGCCCAGCCGGTGTAGACCAGCGGGAACAGGCCGAACGCGAGGAACAGCAGGAAGAACGGCGAGACGAAGGCGTACGGGCTCCAGCGCTTGTCCCGCTGCCAGCGGCGGGAGAGCCGGGCCCGATGCCGCTTCTCCGCCTCCGTGGGAACGGCGGCCGGGCGGCCCGGGGCCGCGCCCCCCTCCTTGGTGGGGGGCGCGGCGGTGTCGTGGCGGGTGGCCATTCGGGTCACTTGTCCAGGTTGTTGTCGATGGTCTTGGTGGCCGTCTTCCAGGCCTCCGCCGCCGACTTGCCCTTCGTCACGAGGATGACGCCGTTGTCGGTCAGGCCCTGCTGGATGATCTGGTCCTTCGGGCCGATCACCTGCACGGGAGCGGTCTTGGCGGCCTCGGAGAAGACCGTACCGATCGGCGAGTCACCGGTCATGTCGTTCTTCGCGCCGGTCACCTCGGGCATCGTGTACGCGCTCGGGGTGCTGGGGAAGGAGCCCTGCACCTTGAACAGCTTCGCCTGCTGCTCGGGCGCGGTCAGCCAGGTGATGAACGCCTCGGCCTCCTTCACGTGCTTGCCGCTCTTCGGCACACCCAGGAAGGAGCCGCCCCAGTTGCCGGACTTGGGTGCGACGGCCACGTCCCACTTGCCGGCGTCCTCGGCCTTCGCCTTGCCCTTGATGGTGCCGAGCATCCACGGCGGGCAGGCGATGGTGGCGAACTTGCTGTTGGCGATCGTGGTGTCCCAGGCCGGCTGGAACTGCGTCTGGGCCTGGACCAGGCCCTCCTCGGCGGCCTTCGCGGTCAGGTCGAAGGCGTCCTTCACGGCCGGGTTCGACTTGTAGATGATCTCGCCGGAGGAGTCGTAGAACTTCTCCTTCTCACTGCTGAGGATGGCGTTGATCAGGCCGCCGGGGGAGTCCATGAAGAAGGTGCCGGCCTTGGCCTTCGCCTTGTACTGCTCGCCGGTGGCGATGAACTTGTTCCAGTCACCCGCCCACAGCTTGCCGACCGCCTCGCGGTCGGTGGGCAGACCGGCCGCCTGGAAGAGGTCCTTGCGGTAGCAGAGGGCCATCGGGCCGACGTCGGTGCCGAGCGCGATCGTCTGGCCGTCCTTGGTGGTGCCCTGCGACCACTTCCAGTCCAGCCACTTGCTCTTGTCGACGCCCGAGACCTTGGACATGTCCTCGAACTTGGCCGCCTGGGTGGCGACGACCTCGGCTATGTTGCCGACCTCGATGGCCTGGACGTCCATCAGGCCGCTGTTGGTCGTGAGGTGGTTGAGGAGCGCCGGGTAGTAGTTCTCGTTCCGCTCCGTGACGTTCTCGGCGATCTTGATGTCGGGGTGGAGCTTCTCGTACTCGGTGTAGAGACCGGCCTCCTTGAAGCCCATCGTGCCGAACAGACCGAGCGTGATCGTCGTCTTGCCCTTGCCGCTGCCCGACGACGAGCCGTCGGAAGCGTCGTCGTTGCCGTCGTCGGCACAGCCGGCCAGCAGCCCGGCGCCCAGCGACGCCACGGCCGCCAGGACCACCACCCGGCGGGTGGTTCGGGTACGTGCTCGCATTGCGTCCTCCTGTTGCCCTGACGTGCCGACCCCCCGGCCAACTGCATTGTTGGGCCCGTTAGTTACTCGCTGCGGCTCGGGCGGGGAACGTGCGGGATGTGTATGTGTCAGGTACCGTGGGAGCGCTCCCACAGGTGATGTGTTGAAGAGTCGTCGGTTCGGGCGGGGGTGTCAAGGGTGGGAGCGCGCAGAGATGCGTTCAGTTATCGGCCTGTTAGCTAACTCGCGGGGACAGCGCTTTCCGGCCGTGAGCGGCGACGGACGAGCCGTCCCGTGGCGGGGAGTTGCGCCGCCCGGCGTCCTGAGTCGAGGCCCGTCCGGCGTCCTGAGTGAGGCCCGTCCGGCGTACGGGTGCGGGCCCCCGTGGGGCCGAAGCGGGTCCCCGGGGGCGGTGGCCGTCGGCGAAGATGGGCTGAACGGACGGGGCTGTTAGATTCCAGGCCAGCGTGTACGACGGCGGGAAGGCGGGGCCCATGGCAAGCCACGGAGCGCGGAGCCGGAGCGGAGGGCGGCCGACTCTCGAAGAGGTGGCCGCACGCGCCGGTGTCGGCCGCGGCACGGTCTCCCGGGTGATCAACGGCTCGCCGAGAGTCAGTGACGCGACCCGCGCGGCCGTCGAGGCGGCCGTCGCCGAGCTCGGCTACGTCCCCAACACCGCGGCCCGTGCCCTGGCCGCCAACCGCACGGACGCGATCGCGCTGGTGGTCCCCGAGCCGGAGACCCGCTTCTTCGCCGAGCCGTACTTCTCGGACATGCTGCGCGGCGTGGGCGCGGAGCTCTCCGACACCGAGATGCAGCTGCTGCTGATCTTCGCGGGTAGCGATCGCGAACGACGCCGGCTCGCCCAGTACCTGGCGGCGCACCGCGTCGACGGGGTTCTCCTGGTCTCGGTCCACGCCGACGACCCGCTGCCCGATCTGCTGGCCCAGCTGGAGATCCCGGCCGTGATCAGCGGCCCGCGCTCCGCCGCGGAGACCCTCCCGTCCGTGGACTCCGACAACTACGGCGGCGCCCGCTCGGCGGTGGAGCACCTGCTGTCCCGGGGCCGCACCCACATCGCCCACATCACGGGCCGCCTGGACGTCTACGGCGCCCAGCGGCGCGTCGACGGCTACCGGGACGCCCTGCGCGACGCGGGATACCCGCCGGACGAGGGCCTGATCGCCCCGGGTGACTTCACCGAGGAGGGCGGACACCGCGCGATGGGGGAGCTCCTCGCCCGCAACCCCTCCCTCGACGCCGTCTTCGCGGGCTCCGACGTCATGGCGGCCGGCGCCCGCCGGGCACTGCGCGAGGCGGGCCGCCGGCTCCCGGAGGACATCGCGATGGTCGGCTACGACGACTCGGCGATCGCCCGGCACATGGACCCGCCGCTGACGAGCGTCCGCCAGCCCATCGAGGAGATGGGCCGCAGGATGCTGGACCTGCTCCTCACGGAGATCGCGGACCGCCGTCCCGCGGTGTCGCGGGGCCTGGAGCGGCGCCAGGTCGTACTGGCGACGGAGCTGGTGGGGCGCTCCTCCTCCTGAGCGGGGCACGGTTCACGGCGCGACGACCAGCCGCCACCGCACCTCGCCGTCCCGCCGCTCCGCGGTGGCCGTGAGTCCGGCGGCGCGGGCCACGGCCGCGGACGCGTGGTGGTCGGGGTGGATGTGGGCGACGATCGTGCGCACGCCCTGGACCCGCAGCAGGCCGACGAGTCCCGCGGCCGCCTCGCGGGCGAGGCCGCGGCCCTGCCGGCGGGTACCGACGACCCAGGCGATCTCGGCGTGGTCCCGCCCGGTCACGGTCGCCTGCAGGGTCCCGGCCGGCCGGTCGGCTTCCGGCACCCGCAGCACCCAGTTGCACCAGGAGACGGACGGGTCCGGCGAACCGGCGACGAGCCGTTCGTAGCGGGCGCGCAGGGCCTCGGGTGTGCCGGGGGCGCCGCCGATGAAGGAGTGCAGCGCGGGATCGCCCAGGACGATCGCCATCTCCGCCGCGTGGTCGACGCGCAGCGGGACGACATCGAGCCGGGCGGTCGCGAACGGCTCGGCAGGGACGCTCGGGCGCATGACCCCTCCCGGGAAACACATCAGCCGGTGACTCCCCTTGCGGGAAGTCACCGGCTGATGACTCAGGGTGAGTGACGGGACTTGAACCCGCGGCATCCTGGACCACAACCAGGTGCTCTACCAGCTGAGCTACACCCACCACGCCCGGCAGTTGGATTCTGCGGTCTCCCGCGTTCTCCCTACCGGCCGAGAAAAAGTGTACAGGGTCCGAGGGGGTGCTCGTGCACGCCTTTTACGGGGCCCCGTCAGCTGCTGGGCAGCACGTGCTTCGCGGCGATGGTCCTGGCGGTGTCGGAGTCCGGCCCGGGCTGCGGCACGAAGACCGCCTCGCGGTAGTAGCGCAGTTCCGCGATGGATTCGCGGATGTCGGCGAGGGCGCGGTGGTTGCCGTTCTTCGGGGGGCTGTTGAAGTACGCCCGCGGGTACCAGCGCCGGGCGAGCTCCTTGATCGACGACACGTCGACGATCCGGTAGTGGAGGTAGCCCTCGAGGGCGGTCATGTCCCGCGCCAGGAAGCCGCGGTCCGTGCCGACGGAGTTGCCGCACAGCGGCGCCTTGCCCGGCTCCTTCACGTGCTCCCGTACGTACGCCAGCACCTGGGCCTCTGCCTCGGCGAGGGTCGTCCCGCCCGCCAGCTCGTCGAGCAGTCCGGAGGTGGTGTGCATCTCGCGCACCACCTCCGGCATCGTCTCCAGCGCCCGGGCCGGCGGGCGGATGACGATGTCGACACCGTCGCCGAGCACGTTCAGCTCGGAGTCGGTGACGAGGGCGGCAACCTCGATGAGAGCGTCGTCCGACAGCGAGAGGCCGGTCATCTCGCAGTCGATCCAGACCATGCGATCGTTCATGCGACCACCCTAAAGCTGACGTCGGCTTTTGCGGTGCCCCGCGTGGGCGCTCTCGTGCCCGAGCGCCGGCCGGGTCTGGGCCCGGCCGGCGCTCGAGAGGTCCAGCCGCCCGCTCAGCTACCGCTGCGCTGTCCCGGCAGACTCGCCCGCGAGGTCGCGTACGCGTCCCGCGCGTGCTCGGACGGCAGGGACGCCGAGGAGCCCATCGCACCGGCCGCCGCCGAGGCCGTGCGCCGCAGCTGTGGCGGCACCGGTCCCGGAGCGTCCGGGTGCAGCGCCTGCGGCGGTGGTGGCGGCGACGGTTCGTTGTCCGTCTGCCGTTCGCCCTGCGGCCTGCGGGCCCGGTAGGCCGCCCGGTACGCCGCCGGGGACGAGCCGAGCTGCCGGCGGAAGTGGCCGCGCAGGGCCACCGGCGAGCGGAAGCCGCAGCGACCCGCGACCTCGTCCACCGAGTAGTCCGACGTCTCCAGCAGGCGCTGCGCCTGGAGCACCCGCTGGGTGATCAGCCACTGGAGCGGCGCGCTGCCGGTCAGGGACCGGAAGCGGCGGTCGAACGTGCGGCGGCTCATGTAGGCGCGTGCCGCCAGCGTCTCCACGTCGAACTGCTCGTGGAGATGCTCCAGCGCCCAGGCGACGACCTCGGCGAGCGGGTCGGCGCCGATCTCCTCCGGTAAAGACCGGTCGAGGTAGCGCTCCTGACCACCGGACCGGCGTGGCGGGACGACCAGCCGCCGGGCCAGCGCGCCCGCGGCCTCGTTACCGTGATCCGTCCGCACGATGTGCAGACAGAGGTCGATTCCGGCCGCCGTCCCCGCCGACGTCAGCACATCGCCGTCGTCGACGAACAGTTCGCGCGGATCCACGTGTACCGACGGATAGCGCTTGGCCAGCGTCGGCGCGTACATCCAGTGGGTGGTGGCCGGGCGGCCGTCCAGCAGACCCGCGGCTGCCAGCACGAACGCGCCGGTGCACAGGCCCACGATGCGGGCACCCTCCTCGTGCGCCCGGCGCAGCGCGTCGAGCGCGTCCTCCGGCGGCGGCGAGGTGATCGAACGCCAGGCCGGCACGACGACCGTGCCCGCCCGTGCGATCGCCTCCAGGCCGTGTGGCGCGGTGAGTTCCAGGCCCCCTGTGGTCCGCAGCGGGCCTTCTTCGCCACCGCACACCAGCAAGCGGTAGCGCGGTACGCCGGCGTCCTGGCGGTCAATCCCGAACACCGACAGCGGAATGGAACTCTCGAAAATGGGGCCGCCGCTGAACAGCAGCACCGCGACGATCTCCTTGCGGCGTCGCCCGGAGAGTTTCCGGGCCGCGGCTTCCGGCGCGGCAGTGGAGTCGTGGCTCATCCTGCTAAGCCCCCCTCGGTGGTCGCGGCTCCTCGGTTGTGTCGCTCCTGCACGTTTCCCCTCGGTCCTGCACGAGTCCCCCGCCGTAGACAGTCAAGATCGAATCTAACGTGTCGCACAATGCCGGCGTGGCCACTTCGCCACCCGGCAGATTGTCGACATGGCAACTTGGCGTGAAGCATTCGATCACGAAGCGTTGCACTCGTGGGCCGTGCAGGGAAGTGCGCCTCGGTGCGGTGGCCAATCCCCGTAGGGTGCGCAGGGCCCCTGAGGCCCTTTCCGTGCAGGTGGAACGGGGGGTGGGGGGTGGTGGGGGCAAGGGATGCGCCATCACCGGAAGTTGGCTGAAAAGAAGCGGGTCCGTGCGTGAAAACCGGTCAACCGGCCGGTGAGTTTCCCCCGGAGTGACGACCGCCACGGTGTGACCCCGTCCCGGTGCGCTGATGGCGCCCCCGGGGGTGCGCCCGGGGCGCGGGCTCCTCGTCGAGCAATCGGGCCGCGCACCGCTCGGACCGGCGCAGCAGCACCCGGCAGACGGCCGTGACGGCGGCGAGCCCCAGGGCGGTCCCGGTGGCTCCGGCCAGCGAGGTGCCGTACCAGAGGAGGACCACCGGGACCAGGAAGCAGCTGAAGGCCGCCCAGCGGATCAGGTCGGTCGACCGCTCGTCGCCGGGGCGGGGCTCGGGGGCGGCGCGGGGCGTGGGCACGGGGCGGTCTCCTTCCTGGGGCGGTGGTGCGAGGACGGCGGTGCGCGAGACGGGGTGCGGCGGCGGTCGGACGACTGTGATGGAGCGGCGGTGGAGCGGCGGTGGGGCGGTGGTGCACGGGGTTCAACGGCTGTTCGAGCGGTCGGTCACTGTCGGCGGCGGTCCCGCGTCAGGGAATCCTGTGCAAACCGCCTGTACGGGGCAGCAACCATTGCGTTACGGGCGTCCGCTCGTGCATGCTCCCTGGAACCCCCACCGGGGGCGTGCGGGAACTGGGCCTTGGAGGCGTGCCGCCGTACCCTTGGGGGTATGGGGTTGGGAAGATGATTCCCGGACAGCTCCGTTGCTCCCACCGCCGCGTCCCACCCGTATAAGGATCAATACGCCGAGACAGCCATGGCCGGTCACGAATTCTTCGAACCCGCGGACCGCAAGCGGCCCGTCGCCGACCCTACGGCGGCCGAGCCCCAGGCGGCGGAAGACGCACGCCATTCCTGCGATCCGGCCTTCAAGCACGGCGTGGTCGTCGGCTTCGACGGTTCCACGTCCAGTGAACGCGCGCTCGCGTACGCCATCGGCATGGCCCACCGCTCCGGCTCCGGCCTGATCATCGTCCATGTCGCCAACCGGCTGCCCACCACGGTGTGGGCCGGCTGCGAGCCGCCCGTCTTCGTCGACGTGCCGGACCACCGCACCGAGGTGCTCGGTCTGGAGCTCGCCTGCGCGGAGTACCTCGCCGAGGTGCCCTGGATCCTGGTCGAGCGCGGCGGCGACATCTGCCACGAACTCGAAGAGGTCGGGCGGGAGTACGAGGCCGACGCGATCGTCGTCGGCTCGACGCACGGGATCGTCGGCCGGATCTTCGGCTCGGTCGCGGGGCGGCTCGCCAAGCGGGCCAAGCGGCCGGTCGTTGTCATTCCGTAACTCGCGGTCCTCCCAGGTGAGATGAGATCCGGGTAGGTCCGTCCCCCCCCCCCTTGTCGCGCAGCGTAAATCTACTGGCGCGTAGGGGTGTTTGTGCTTTTGTGAAGGGCATATACCGCTCACACAACTGCACATGCATGAAGGGAGCCCGCCGTGGACAACGACGTCTCTGCGGGAAGCAGCACCACCACGATCGCCGGCCGACTCGCCCTGGGTGTCACCCTGTTGGCCTTCGGGCTCGGGTACACCGACCTCATCGACGGCGTGACGGCTGCGGACGCCGTATCCATCGCCCATTACGTCGGCGGCGTCGCACTGTTCCTCGCCGGCCTGTTCGCCCTCCGGGACCGCGACGCGGCCGCCGGCACCGCCTACACCGTCCTCGGCGCCTTCTGGTTCACCTGGGCGGTCTCCGCCGGCGCCCAGGTCTCCGACAACGCCGCGGGGCTCTTCCTGCTCCTGTTCGCCCTCGTGGCGCTCTCCCTGACCCTCGCCGGTGGCGACCAACTAGGCCAGGGCACCTACGGGTTGTTCTGTGTCGGGCTGGTGCTGATGGCCGTCGCCCGGTTCGCCGACAGCGACGGGCTCACCAAGGTCGGCGGCTGGTTCGCCGTCGCGGCGGGCGCGGTGGCCTGGTACGCGGCGACCGCGGCGCTGGCCCACTGGCCCACGGCGGTTCCGCGACGTGCTGCCCGCCCGGGCGTGACGGCCACGGGCTGATCGGCAGCCGGCGCCGGGGAGTTGGGCGTCCCCGGCAGGAGAACGGCCCCCCACGCGCAGGTGGCGCGCGTGGGGGGCCGTTCCGTGCGAGCGGGGAGGACTACTCCACCGTCACCGACTTCGCCAGGTTGCGCGGCTTGTCGATGTCGCGGCCGAGCGCCTTCGCCGTGTAGTAGGCGAGGAGCTGGAGCGGGATGCCCATCAGGATCGGGTCGAGTTCGTCCTCGTTCTTGGGGACGACGACCGTCTGGTCGGCCTTCTCCTGCTCCCGGTGGGCGACCGCGATGATCTTTCCGCTGCGGGCCTTGATCTCCTCCAGAGCGGCGCGGTTCTTCTCCAGCAGGTCGTCGTCGGGGACGATCGCGACCGTCGGGAGCGCGGGCTCGATGAGGGCCAGCGGGCCGTGCTTGAGCTCGGAGGCCGGGTAGGCCTCGGCGTGGATGTACGAGACCTCCTTGAGCTTCAGCGAGGCCTCACGGGCGACCGGGTAGCCCCGGACGCGGCCGATGAAGAGCATCGAGCGGGCCTCGGCGAGCGTCTCGGCCAGCTTCTCGATCTCCGCCTCCTGCTCCATGATCTCGGCGATCTGCGCGGGCAGCTTGCGCAGGCCCTCGATGATCCGCTTGCCGTCGCGCACGGAGAGGTCGCGGGTGCGGCCCAGGTGCAGGGCGAGCAGCGCGAAGGCGACCGTGGTGTTGGTGAAGCACTTCGTCGAGACGACGCAGACCTCGGGGCCCGCGTGCACGTACACGCCGCCGTCGGCCTCGCGGGCGATCGCCGAGCCGACCACGTTGACCACGCCCAGCACCCGGGCGCCCTTGCGCTTCAGCTCCTGGACGGCCGCCAGCACGTCGTACGTCTCACCGGACTGCGAGACGGCGATGTACAGGGTGTCGGGGTCCACGACCGCGTTGCGGTAGCGGAACTCGGAGGCGGGCTCGGCGTCCGCGGGGATGCGGGCGAGCTCCTCGATCATCTGCGCGCCGATCATGCCCGCGTGGTACGAGGTGCCGCAGCCGAGGATCTTCACCCGGCGGATCTGGCGCGCCTCGCGGGCGTCCAGGTTGAGGCCGCCGAGGTGCACGGTGGAGAACCGGTCGTCGATGCGGCCGCGCAGCACGCGGTCCACGGCGTCGGCCTGCTCGTGGATCTCCTTGTGCATGTAGGTGTCGTGGCCGCCCATGTCGTAGGAGGCGGCCTCCCACTCGACGGTGGTCGGCTCGGCCGTGGTGCGGGTGCCCTCGGTCGTGTAGGTGCGGAAGTCGTCGGCCTTCAGGGTGGCCATCTCGCCGTCGTCGAGGGTGACGATCTGGCGGGTGTGGGCGACCAGCGCGGCGATGTCCGAGGCGACGAACATCTCCTTCTCGCCGATGCCGAGGACGACCGGGGAGCCGTTGCGGGCGACGACGATCCGGTCGTTGAAGTCGGCGTGCATCACGGCGATGCCGTAGGTGCCCTCGACCACCCGCAGCGCCTCGCGGACCTTGTCCTCGAGCTTGTCGGCCTGGGCGCGGGCGACGAGGTGGACGAGGACCTCGGTGTCCGTCTCGGAGAGGAACTCGACGCCGTCGGCCTCGAGCTTCTTGCGCAGGTCGGAGGCGTTGTCGATGATCCCGTTGTGGACGACCGCGACCTTGAGGTCGGCCGACATGTGCGGGTGGGCGTTCACGTCGGAGGGGGCGCCGTGGGTGGCCCAGCGGGTGTGGGCGATGCCGGTGGTGCCCTTGAAGCGCGCCGGGACCTTGGCCTCCAGGTCGCGGACCCGGCCCTTGGCCTTGACCATCTTCAGGCCGGCCGTCTTCGGCGAGGTGACGACGATGCCCGCCGAGTCGTAGCCGCGGTACTCGAGCCGCTGAAGGCCCTCGAGCAGCAGCGGGGCCACGTCACGCCTGCCGATGTATCCGACGATTCCGCACATATGTAGGTATCCCCAAGCTTTCGATCACCCGTAGACGATGCGCCGCAGTTGCCTGAGCGTGAGCTCGGGCGGCGCCACCGCACGGTATTTCAGGTCCGCCTCGACCCGTTCGAAGATCTCCGCGTTGACCAGGCCCTGGGCCTGGAGCTCGCGGTGGCGGCGACGGACGTAGTCCTCGGTCGTCTCGTCGAAGTAGGCGAGCACGTCCTGGATCACCCGTAGCGCCTCGCCCCGCTGGAGGGGCGTGGAGCGCGTCAGGTGATCAACGAGTTCGTCGTGCACCCGGTAGATCCTGGGGTACGCGAGCCGGTTTCGCAAGAATCGTGCCCGATTTCGGGCAGGCACCTGTTAAGGAGCCTTGGGGGAACATTGAATGTGTTATGAGCCGCTGTTCGCGCACCGTCCATATGGCGTCTTGCGGCCCGTCGCCCGAGGCGACCATTTTCAGACGTCATGGACACTCCTCGCATGGGCGTACCCGAGCAGCTCGCCGACCGCATGAGCATGGCCGAGCAGCACGAGTACCTGCGCGCCAGGTTCTCCCGGCGCACGATGATCAGAGGCGGCGCCGTCACCCTGGGCGCCGTCACGGGTGGCGCGTTCGTGACCGGCGCCACGGCACAGGCGGCCGTGCCGGCGCGGACCCCGAAGACCACGCCGGCCGCCGAGCACGTCGACGGCGCCCTCGTCGCCCCCTTCGGGCGCCACCTCGCCTACGGCAGGGACCCGCGCACCGAGATCACGGTCTCCTGGCAGGTCCCGCTCGCGGTGAAGAAGCCCTTCATCCGGATCGGCGCCCACCCCTCGGACCTCTCCCGCAGGATCGAGGCCGAGGTGCGCACCCTCCACACCCCGGCCGGTGTCGGCGCCGGCGGCGACCACACCCAGTACTACCTGCACGCCGAACTCACCCACCTCAAGCCCGGCAGGACGTACTACTACGGCGTCGGCCACGCGGGCTTCGACCCGGCCGCCGCCCACCTCCTCGGCACCCTCGGCACCTTCACCACCGCCCCCGACCACAAGGCGCCGTTCACCTTCACCGCCTTCGGCGACGAGGGCGTCGGCTACCACGGCCTCGCCAACAACAGCCTCCTCCTCGGCCAGAACCCGGCCTTCCACCTGCACGCCGGCGACATCGCCTACGCCGACCCGGCCGGCCAGGGCAAGACCAGCGACACCGGCTTCGACTCCCGCGTCTGGGACCAGTTCCTCGCCCAGACCGAGTCCGTCGCCAAGTCCGTCCCGTGGATGCCGGCCTACGGCAACCACGACATGGAGGCCTGGTACTCGCCCAACGGCTACGGCGGCGAGGACGCCCGCTGGAACCTCCCGGACAACGGCCCCGACGCGAAGAACCTCCCGGGCGTCTACACCTTCGTCTACGGCAACACGGCGGTGATCTCGCTCGACGCCAACGACATCTCCTTCGAGATCCCGGCCAACCTCGGCATCTCGGGCGGCACCCAGACCAGGTGGCTGGAGACGCAGCTCAAGAAGTACCGGGCGTCCAAGGACGTCGACTTCGTCGTGGTCTTCTTCCACCACTGCGCCTACTGCACCTCCACCGCGCACGCCTCGGAGGGGGGCGTGCGCCAGGAGTGGGTGCCGCTGTTCGAGAAGTACACGGTGGACCTGGTCATCAACGGCCACAACCACCAGTACGAGCGCACCGACGTCCTCAAGAAGGGCGCCGTCACCAAGAAGCTCCCGATCGGCGGCACGGCGTACCCCGAGACCGACGGCGTGGTCTACGTCACGGCGGGCGCGGCCGGCCGCAGCCTGTACGCCTTCAGCGCCCCGCTCTCCTACGAGGGCCACGAGAACGAGGTCGACTCCGTCGCGTCCTTCGTCAACACCGAGGACGGCAAGGTCGACGAGACCGTCACCTGGTCGCGCGTGCGCTACCTCGACTACTCGTTCCTGCGGGTGGACGTGACCCCGGCCGCGAAGGGCCGCACCGCCACGCTGACCGTGCGCGGCATCGCCGAGACCGGTGACCAGGTCGACCACTTCACGGTGGCCCGCAAGGCGAAGTAGGCCCGGTGGCTGTGCGCCCGGAGGGCGGGGCGCACAGCCACCGGCACACCCCCACCCGCACTCCCGCGTCGGCAGGCGGTCCTCGTCCGCGCTAAAGGCGCCTGAGGACCGCCTGTTTGGCCATCGCGAACTCCTCGTCCGTCAGGACGCCGTCACGGCGCAGCTCGCCGAGTTCGCGCAGCCGGCGCAGCAGCGCGTCGTGGTCGTCCCCGCCGGCGGACTCCGCCTCGCGCTGCGCGGGTACGGCCTCACGGGATCCGGCCGCCGGGTGGGGCAGCCTGGCCTGCACGGCCGCCGCGACGAGCGCCATCAGCGGGTCCTTCCTGAACCCCCACAGCTCCACGGCGTTGGGGTCGTACTTGGCCGGCGCCTTCGTCGGGGCGTGACGCAGCCGGAAGCGCAGACAGCCGTTCTCGAGGCCGACCGCGGGCTGCCACTCCACCGCCTCGATCTCCGCGACGCCGATGGTGCGGGCGCCCGCGGAGGCCTTGGACTCCTCGGTCTTCCAGTTCCACTCCAGGCGTACCCGCTCACCGTCGAAGCCCGCCGTGCCGTCCCCGGCGGAGGCGGACAGGGGCACCGACGGGCCGGGCAGCAGATACGCGTCCACCGGGTCGGTCGGCACCTCGTCGAGGAGCAGGGCCTGGCGCACCTCGTCCACGAGGTACTCGGCGACCCCGTACCGGTCGGATTCGACGAGCAGCTGGTACGGATCGTGCGGCTCGGTCAGCCGTCCGCCGGTCGCCTGGAGCAGCGGGTCGGCGCCGTCCCGCAGCCGTAGCCGCAGCCGCCCGGTCTTCCTTCCCTGCTCGAAGGACAGCCCGGCCAACGCGCCCAGGGGGACGATCAGTTCACCCAGTTCCCTGCGCAGCGGGCTGACGTTCTTGTCCCGGCCCGGGGTCAGCCGCAGGGCATCGCCGTCGAAGACCCAGGTGCCGTCCTTCTGGATGATTTCCGCCATGGGAGGATTCTTCCAAACATGGCGACGGGCGCCCCCGAGGACCGTACTCGGGGGCGCCCGTCTGTCCGGATCAGAACCCCGTGACGGGATTCCTGAGGGTTCCGATCAGCTGGAGGGCGCCCGACGGGTCCGCCAGGTCCACCATCTGCCTGTTGTCGCGCAGCTGGAGACGGTTGAGGCAGGACAGGGCGAACTCGGGGGCGAACATGTCGTACTGGCGGAACCTGTCGGCCAGTTCGGGGTTCGCCTCCTGGTAGGCGCGGGTGACCTCGGCGACCGTGCGCCAGAAGTCGTCCTCACCGAGGATCCCCTCGGTTGCCAGGCCGGCCGCGAGGAAGCGGAAGAAGCAGTCGAAGACGTCCGTGAAGATGGACAGCAGCTTCTTGTCCTCGGGCACCTCGACGCGGATGCGCCGGACCTCGGGCGGCAGCACCGCGTCCGGGTCCATGACCGCGATCTCCTCGGCGATGTCCTTGTAGATCGCCCGCTGCACCGCCCCGTCCTTCAGGACCAGGATGGTGTTCTCGCCGTGCGGCATGAACACCAGGTCGTAGGCGTAGAAGCTGTGCAGGAGCGGGGTGTAGTACGCCTGGAGGTAGCCGCGCAGCCACTCGGTCGGCGTCAGGCCCGACTGCTCGATCAGCGCGCCGGCCACCGAGCTGCCCTCGTGGTCCACATGGACCAGGGAGGCCATGGTCGCGAGCGACTCGCCGTCCCGGAGCGTCGGCACCGGGCTCTCGCGCCACAGCGCGGCCAGCATCTTGCGGTACGGCGAGTAGCGGTCGGTCGCGGCCTCGTACTCCAGGTGCCGGTAGCCGACGGCCGCCCGCTCCCGGATGATCGACAGGCCCGTCGAGCGCAGCACCGGGTCGTTGTCGATGAGCTGGGCCAGCCAGTCGTTGATGGCCGGGGTCGCCTCCATGTAGGCGGCCGAGAGGCCGCGCATGAAGCCCATGTTGAGGACGGACAGGGCCGTCTTCACATAGTGCTTCTCGGGGTGCGAGGAGTTGAAGAACGTCCGGATGGACTGCTGCGCCAGGTACTCGTCGTCGCCCTCGCCCAGGCACACCAGGTTCCCGCGGGCGATCTCGGCGGCGAAGGTGACGGTGAGCTTGTTCCACCACTGCCAGGGGTGGACGGGGATGAGGAGGTAGTCGTCCGGGTCGCGGTCCTGCTCGCGCAGGACGGCGTCGAACCGCTCGACCGTCTTCTCGCCCAGCTCCTCCCGCACGAACGACTCGTACGCGATGCCGACGCCCGCCGTGAACGCGGCCCGCGAGCGGTGCGCGGCCAGCCACACCAGCCGGACCGGGTTCGCCGCCTCCGGGGCGTACGACAGGTACTCGTGGATGCCGAAGCCGAGCCGCCCGTTGTTGGCGACGAAGCAGGGGTGGCCCTCGGTCATCCCGGCCTCGATGGCCTGGAAGCCGCTCCTGACCAGCTCCGCCGACGTGATCCGCGGTTTGGTCAGTTTGTAGCAGGTGCCGGAGAGGGTGGAGGAGATCTCCTCCAGGTAGACCGGCAGGATCTCCTCGCTCAGGCCCAGCGTCTTCTTCAGCTCGATGAAGAAGTCCAGCGCGGTGAGCGGGAGTTCGGCCTCGTCGCGGGTACGGGTGATGGAGTCGGCGTCCACCTGCCAGTGGTCGAGGGCGTGGCGGACCGCCGTGAAGCGGTAGCAGGTCAGCCCGTCGTCGCTGCGGACGACGAAGCGGCCGTCCTTCTCCTCGGGGGTGAACAGGCGCTCGTGCGCGAACTCCGCGAGGGCCTTGCGGACGAGCAGGCGGTTGGCCTTCTCCCAGCGCTCGGGGGAGAGGTGGGCGACGGAGTCGGCGAGGCTCATGCCCGCACCCCCGTCGCCGCGACGAACTGCTCGCGGGTGCAGAAGCTCAGCAACGCCCGCTTCTCCGGCTTCTGGATCTCCCGCTCGGGCACGAACCCGACGGCCTTGTTGAGGGCGTGCACCGCCGTGTTGGAGACGTCCGGCTCGACGACGACCCGGGAGGTGGCCGGGTCGTCGAAGAGGCGGGCCATCACGGTGGTGATCACGGCCCGCGTGAACCCGTGCACGGGCCGGTCGGTGGGGGCGACCAGGAAGTGCATGCCGACGTCGCCGGGCCGCGGCTCGTACAGGCCGACCAGCTCACGGTGGGCCGGGTCGTAGTACTCCATCAGGAACGCGGGCTCGCCGTCGTGCAGGCCGATGAGGGCGTGGCTGTGCTCGTCGGCCGCGATGTCCAGGTAGGCGCGCTCGACGTCCACCGGTTTCGCGCTCTGCATCATCCAGTACGCGGCCTTGGGGTGGGTGACCCAGCCGTGCAGCAGCTCGGCGTCCCCGACGGGGTCGAGCGGGCGCAGGGTGAGACGGCCGACGGCGGCCGTGGTCGTGCTCATACGGCGAACTCCTGGAACGCGATGGTCTTCTCGACCGGGTAGTACTCGCTGCCGAGCAGGTCACGGATGATCGAGCTGTTGCGGTACGCCCCCATGCCGAGGTCGGGGGAGGTGATGCTGTGGGTGTGCGCGCCCGCGTTCTGCAGGAACACGCCCCGGCCGGTGGTGTCGATGGAGTAGTTGCGGGCGACGTCGAAGTTGCCGTGGGAGTCGTAGCGCAGTCTGTCCCGGACGGGCGCGAGGAACTCCGGCTCGGTGTACCTGTAGCCGGTGGCCAGGACCAGCCCCTGGGAGCTCAGCTCGAAGTCCTTGCCCTGCTCGTCCTGGCGGAAGCCGAGGGTGTAGGTGCCGTCGGCGTAACGCGCGCTCGTCAGCGAGGAGTTGGTGAGCAGCCGGGTGGGCACCGGGCCGCCGAGGCTCTTCTGGTAGAGCAGGTCGAAGATCTCGTTGATGAGATCGCCGTCGATGCCCTTGAAGAGGTTCTTCTGCTCGGCCGTGAGGCGGTAGCGGGTCTGCTCCGGCAGCTCACGGAAGTAGTCGATGTACTCCGGGGAGGTCATCTCCAGCGTGAGCTTGGTGTACTCCAGCGGGAAGAAGCGCGGGGAGCGGGTGACCCAGTTCAGCCGGTAGCCGTGGACGTCGATCTCGCCGAGCAGGTCGTAGTAGATCTCGGCGGCCGACTGCCCCGAGCCGACCAGCGTGATCGACTCCTTCTTCTGGAGTTCCGCCTTGTGCCGCAGATAGCGGGAGTTGTGCAGGAAGTCGCCGCCCAGGTCCGCGCAGGCCTCGGGGACGTACGGGGGCGTGCCGGTGCCGAGGACGAGGTGACGGCCGCGGTACCGCTCGCCGGCGGTGGTCCGCACGACGTACACGTCGTCCTCGTACGTCACTTCCGCGACCGTCGTCGAGAAGCGCACGCCGCTCAGCTTGTTCGCGGCCCAGCGGCAGTAGTCGTCGTACTCGACCCGCAGCGGGTAGAAGTTCTCGCGGATGTAGAACGAGTACAGCCGGCCTTTCTCCTTCAGGTAGTTGAGGAAGGAGTACGGCGAGGTCGGGTCGGCCAGGGTGACCAGGTCCGACATGAACGGCGTCTGGAGGTGGGCGCCGTCGAGGAACATGCCGGCGTGCCACTCGAAGTCCGGCTTGGACTCCAGGAAGACGCCGTCGAGCGTGTCGATGGGCTCGGTGAGGCAGGCGAGGCCGAGGTTGAAGGGGCCGAGCCCGATCCCCACGAAGTCATGGGTGTGGCTGGCTTCAGGAAGCGCGGTCAAGGGACTCTCCCAGGTACTGCTCGGCGTGGCCGGCGATCAGGTCGAGGACGGCGGCGATGTCTTCGGTCGTCGTCTCGGGGTTCAGCAGGGTGAACTTCAGGTAGTGGCGGGCGCCGACCTTCGTGCCCGCGACCACCGCGTCACCGGACGCGAACAGGGCCTTGCGGGCGTAGAGGTTGGCGCGGTCGATCTCGGCCGGGTCGGTGACGGCGGCGGGGATGTAGCGGAAGACGAGGGTGGAGAGCGACGGCCGGACGACGACGTCGAAGCGCGGGTCGGCGGCCAGCAGGCGCCAGCCCTCGGCGGCCAGGCCGCAGACCTCGTCGAAGAGCTGCCCGATGCCGTCGGCGCCCATGGTCCGCAGGGTCATCCACAGTTTGAGCGCGTCGAAGCGGCGCGTGGTCTGCAGGGACTTGTCCACCTGGTTGGGGATGCGTTCCTGCACCGCGCGGCGCGGGTTGAGGTACTCGGCGTGATAGGTGGCGTGGCGGAGCGTGGCCGCGTCGCGGACCAGCACTGCCGACGAACTCACCGGCTGGAAGAAGGACTTGTGGTAGTCGACGGTGACGGAGTCGGCGCGCTCGATGCCGTCGATCCGGTCCCGGTACTTCACGGAGGCCAGCAGGCCGCAGCCGTAGGCCGCGTCGACGTGCATCCAGGTCCCGTACCGGTCGCACAGCTCGGCTATCCCGGGCAGCGGGTCGATGGAGCCGAAGTCGGTGGTGCCGGCGGTGGCGACCACGGCCATGGGCGTCAGGCCGGCGTCCTTGCACCGCTCCAGCTCGCGGGCGAGCGCGAGGGTCTGCATCCGCTTGTCGTTGTCGACCGGGACGGACACCACCGCGTCGGGTCCGAGGCCCAGCAGTTTCGCGGACTTCTTCACGCTGAAGTGGCTGACCTCGGAGGCGAAGACGCGCAGGTCGGCGAGGGACTCCGCTTTGGCCTCCTCGCGGGCGAGCAGCAGCGCCTGGAGGTTGGACTGGGTGCCGCCGGAGGTGAACACCCCGTCGGCGGCCGGGCCGAGGCCGATCCGGGCCGTCGTCCAGTCGATCAGTTTGCGCTCGATGAGGGTGCCGCCGGCCGACTGGTCCCAGGTGTCGAGGGAGGAGTTGACGGCCGACAGGACCGCTTCGCCCAGCACGGCGGGGATGACGACCGGGCAGTTGAGGTGGGCGAGGTAGCGGGGGTGGTGGAAGTAGACCGCGTCGCGGAGGTAGACCTCCTCCAGCTCGTCCAGGACGGCCGTGGTGTCGTGCAGCGGCTTGTCCAGGTCGATCCCGTCGATGCGGGGCGCGAGGGCGTCGACCGAGACGCCGGTGAACGGACGGTCGGTGGCGGCGATTTTGGCGGCCACCCGCTCTACTCCTTCGGTCACGGAGCGGCGGTACTGCTCCGCGGTCGTGTCATTGAGCAGGTGCGAGCGCATGGTGGGGGTCCTCCGGGGGGTGGGGACGAGGTCTGCTGCGGGACGGGCCAGGGGGCGGAGCCTTGGCTCGACTTAGGTTAGCCTAACCTAAGTAACGCGGGGGGAACCTTGCCCCTGCCGTGACCGTGATCACGTCGATGCCCCCGCACAACTGCCCGCGGGGGCGCGGCTGGTGGCTACTCCGACGCGCGGAGCTGTTCCTCGTTCATGCCCTGGCGCCAGTATCCGACGAAGGTGATGCGGCGGCGGTCGATCCCGCGTTCCCGGACGAAGTGGCGGCGCAACGCCTTCACGCACCCCGACTCGCCCGCGATCCAGACGTACGGGTGCTCGGCGGCCGGGAGCCGGGCCTCCCGGAGGGCGTCCACGGAGCCCTCCCCGACCACCCAGGTGACCTCGGCGTCCGCCGCGGTCGCCAACTCCCTCACGTTCCGGGCGTCGTGCGCCTCCAGCCAGACCCGGACGCGCTGACCGGCCGGCAGGGACTCCAGGATCGACTCGACGGCCGGCAGGGCGCTTTCGTCACCCCACAGCACGATCAGGTCGCTGTCCACGGGCGGCCGGAACCGGATCGCCCGGTTGTCGGCCAGGGCCGGGCCCAGCAGGACGACCCGGTCTCCGGCGCCGGCGCCCGAGGCCCATGCGGAGGCGGGCCCGGCCGGGACGTGCAGCACGAAGTCGACGTCGATCTCGGTGGTGCGCCCGGACGCGTCCCGGCGAAGGGCCCGGAGCGTGTACGAACGCATCACCGCCCGCACGTCGTCGGGCAGTTCACGCCACGCCTGCCACCAGCCGTCCCCGAGCTCGAAGGGAACGGCCGGCACGGACTGCCCCGGGTGCGGCAGGAACAGCGACAGCGACTGGTCGCGCCCGTCGGAGAAGAAGTGCTCGAGATCCTGCCCGGCGAAGGTGACCCGGATCAGAGAGGCTCCGAGTCGCCGAGTCCGTGCGACCTGGAGGGAGAAGAACCGGAAGGGCGCGGCAACGGCTGTGGTCACGGGGGTGCTCCTGTGGATGTGGGGAGGGGTGACTCGCCGGCTTTCAGGGGCGCGGGGCGGCATCCCTGTGCGGCTCCGCCGCGCGGGCGCGACCAGCCTCAACGGGCCCGCAGCGCACCCACGACCGAAGCCACCCGTCTGTCAGGAAACCTTCTTCGCCTTCTCGAGAGCCTCGGCGAGGTTCTCGAGAAGCGGCACGCACTTCGCGTAGGACAGGATCGGCTCCGGCGACCGCGCGATGACCTGACCGGCCTTCACCGCGGGCAGCTTCTTCCAGGTCGCCTCGGTGATGTCGGCCGGCTGGATGGTCGAGGAGCGGTCGTCCATCATGATGATGTCGGCCGCGTACTTGTCGACGTTCTCCCAGCTCAGCGACTCGTACCAGCCGCCACCCTCCGCCTTCGCGCTCTCCGGCGGCTCGACGAAGTTCACGCCGAGGGACTTGAAGTACTCCAGGTCGATGGAGAGGTTGGTGCCGGAGACGTAGAAGAGCGCCTCGCTCGCGGAACCGGCCAGCACCTTGATCTCGGGCTTGGCCTTGGCGGCGGCGCGCAGCCGGGCGGCCGCGTCCTCGAACTTCTTCTTGGCGTCGGTGACCGCGGCCGCCGTCATGTCGGCGCCGAGCGACTCGGCCAGCTCCCACATGCGCTGGAGCGGAGCGGTCAGCTGACGGTCGTAGACGGAGATGCCGACGCTCGGGGCGAGCTTGGCTATCTTGTCCTTGGAGGCCTCGGGCACGTACCAGAGGGTGCCGGCGTCGTCGAAGACCGTCGAGATGAGCACCTCGGGCGCGAGGGCCGCGTACTTCTCGACGTTGAACTCGTCCCAGACGTTGCCGAGGACCGTCACCTTGGTGACATCCATGTCGCCGGCCTGGACGTCGGCCTTGCCCGCGGCGGTCTTGGTCGGGCCGAAGACGCCCTTGACCTGGATGCCGTAGTCGTACAGGGCGGCGCCGACGCCGGTGAAGGCGACGATGTCCGCGGGGATCCTGTCGAGCTTCACCGAGGTGCCGCGGTCGTCCTTGAAGGTCCAGGGACCGGACTTGGCCGAGGAGTTCGCCGACGGCTCGGAGCCGCCGCTGCTCGCGTCGTCGTCCCCGCAGGCGGCGAGGGCGGCACCGAGGCCCAGTGCGCCACCGACGGCGAGGATGCCACGGCGGGTGGGACGAGCGGCTCTGGCGTTGGGCATGTCTCTGGCTACTTTCGGACGGGGCGGATCACCCGAGGACGGTTCGAACGTAGGTTAGCCTAACCTCAGCTCGTGTCCAGAGGGTGGTTCCGGGTTGTGGGACGCCCGCCCTCGACGCATGCCCGTTCTCTGTGCCCCTTCGGTGGATCGAAGGGGCACAGGGTGTCAGGAGACCGAAACGGGATGGGAGTTGCCGCTCACTCCGAGGATGTGAGGAGCGGTCGGCCGGCCTCGGAGTATGCCGGGGAGGCCGCCGTGCCGGCCCGGATCGGGCGGTGCGGCGACCTCCTGTGGACATGGGGTCGGCGGTGTCGGGCCGCGGCTTTCGGCCATCGCGCCGGCGCGCCCCCGACGGCCGCCGCGGCCCGGAGCGCCCCTCACGGCCCCGGGCCCTCGGGGCTCAGCCGGGCAGCCCCAACTCACGGGCGATCAGCATCCGTTGCACCTCGCTCGTGCCCTCCCCGATCTCCAGGATCTTGGAGTCGCGCCACATCCGCGCCACCGGGTACTCGTTCATGAAGCCGTAACCGCCGTGCACCTGGGTGGCGTCACGGGCGTTGTCCACGGCGATCGTCGACGAGTACAGCTTGGCGACGGCGGCCTCCTTCTTGAAGGGCTCGCCGGCCACCAGCCGCGAGGCCGCGTCCCGCCAGGCGAGGCGGGCCGTGTGGGCCTTCGTCTCCATGTCGGCGATCTTGAACTGGATGGCCTGGTTGGCGCCGATCGGACGGCCGAACGCGTGCCGTTCCCTGGCGTACTTCACCGACTCGTCCACACAGCCCTGCGCGAGGCCGGTCGCCAGCGCCGCGATGGCGATACGCCCCTCGTCGAGGATCCGCAGGAACTGCGCGTACCCGCGGCCCTCCTCGCCCAGCAGGTTCGCCGCCGGGACCCGCACGTCCGAGAAGGACAGCTCACGGGTGTCCGAGGCGTTCCAGCCGACCTTCGAGTACGGGCCGGCGACCGTGAAGCCCGGCGTGCCGGACGGGACGATGATCGCCGAGATCAGCGGCCGTCCGTCCGTCCCCCGGCCGGTCACCGCCGTGACCGTGACCAGCCCCGTGATGTCCGTGCCCGAGTTGGTGATGAAGCACTTGGTGCCGTTGATCACCCACTCGTCCGTCTCGGGGTCGAGCCGGGCCGTCGTACGTGTCGCGCCCGCGTCCGAGCCGCCGTCCGGCTCGGTCAGGCCGAAGGCGCCGAGGATCTCGCCGGAGCACAGCCGCGGCAGCCACTCCCGCTTCTGCTCCGGCGTGCCGAAGAGATGGATCGGCATGGCGCCCAGCGAGACACCCGCCTCCAGGGTGATCGCCACGGACGAGTCGACGCGCGCGAGTTCCTCCAGCGCGATGCCGAGCGCGAGGTAGTCGCCGCCCATGCCGCCGTGCTCCTCGGGGAACGGCAGCCCGAACAGGCCCATGCGGCCCATCTCGCGCACGATCTCGTACGGGAACTCGTGCCGCTCGTAGAAGTCACCGATCTTGGGCGCGACCACGTCGTGCGCGAACTCCTCGACGGTGCGCCGGAGTTCTTCCAGTTCGGGGGAGAGACGGTGGTCCATATCGGGTCACTGCTCCTTGTGGGACTGTGCCGTGCCGAGTGCTCGGACGGTGCGGGAAGGGCTGGGTCGGCCCAGTCGGGCGGCCATCCACTCGCTTGTGGCGACGAGACGGCCGAGGTCGACCCCGGTGTCGATGCCGAGGCCCCGCAGCATCCACACGAGGTCTTCGGTGGCGAGATTGCCGGTGGCGGACTTGGCGTACGGGCAGCCGCCGAGTCCGCCCGCCGAGGAGTCGACGGTGGTGACGCCGTGCTGGAGCGCGGCGAGGGTGTTGGCGAGCGCCTGGCCGTACGTGTCGTGGAAGTGCACGCCCAGCGCGCCCGTGGGCACGCCCTGTTCGTTCAGCGCGGTCAGCAGGGCCCGGACGTGACCCGGGGTGGCCACGCCGATCGTGTCGCCCAGGCTCAGCTCGTCGCACCCCAGGTCGAGCAGGGCCCGGCAGACCCGGACGACATGGTCGACCGGGACCGCGCCCTCCCACGGGTCGCCGAAGCACATGGAGAGGTAGCCGCGTACATGCACGCCGTGCGCCTTGGCCCGCACCACCACCGGCTCGGACATCGCCAGCACCTCGTCCACCGAGCGGTTGAGGTTGGCCTTGGCGAAGGACTCCGTGGCGCTGGCGAACACGGCGACCCGGCGGGCGCCCAGGGAGAGGGCCCGGTCCAGGCCGCGCTCGTTCGGCACCAGCACCGGGAGCGCCACGTCGAGACCGCTCACGCGCGGGAACAGCTCCTCGGCGTCGGCGAGTTGGGGCACCCAGTCGGGGTGGACGAAGCTGGTCGCCTCGATGGTGGTGAGGCCCGCGTCCGCGAGGCGGTGGACGAACTCCGCCTTGACGGCCGTCGGCACGGCCGTCTTCTCGTTCTGGAGGCCGTCGCGCGGGCCCACCTCGTGGATGCGCACCCGCGTGGGAAGGCCCTCGGCCGGTACGGCCATGGGAAGTGTCACCGGTCCTCCTGTGCCTCTGCCTCGGCCGGTGCGATGACGGCCAGCACCTGGTCCATGGCGACCGTCGTGCCCGGCGTCACGTCCAGTTCGGCGACCGTGCCGGCGTGCGGGGCGGAGATGACGTGCTCCATCTTCATGGCCTCGACGACCAGCAGGCTCTGGCCCGCGGTCACCTCGTCGCCGACGGCGACCTTCACCACCGTGACCGTGCCGGGCATGGGCGCGGTGAGCGAGTCGGCGCCCGCGTGAGCCCCTCGGGAGAGGGAGTCGGCGACCGGATCGTGGTCGCGCACGTTCCAGGCGTCGCCGTCCCGGCCGAGCCAGGTGCCGTCCGGCAGCGCGGCGAAGGACTGGGCGACGCCGTCGAGCCGGCAGGTGAACCGGGGATCCCCTTCCGGCGCCGGGAGCGGGCCCCCGGCGCCCCGCAGCGGGGCGTCCGCCCCGTCCGGCAGCACCTCGGCCGTGCCGTCCGCCGCGCCGCGCACGCGGACGGTCACCGGGTCGTGCCCCGGCACGTGCAGGTGGTGTGCCGTCCAGGCGGGCTCGCCGCCCAGCCGCCAGCCGTCCGCGACGGCGAACGGGTCCACCCAGCCCGGACCGGGCGCGGGGGAGAGCGCGGCCTGGCGCAGCAGCGCCGCCGCCGCGTACACGTCCTGCGGCACGTCGGCCGCGACGAGCGTCGCGGCCTCCCGCTCCACCAGGCCCGTGTCCAGCTCGCCGGCCACCACCGCCGGATGGGCCAGCAGCCGGCGCAGGAACCCGGCGTTGGTCTGCACGCCCAGCGTGACCGTCTCGGCGAGGGCCGCCCGGAGCCGGCGCAGCGCGGTCTCCCGGTCCGGGCCGTAGGCGATCACCTTGGACAGCATCGGGTCGTAGAGGCTGCCGACCTCGGTGCCCTCGCTCAGCCCGGAGTCGGTGCGTACGCCGTCGCCCTGGGGTTCGCGCAGCCGGAGCACCGTCCCGCCGGAGGGCAGGAACCCGCGCGCGGGGTCCTCGGCGCAGATCCGCGCCTCGACCGCGTGCCCGGTCAGCCGGACGTCGTCCTGGCCGAAGGTCAGCGGCTCACCGGCGGCCACCCGCAGCTGCCACTCCACCAGGTCCACACCGGTGACCAGTTCGGTGACCGGGTGCTCCACCTGGAGCCGGGTGTTCATCTCCATGAAGTAGTACGAGGCCGGGTCGTTGCCCGGCACGATGAACTCCACCGTGCCCGCGCCCCGGTACCCGCACGAGCGCGCCGCCTGGACCGCCGCCTCGCCCATGGCGGCGCGGGTCTTCTCGTCCAGCAGGACCGAGGGCGCCTCCTCGATGATCTTCTGGTGCCGGCGCTGGAGGGAGCACTCGCGCTCGCCCAGGTGCACCACGTTCCCGTGGCCGTCGGCCAGTACCTGGATCTCGATGTGCCGGGGCCGGTCCACCCACCGCTCGACGAGGAGCGTGTCGTCCCCGAAGGAGGCGCGGGCCTCGCGGCGGGCGGCGGCGATCTCCTCGTCCAGCACGGCCAGGTCCCGGACCAGGCGCATGCCCTTGCCGCCGCCGCCGGCCGACGGCTTGAGCAGCACGGGGGTGCCGATCTCGCGGGCCGCGGCGGCGAGTTCGGCGTCGGTGAGTCCGCTGCCGCTGGACCCGGGCACCACCGGCACCCCGGCCGCCTGCACGGTCTCCTTGGCCCGGATCTTGTCGCCCATCAGGGAGATGGCGTCCGCGGACGGCCCGATGAAGACCAGCCCGGCGTCGGCGCAGGCGCGCGCGAAGCCGGCGTTCTCCGCGAGGAAGCCGTAGCCGGGGTGCACCGCCCGGGCGCCGGTGCGGGCGGCCGCAGCGAGCAGCCGCTCCACCGACAGATAGCTCTCGGCCGCCGGCGCCGGACCGATGCGTACGGCGGTGTCGGCCTCCCGGACGTGCCGGGCGTCCGCGTCGGCGTCGGAGAAGACGGCCGCCGAGCGCACGCCCAGCGCGCGCAGGGTGCGGATGACGCGGACGGCGATCTCGCCCCGGTTGGCCACGAGCACGGTGTCGAACATCATTGCTCCCCTCCTCACATCCGGAAGACGCCGAACTGGGGTTCACCCAGCGGCGCATGGGCACAGGCGGTCAGGGCGAGGCCCAGTACCTGCCGGGTCTCCAGCGGGTCGATGACGCCGTCGTCCCAGAGGCGGGCGGTCGCGTAGTAGGCGTTGCCCTGGCGCTCGTACTGCTGGCGGACCGGTGCCTTGAAGGCCTCTTCCTCGTCCGCGGGCCACTCCTGGCCCCCCGCCTCGAGCTGGTCCCGCTTGACGGTCGCGAGGACCGAGGCGGCCTGCTCGCCGCCCATGACGGAGATCTTGGCGCCCGGCCACATCCACAGGAAGCGGGGCGAGTAGGCCCGGCCGCACATGGAGTAGTTCCCGGCGCCGTACGACCCGCCGACGACGACCGTCAGCTTCGGCACGCGCGTGCACGCCACGGCCGTCACCATCTTGGCGCCGTGCTTGGCGATGCCGCCGGCCTCGTAGTCCCGGCCGACCATGAACCCCGAGATGTTCTGGAGGAACACCAGCGGGATCCCGCGCTGGTCGCACAGCTCGATGAAGTGGGCGCCCTTCTGGGCGGACTCGGAGAACAGGATGCCGTTGTTGGCGACGATGCCGACCGGGTGGCCGTGGATCCGGGCGAAGCCGGTGACCAGGGTCTGCCCGAACTCGGACTTGAACTCCGCGAAGCGGGAGCCGTCGACCACGCGCGCGATGACCTCGCGCGCGTCGTAGGGGGTGCGGGAGTCGACGGGCACCGCGCCGTACAGCCCGTAGGGGTCGACCTTGGGATCGACGGACTGGCGCACCTCCCAGGGCAGCGGCCCGCGCGCGGGGAGCGTGCCGACGATGTTGCGGACGATCCGCAGCGCGTGCGCGTCGTCCTGCGCGAGGTGGTCGGTCACGCCGGACACCCGCGCGTGCACCTCGCCGCCGCCCAGCTCCTCCGCGGTGACGACCTCGCCGGTGGCGGCCTTCACCAGCGGGGGCCCGCCCAGGAAGATCGTGCCCTGGCCGCGGACGATGACGGCCTCGTCGCTCATGGCCGGGACGTAGGCCCCGCCGGCCGTGCACGAGCCCAGCACCGCGGCGATCTGCGGGATCCCGGCCCCGGACATCCGGGCCTGGTTGTAGAAGATCCGCCCGAAGTGCTCCCGGTCCGGGAACACCTCGTCCTGCATGGGCAGGAAGGCCCCGCCCGAGTCCACGAGATACAGACAGGGCAGCCGGTTCTCGAGGGCGACCTCCTGGGCCCGCAGATGCTTCTTCACCGTCATCGGGTAGTACGTGCCGCCCTTGACGGTGGCGTCGTTGGCGACGATCACGCACGCGCGCCCGCCGACCCGCCCGATCCCGGCGATGACCCCGGCCGCCGGGGCCTGCCCCTCGTACATGCCGTCGGCGGCGAGCGGGGCGAGCTCCAGGAAGGGCGAACCCGGGTCCAGGAGGGTGTCGACCCGGTCCCGGGGCAACAGCTTCCCGCGCGCGGTGTGGCGCGCCCTCGCCTTCTCCCCACCCCCCAGCCGGGCCGCGGCCAGCTTGCCGCGCAGCTCCTCGACGAGTGCGCGGTGCGCCGCCTCGTTGGCCCGCCAGGCCTCCGACGCGGGGTCTGCCGCGCTCGTCAGCTCCGGTGCCTGCTCCATCCTTGCGGTCCCCTCACCCAGTGATCGACTGTTAATGAGCGTTAACCATTCCCTTCAGGTTAACGACCGCTAACCTCCCTGTCTAGAATTGCCTTCATGGCCACGAGAACCGACGCCCCCACCCGTCGCGAGCAGATCCTCAGGGAGGCCGCGCGGCTGTTCGCCGAGCGCGGGTTCCACGGCGTGGGGGTGGACGAGATAGGCGCCGCCGTCGGCATCAGCGGGCCGGGGCTCTACCGGCACTTCCCGGGCAAGGACGCGATGCTCGCCGAGCTGCTGGTCGGCATCAGCGGCCGGCTGCTGACCGGCGCGAAGCTGCGCCTGGCGGAGGCCGACGGCGTATCGCCCGAGGCGTTCCTCGACTCGCTCGTCGAGGGCCACATCGACTTCGCCCTCGACGACCGTCCCCTGATCACCCTGCACGACCGCGAGCTGGACCGCCTCCGTGACAGCGACCGCAAGCTGGTCCGCCAGCTCCAGCGGCAGTACGTCGAACTGTGGGTTGAGGCCCTGCGTGCCGTGTATCCGGGCCTCGCCGAGCCGACCGCCCGCTCCGCGGTGCACTCCGTCTTCGGTCTGCTGAACTCCACCCCGCACCTCGGCCGGCCGGGTTCCCTGCCGGGCCGCGCGGCCACCGCGGCCCTCCTGCACCGGATGGCGAGGGGGGCCTTCGCCGCGGCGGTGGAGTGACGAGCGTTACCCCCGCCCCACCCTGGACGCTCTTCGTACTCGCCGGTACGGTTGTCATCTGAGCAAGCGCTTAGCCATCGGACCCGCGACCATGCCGCAACCACGCATTGCGCAACCCCGACGGCGAGCAACCACGTACGCGAGAGCGGCGCCGGTTTAGGCGCACAGAAGGGTGGCGGCGGTGCGCCGTACGGTGTTCAACGAGGATCACGAGGCGTTCCGGGAGACCCTCCGGGCCTTCATCGAGGCCGAGGTCGTCCCCGTCTACGACGAGTGGTTCGCGGCCGGCCAGGCGCCGCGCGACTTCTACTACAAGCTCGCCGAGCTCGGCGTCTTCGGCATCCGCGTCGACGAGGAGTACGGCGGCGCCGGCATCGACTCGTACAAGTTCGAGGCCGTGCTGTACGAGGAGACCGCCCGCGCGGGTGTCTCCTTCGGCGGCTCCGGTGTGCACGTGCTGCTCGGTCTGCCCTACCTCAAGCTGCTCGCCACCGACGAGCAGAAGAAGCGCTTCCTGCCGAAGTTCGTCTCCGGCGAGGAGATGTGGGCGATCGCGATGACCGAGCCGGGCACCGGCTCCGACCTCGCGGGCATGAAGAGCACCGCCAAGCTCTCCGAGGACGGCACGCACTACGTCCTCAACGGCTCCAAGACCTTCATCACCGGTGGCGTGCACGCCGACCGCATGATCGTCTGCGCCCGTACCTCCGCGCCCACCGCCGAGGACCGCCGTCACGGCATCTCCCTCTTCGTGGTGGACACCAAGGCCGAGGGCTACTCGGTCGGCCGCAAGCTGGACAAGCTCGGCCTCAAGACCTCCGACACCGCCGAGCTGGCGTTCGTCGACGTCAAGGTGCCCGTCGAGGACCTGCTCGGCGAGGAGAACAAGGGCTTCTACTACCTCGGCCACAACCTCGCCTCCGAGCGCTGGGGCATCGCCTACGGCGCGTACGCCCAGGCCAAGGCCGCCGTCCGGTTCGCCAAGCAGTACGTGCAGGAGCGCGTGGTCTTCGGCAAGCCGGTCGCGCACTTCCAGAACACCAAGTTCGAGCTGGCCGCCTGCCAGGCCGAGGTGGACGCGGCCGAGGCCGTCGCCGACCGCGCCACGGAGGCCCTGGACGCGGGCGAGCTGACCCCGGCCGAGGCCGCCAGCGCCAAGCTGTTCTGCACCGAGGTCGCCCACCGGGTGATCGACCGCTGCCTCCAGCTGCACGGCGGCTACGGCTTCATGAACGAGTACCCGATCGCCCGCCTGTACGCGGACAACCGCGTCAACCGCATCTACGGCGGCACCAGCGAGATCATGAAGTCGATCATCGCGAAGGACATGGGTCTGTAAGCAGCCCGCAACCACGGGCCGCTACAACTAGAAGCCATGAGCCAGGCACTACAGGATCTCCTCGATCTGCTCGACATCGAGCAGATCGAGGAGAACATCTTCCGCGGCCGGTCCCGCTCCGCCGTCGTCCCGCGCGTCTTCGGCGGGCAGGTGGCGGCGCAGGCACTGGTCGCCGCCGGACGGACGGTCCCCGAGGACCGGCTCGCCCACTCCCTGCACGCGTACTTCCTGCGCATGGGCGACCCGGGCGCGCCCATCGTCTACACCGTCGACCGGATGAACGACGGCCGGTCCTTCACCGCGCGCCGCGTCGTCGCCGTCCAGCACGGACAGCCGATCTTCGCGCTGTCCGCCTCCTTCCAGCGGCACGAGGAGGGCTTCGACCACCAGGCCCCCATGCCGCCGGCCCCGGACCCGGCCACGCTGCCGACCTCGGAGGAACGGCTGCGCGGCTACGCCCACCTCGATCCCGAGGTCGTCGAGAGGTTCCTGGAGGCCCGCGAGGCGGTCGATCTGCGCTATGTCGACGAGCCCCCGTACGGCCGGTTCGGCGCACCGCGCGAGCCGCACTCCCAGGTCTGGTTCCGCGCCAACGGCAAGCTGGCCGACGACCCTCTCCTGCACGTCGTCCTCGCCACCTACGTCTCCGACATGACGCTCCTCGACTCCGTCCTCCTCGCGCACGGGCGCGGCGGCTGGGCGGTCGGTGACGTGGTGGGAGCGTCGCTGGACCACGCGATGTGGTTCCACCGCCCGTTCCGCGCCGACGAGTGGCTCCTCTACGACCAGGAGTCGCCCTCCGCGCACGGCGGCCGGGGCCTCGGCCAGGCCCGCATCTACACCCAGGACGGGCGGCTCGCCGTCTCGGTGATCCAGGAGGGTGTGGTCCGCGCCCCCCGGCGCGACTGACCACCCGGCGCCGCACCCGCGCGTGCGGCGCTCTCTCCCGGGGCTCTGCCCTCGCCTACTCGGTCAGCCCCGCCTCCGCCAGCAGGTACGCCGTCATCACGTCGTAGTGCCGCGGGCTGACGACGTGGTCGTCGAGGGGGACCGCCACCTGGACGGTGCCCTCCGACTCGGCGATGAACAGCGCCGGGTCGTTGCAGTCGGCGTAACCGACGGAGTCGACGCCGTGCCGCCCGGCGTAGCCCGCCCAGCCGTGGTCGGCGACGACCAGGTCGGGCAGCGGCCGGCCCTCGCGTTCGAGCGCGGTGAGGATCGCCTTCATCGGCTCGCCCGAGTGGGTGTGCCAGAGCGTGGCGCCGTGTTCGAGGACCGCCACGTCGGCCAGCTGCCAGACGTACCCCTCGTCCGTCTGGAGCCCCTCCGGGATGACGACGATCTCGCAGCCGGCCGCGCGCAGGGCGGCTGCGGTGGCGCGGTGCACGTCGAGGAGACCACCGGGGTGGCCGGTGGCGAAGAGAACCCGCTGCCGTCCTTCGGCCGCCTTGCGCAGCCGGGCCGCGAGCCGGTCCAGACCGTCGACGGTCAGCTCGGGGTCGATGGTGTCCTGGCCGTAGCGGTACTCGGGATCGTCGTTCACGCCGACCCGCTCCGCCATCACCGCGAGCACGTCCTGCTCGTCGGTCCAGCGGTCGCCGAGTTCCAGACCGAGCCAGAAGTTGCGGACACCGTTCGCGAGCTGGCGGTAGTGGGAGAGGTTGTTCTCGCGGGGCGTGGCGACGTCCCCGGCGATACGGGTTCTGACGAGGTGGTCGACGAGTTCGGCGCGGCTGGGCGTCCCGGGTATCGGCATGGTTTCCATTGTGAGGCAGCGGGCTGTGCGCGTCTGTGCTGTTCCGGACGCTGGGACACGCGTCACTCAGTGTTGTTTCAGCGAGAACCACAGCTCCATCCGGACGTCCGGATCGTCCAGGTCGGTCCCCAACAGGGCCGCGCAGCGGGCGATCCGCTGCCGCACGGTGTTGCGGTGCACGGACAGGGCCACCGCCGTGCGGTCCCAACTGCCGTGCAGGGAGAGCCAGGTGCGCAGCGTCTCGAGCAGCGCGGCGCTCGCGGCGCTCGCCCGGATCGGGGCGAGGAGCGTCCGGGCGTGGGCCCTGGCCTCGTCGTCGGGCACCAGGTCCACCAGCCCGGCCCCCGAGCCGTGCCGGACGAGTGCGGTACGGGTGGCGTGCGCCCGGGCCAGCGCGCGGGCCGCCTGCGCGTCGGCGGCCTGCCAGTCGGCGGGGGCCGCGTCCGCGCTGACGCCGAGGGTCCAGCCCGGCTGCGGCCGCGGCGGGCCGTCGGCCGGGACGAGGACCCGTACGACGTCGTGGTCGAGGTCGACCAGCGGTGATCCGAGACCTGCGCCGAGCGCGGAGGCCGCCACCGGGTCGAGAGCCCGCGCGTCCGGACGGGCGTGCACGACGAGCCACCGCTCGCCCCCCAGCAGCGGGGCCACCTCGGCGGGCGCGGCCCCCAGCAGGAGCCGGACGAGCGCCGACGAGCGGGCCGCCCCCGGGCCGCTCTGGTGCTCGCCGGTGAGCAGCGAGAGCAGGACGGCGGCGACGGAGGCGATGGTGTGGTCACCGGGGTCACGCCGGGGCGCCGCCACCCCGAGCACGAACCCGCGGCCCGCGCCGAGCGCGTAGGCGGCGAGATGGGTCCCGTCGGGGGCGGTGTCGGCGGCGGTGACGGAGGCGCGGGAGAGGAGGAGGCGGGCGAGCCCGGCGAGGGGGGCGTCCGCGGACGTCCGCCCCGCCCCCGCGATCTCCGTCCCCTCCGGCCCGTACAGCACGGCGCGCCCCCCGACCCACTGGGCGAGGCGGCGCAGGACGGACGGGACCGGGTCCGGGCGGGAGGCGGCGGCCGCGAGGCTCTGCTGGGCCTCCGTCACCCGGCGCAGCTCGGCGGTGCGGGCCCGCTCCATCAGCTGCCAGACCGCGCGGGCCACGGCCGAGAACGTCGTCTGCGGGGGCACCTCCAGGAGCGGCAGCTCGTACGCCTCGCAGGCGGCGACCAGCGCCCTCGGCACGGTGTCGTGCACCGGCGCGACCCCGAACCCGAGCGCCGCGCCGCCCGCCGCGACGATCCGCGACACGTAGTCCTCGAAGTACTCCCCCGGTCTCGACTTCGCTCGACCGGGGGCGCCCCCGTCCGACCCGGCCGCCTCCGGGACGTGCACGCCCGCCGTCAGCAGCAGCTCGCCGCCCAGCAGATACGGGTACGGGTCGGCCATCTCCGAGGTGTGCGCCCCGTGCAGCACGGTGCCGGGATCGGCGGGCCCGGCGATCTGCCGCAGGGCGAGGTCCTCGCGGGCCAGCAGGGCGGCGAGCGGGACCGGTGGGGTGGGGGGTACGGCGGGGGGTACGGCGGGCTCCGGCACTATGGACGTTCCCTCCACTGGGTGCGGATCGAGTGGATGAAACGTACACTTCCCGAGTGCTGTCCGCCCACCTAGGGTCGACTCCCGAACCGCCTCGGCCGTCAGGGAGGGTGGGGCAGTACCTACGCGATGAAGCGTGAGAAAGAGAGCATGTGACCATGAGCGGCAACGAGACGCCCCGCGGCCCCGTCGACTCCTCCCGCATCCCGCGGTACGCCGGCCCCGCGACCTTCGCCCGGCTGCCCCGCCTCGACGAGGTCGGTCGCGCCGACGTCGCCGTGGTGGGCGTGCCGTTCGACTCGGGCGTCTCCTACCGGCCGGGCGCCCGCTTCGGCGGCAACGCGATCCGTGAGGCGTCCCGGCTGCTGCGGCCCTACAACCCGGCGCAGGACGCCTCCCCCTTCGCCCTCGCCCAGGTGGCGGACGGCGGCGACATCGCGGTGAACCCGTTCGACATCCACGAGGCCGTGGAGACCATCGAGGCGGCGGCCGACGACCTGCTCGGCACCGGAGCCCGTCTGATGACCCTGGGCGGCGACCACACCATCGCGCTGCCGCTGCTGCGCTCGGTCGCCAGGAAGCACGGACCCGTGGCCCTGCTCCACTTCGACGCGCACCTCGACACCTGGGACACGTACTTCGGCGCGGAGTACACCCACGGCACGCCGTTCCGCCGGGCCGTGGAGGAGGGCATCCTCGACACCGAGGCGCTCTCCCACGTCGGCACCCGCGGCCCGCTCTACGGCAAGCAGGACCTGACCGACGACGCGAAGATGGGCTTCGGCATCGTCACCTCGGCGGACGTGTACCGGCGCGGCGCCGACGAGGTCGCCGACCAGCTGCGCCAGCGCATCGGCGACCGCCCCCTCTACATCTCCATCGACATCGACTGCCTCGACCCGGCGCACGCCCCCGGCACCGGGACCCCGGAGGCGGGCGGCATGACCTCGCGCGAGCTCCTGGAGATCCTGCGCGGCCTGGCCTCGTGCAACCTGGTCTCGGCGGACGTCGTCGAGGTGGCCCCCGCGTACGATCACGCGGAGATCACGTCGGTGGCCGCGTCCCACACGGCGTACGAACTGACCACGATCATGTCCCGACAGATTGCCGAGGCTCGCGCGAAGTGACCCACGACCACGACCTGGTACTCCGGCCGACTCAGGCGCAGACCGCCGCCGCGCTGAACCCTCCCGCCGGCCGCCACGGAGGAGACCTGGTCGTGGAGACCCTGGCCGCGCTCGGCGCGACCACCGTCTTCGGACTGCCCGGCCAGCACGCGCTCGGCATGTTCGACGCGCTGCGCCGCTCCTCGCTGCGGTACATCGGCCTGCGGGTGGAGAACAACGCGGGGTTCGCGGCGGACGCCTACGGCCGGATCACCGGCGAGGCGGCCCCGCTGCTGCTGTCGACGGGGCCGGGCGCGCTGACCTCGCTCGCGGCGCTCCAGGAGGCGGCGGCCGCCTCGGCGCCGGTGCTGGCGATCGGCAGCCAGATCCCGACCCCCGGCCTGGGCGGCGGCCGCCACGGCTATCTGCACGAACTGCCCGACCAGGCGGCCTCGTTCCGTGGCGTGGTGAAGTCGGTCCACACCGTCCGCACCCAGTCGCAGATCCCGTCCGCGATCGAGGCGGCCTGGAAGTCCGCGCTGAGCGTGCCGCACGGCCCGGTGTGGGTGGAGATCCCGCAGGACGTGCTCCTCGCGCAGACGCTGATCCCGGTGGTCACCGGCGGCGACGCCTTCCCCGAAGAGCTGCCGCCGCGCCCCGAACTGACGGCCGTGGCAGCCGACCTGCTGTCGAACGCGGCCCGTCCGGCGATCATCGCGGGCGGCGGAGTCGTACGGTCGGACGCCTCGGGCAAGCTGAAACGGCTGGCGGAGGTCCTGCGGGCCCCGGTGGTCACCACGCCCGGCGGCAAGGGCGCGTTCCCCTGGACGCACCCCCTCTCCCTCCAGTCCTGGATCGAGGACCGGCACACCACGGACTTCCTCGAGGACGCGGACGTCCTCCTGGTCGTCGGCTCGGGGCTCGGCGAACTCTCCTCCAACTACCACACGTTCAAGCCCCGGGGCCGGGTCGTCCAGATCGAGGCGGACCTCGGCAAACTGGAGTCGAACCATCCGGCGCTCGGCATCCACGCGGACGCGCGACTCGCGCTCCAGGCGCTGCTGGAGACGGTGCGGGAGCGGCCGGACGAGACGGCGCCCGACCGGGTACGGGACCTGCTCGCGCGGGTCTCGGAGCGCATCGCGGCCCAGGAACTCACCCTGGAGCAGCAGGTGCTGGCGTCGGTCCGCAAGGCGCTGCCGGCCGACTCCCCGTCCTTCTGGGACATGACGATCCTCGCCTACTGGGCCTGGTCGGCCTTCGACGCGAAGGGCCCCAACCACATGCACTCGGCCCAGGGCGCGGGCGGCCTCGGCTACGGCTTCCCGGCGGCGCTGGGCGCGGCGGTGGCCGATCCGACCCGCCCGGTGCTGGCGGTGTCGGGTGACGGCGGCGCCCTGTACTCGATCGCGGAGCTGGCGACGGCCCGGCAGTACGGCCTGGACGTCACCTGGCTGATCGTCGACGACGGCGGTTACGGCATCCTGCGCGAGTACATGACCGACGCCTTCGGCGAGCCCACGGCCACCGAACTGACCCGCCCGGACTACGTGGCCCTGGCGGAGTCCTTCGGGGTGCCGGGGGTGCGGACGTCCCCGGAGACCCTGGAGGCGGACCTGGCGAAGGCCCTGTCCACGCCCGGCCCCTCGGTGGTCCTCCTCCCGGCGGTACTGCGGATGTTCGCGGCGACGCATCTGGACTCGGACTGATCACCCGGTCGGCCGATGTCAGTTGCGGCCTTGCCCTGAGCCCGGAGCGGAGTACAGCGTGCTGCTGAGATTCCGCGTCGCGAACGTGCGCTCCCTGCGGGACGAGCAGGAGCTGCCGTTCGTGGCGTCCGGTGAGAAACAGGGCGCGTCCGCGCGTCCGGTGGATCTCGCGGGCGGCGGATCCGTCCCGGTGTTCCCGCTGATCGGCTTCTTCGGGGCCAACGCCTCCGGCAAGTCGAACGTACTGACCGCGATGACGGACATGCGTAACGCGGTCCTCAACTCCTATGCGCGCTGGGCCTCTTGCGACGGCATCCCGCGCCAGGTCTTCGCCCTGAGTCCCAAGAGCGAGAGCGAACCCTCCTTCTTCGAGGTCGACGTCGTCATCGACTCGGTCCGCTGGACGTACGGCTTCGAGCTCGGCGCCAAGCGCGTCGAGTCCGAGTGGCTGCACAGCTACCCGCGCGGCCGCCGTCAGGAATGGCTCGACCGCGACGCCTCCCGGCCGGACGTCTTCAAGTGGCCCGGCGGGCGGGTCAGGGACCGAGCCCAGCTCGTACGGCGTACGCGACCGAACGCCCTGCTGCTCTCCACGGCCGCCACGGACAACCACCCGCAGCTCTCTCCGCTCTTCCACTGGTTCCGCCGCAACTTCTGGATGATCAGCCCCGAGGTCGAGCGGGACGAGCGCGCGCGGTACACCACGAAGGAACTGTCTGGCCCGAGGGCCACCAGGATCCAGGAGCTGCTGCGGGTGGCCGGCCTCGGCATCACCGGAGCGACGGTCGTCCAGGACCGGCCGGGCCAGGACACGGTGAAGCTGACCCACCGTTCCGCCGCCGGGGACGTGTCCTTCGAATGGCAGGAGGAGTCCTCCGGCACCCGCTCCTGGTTCGCCCTCCTGGGTCCGCTGCTCCTCGCCCTCGACGAAGGTGCGGTCCTGCTCATCGACGGACTCGACGCGAGCCTGCACTCCCGCTTCGCCGCCGAGGTCGTCCGGCTCTTCCACGACCCGCACGCGAACCCCAGGGGCGCCCAGCTGGTCTTCACGTCGCACGACGCGACCATGCTCACCACCCCGAGCGGCGAGCGGCTCCTCGACCCCGGACAGGTGTGGCTGACGCAGAAGGACAAGGACGGGGCGACCGAGCTGTATCCGCTCACCGATGCGGAGCCGGGGGAGGACGAGGACCTCACACAGTCCCTCCCGCTTCTGCGGTGACTGCCTGAGCGAGTGCCCCGCGGCATACAGAGACAGTCGAGTTCTGCGCCTTCACGCCGCCTTGGCCGCAGCCACATCCCGCGCGCGGAGCGCAAGTTCACGCACCGGGAGCGCAGTTGGGTGCCGACGCAGTTCCGTGCTCATCGTGCGGAAGTGTTCGTCACCACGGTTGGACGAGACATGTTCGTACTCGTCCAGGAAGCGTGACCAGCTCTCGCAGGCTGCGTCCAAGTGGCCCACGCGTAACTCGCGCTGCGCGAGGAGCGCATAGGCGTGCACGCGGCCCTGGCGTTCCTGCTTCGGCTGGAAGCGGATCGACTGTTTCAGGGCCTTGATCGAGCCCGCGAAATCCTTCTCCTCGTACAGGACGTGGGAGACGTGGAAGAGGTAGGCGGTCTGGTCGTAGCCGCCGATCGCATCCCTGCGGTTGTCCGCCTTCGACAGTGCGTCCTCCGCCTCCTTCAGGCGGGCGTGGGCCTGTTGCTTCAGGCCCACCATGGAGGCGGAGTGGGCCTGCTGGCCGCGTAGGAAGGCCACGAGACGCGGGCCCGCAGAGGGGGCTGCCTCTGCTGCGGAGTCCGCGAGTTCCAGAGCCTTGGGGCCGTAGCCCAGGTTGGAGGCCTGAAGGGACATGCCGCGCAGGGTCCGGCAGTAGGTGACGTGGTCTTCCGCCTCGCGAGCCAGGCCGAGGGCTTGGACGTAGTAACGCTGTCCGAGGCCGTGAGCCTTCTCGTACATGGCCATCCAGCCGGTCAGATACGTGAGGTCGGATGCGGCGGCCAGCATGTCCTTGCGGACGGGTTCCGTGGCCTGTGCCCGGAGCCAGGGGCCGACGGTGTTGACGAGGAACGCCGACGCCATGGGCATCGCGTGCCCGGCACCGAGTTCGTCGAGGATGTCCGCGATCCGGTCGGTCATGGTGCGGATCGACTGCACCTGTGAAGAGCCGATGCGAACCGTCTTCTTGCCAGGAGTCACAGATTCGGCCGCCGCTCGCGCGGGGAGGGCGAACGCGGGCACTGACAGAGCGGCGGAGAAGACCGTGGCGGCCAGCAGGCTGCGGCGGGACGGATCCATTGTTGCCCTTCCGAGGTCGATCAGCTCCTCGACAGTGTCGGCGGATGGAGACCTCATGAGTGACGGCGCGGGTTCCAAGCCGGCTTCCGCGTGGGTGACGGGTCGTCCCAGCCGCGCCGAGAGGGCTTCGACGATCAGGGACCTGACCTGTGGCTTCGGCCGGGCGCCGGCAATCCAGTGCGCGACCGCGGTGCGGTCGTACGTGAGGTCGAGTCCTGCCTGCGGGCCGAGGCGGTTCACCTGCTGGGCGAGCTGGGTTCTGGTCCATCGCGCCTGGTCAAGCAGGTTGTCCAGAGCGCGGTTGGGGGTGCGCTTCCCTGCCATGTCCTCAACTCCCGACGGCTTGCATGGTGTTTGACGACAGCGTTCACGGCGTTCACGGTCCCACCGTTTTCCAACGGTACCTGCGGAGGGTGTCCGAGCGGTTACCTCTTGCACAGGCGTCGAGTCATCTCGGCCGAAAGGACGGACCCCCGCGACCGCTACCGACGGCCCGGGGGCATGGCCCTCAACCACACTGGAGTTGAAGACGTGTTGCACCATATCGCCCGCCTCGTCGAGCCGCTGCTGCGTCTGCTGTGGCCCCCTTCCGGGCGGCACCGGAACCGGCACCGCGCCAGGGGAGGGGCGCGGCTCAGCCCCGTGCCGGCCGCCCCCGTCGCCCCCGGCCGCCGCCCCTCCCCGCACGAGGCCCTCCTCCATGGCGAGGACTCCCGACTCGTCCGTCCCTACCTCCGCGCCCACGAACAGCGCGAGCAGGCCAGGCAACAGCGAGCGCGCCGCCGGGCCCTCTGGTTCGCCGTGCACGGTGTCCACGTAGGGCCACGACCGATCCACGGCGGCGACGGTGGTGCCCGCCGGACCCACGGCCCCGAGGTGACCGCCGCATGATCTACGAGAGCCACGACGCCAACGCCCCCACGGCCACCCGGCCCCGTCTCCTCCCCTGGTCCAACCTCGACGGCAACCCCTGCTGTCTCATCACCGACGACACCGGCACCAGTCGTCTCTCCCGCATGGCCGACGACGTCGAAGCCGTCCAGCTCGGCATGGCCGGCGACCTTCTCGCCCACGCCGCCGACCTCCTCGGTGACGACAAGGCCACCGGGCCCCAGCTCCGTTTCCTCGCCGCCCGGCTGACCGAATCGCTCCACGACGTGCACCGCGTCGCCCGCAGCAGGGGCACCCGCCTGCCTGTCCCTGATGGCGCCGGGGGTTCTTGAGGAGGACCCCGGCGCCTGAACCCACCCGCCCCCGCCGATCGGGCGGACGTGACCCCGTAAAGCCTGACAGAAAGCACTGAACTCCCCTAGCCAGTAGGGGAGTTCAGCGTCAGTTCAGTGCCTCGCGCTTGCGACTACCAGATCGCCTCGACCCACTCCGGGTGGTCGATGAACGGGTTGCGGTTGTGCTGGTAGGTGTCGTAGATGACCTGGTTGCGCTTCTCCTCGAAGGCGCTCGGCGGGTCCGCCTCGTTCCACGCCTTGAGGACGGAGAGCTTGCCCATGTACGGGTTGCTGCCGTTGCCGACCTTCTCGTTGGGCTCCAGGTTGGCGAAGCCGTCGTCACCCTCGTAGCGCACGGCCATGTAGAGGATCATGCGGGCCACGTCGCCCCGGTCCGCGGCGCGCGGCGCGAAGGAGTCGGAGTCGACGGTGCTGCCGCCGCCGTTGGTGACCGCGCTGCCGCCGTTGTCGAAGTCCAGGTTGCCGCGGATGCTGTTGACCTGGACGTCCGCGGGACGCAGGTGGTGCAGGTCCGTGCCCGGACCGGTCACCTCGCCGAAGTCGCCGTGGGACTTGGCCCAGGTGTGCTCGCGGTTCCAGTCGCCGACGTCACCGCCGTTGAGGGACTTGGCTCGCGAGACACCGCTGTACAGCAGGATCACGTTGCTGCTGTTGTTCGGGTCCTGGTCGGTGGCCTTCAGTGCGTCCCAGACCGCGGAGTACGAGATCTTCGTCTGGCTGCTGATGATCGTGTGCAGCGAGGACTTCAGGCTCGTACCCGTCTTGCCGACCGCGTTCTTGTAGTACGTCGCGTCGTAGGCCGTCGTGGTCGCCGCGGCGGGGGTCGCGGTGAGCGCGGGCGCGGTGAGACCGACCAGGACGGCAGTGGTGGCAAGCGCCACCGACTTCCATCGGCGTATGCGTGTCGCCAGCATGTGGGGTGTCCGATCTACGCGGGTTGATTGGAGGCGGCAATCGGGAGAGTGACATGCACATGCGGTCATGGCAATGAATCTGACATGTCCATCAGGTGACGGGGACCGGCAAATCGCCCCTTGTCTACGCGAGTTGAACGCGCTTTCTTACGACGAAACGGCCCCTGACGGTGAAGTCAGGGGCCGTCGTGGACCGTTGGGCCGTGCCGGTCAGCTCACGTCCGAGGCGTCCAGCCGGTAGACCGCCGACTGGTTGCTCTGCGACGAGGCGTCCGTACCCGAGGCGTCCGAGCCGGACGCGGAACCCGAGCCGGACGCGGACGTGGAGCCCGAGCCGGACGCGGAGTTCGACGTCGAGCTGTAGGCGCTCTCCGGCACCGCCGTGCCGTTCTTCTGCACCCAGGCGGTGATCTCCTGGTTCAGGCTGCTGTTGCCGCCCATACCGCCGCCGAGCTGGATGTAGTGCAGCTCGCCCTTCTTCACCAGTTCCTTGAGCTTGGCGAGGGTCATCGCCTGGTCGCTGCCGGTGAAGCCCCCCATGGAGATGACGGGCTTGCCGCTGCTGAGGATCATCTGGCCCGCGCTCTGCGAGTTGGAGACCGCGATCAGCCAGGTGGCGCCGTCCTGGTGCTTCTCCAGGTACGAGATGAGCTCGCCGTCCGCGCCGCCCATGCCGCCGCCACCGCCCATGCCGCCGCCACCCGTACCGCCGCCGGTGCCGCCGCCCGGAGCCGTGCCGCTCTCGCCGCCGCCCGGGAACTCCCCGTCGGCTCCGCCCTGTTGGCCGTCCTGGCCGCCGTTCGGCGCTCCGCTCGGCGCGCCGCCGCCCTGCGGGAGTTCGCCGTTGCCGCCGCCCGGCGTCATCTGGCCGCCCGCGCCGCCGGGGAACTCGCCGCCCGCCTGGCCGCCCTGCTGGGTGCCGCCGGGCGCCTGGCCGCCGGGACCGCCGCCGCCGAAGCCGCCGCGGCCACCGCCGCCGCCACCGGGGCCGCCCATGCCGCCGCCGGTGGACGGACCCGCGGTCGGGTTGGTGCCGCCCATCATGCCGCTGGAGGAACCGAAGGCCGGCGAGGCGGCGTACGCCGTCGGACCGGCGAGGGCCGCCAGGATCGCCGCCGCGACGGACGCGCCGAGCAGCCGGACCCGGGTGCCGGAGCTCGCGGACCGCAGGACGAACAGGCCCACGACCGCGAGGACCATGACCACGCCGACGACCGGCCACAGCCAGGTGTTCCAGCCGGTGGCGCGCCGCAGCAGCACGATCGCCCAGACGCCGGTGACCGCGAGCCCCACGGGAAGCACCCACGACCAGCGGGCGTCACCGCCGCGCAGGGCACGCCACAGCATGACCCCGCCGCCCCCGCACAGCGCCGCGATGCCCGGGGCGAGCGCGGTCGTGTAGTAGGGGTGCATGGTGCCCTCGGCCATGGCGAAGGTCAGGTAGTGCAGCACCAGCCAGCCGCCCCACAGCACCAGCGCGGCGCGGGTGGGGTCGGTGCGCGGGGCCCGGCCGCGCAGCACCAGGCCGGCGACGAGCGCGATGCCCGCGAAGGGGATCAGCCAGGAGATCTGGCCGCCGAGGACGTCGTTGAACATCCGGCCGATGCCCGCGGTCCCGGCGAAGGATCCGCCGCCCCCGCCGCCCCCGCCGTTGCCCTCGCCGCCGAGGACCCGGCCCAGGCCGTTGTAGCCCATGATCAGATCCCAGGCGCTGCCGTCGGTCGAACCGCCGATGTACGGCCGGTCGTCGGCGGGCACCAGGGACACGGCGGTCGCCCACCAGAAGCTGGCGACGGCCAGTGCCACGGCGGCCAGCGCCAGGTTCACGGCCTTCTTCCTCCAGCCGAGCCTCGACGCGTACAGGTACACGGCGAAGACGGCGGGCAGGGCGATGTAGCCCTGGAGCATCTTGGTGTTGAAGGCGAGCCCGAAGCACACCGCGGAGCCGAGCAGCGGCAGCAGCCGGTCGTCGCGGGTGGCGCGCAGGGCGAGGGCCGCGCCGGCCACCATCAGCAGGACGAGGACGGTGTCGGGGTTGTTGTCGCGGTTGATGGCGACGGTGATCGGCGTCAGGGCGAGCACGAGGGCCGCGACGGCGGCGGCCGCGTGTCCGAAGACCCGCTTCACGCTGGAGTGCAGGATCCAGATCGTGCCCAGGGCCGCCGCGACCTCCGGCAGCATCATCTGCCAGGTGCCGAACCCGAAGATCCGGCAGGACAGGCCCATGATCATGAGCGCGAACGGCGGCTTGTCGACGGTGATGAAGTTCCCGGCGTCCAGGGAGCCGAAGAACCACGCCTTCCAGCTCTGCGTGCCGCTGTAGATCGCGGAGCTGTAGAAGCTGTTGAGGCTCGACCCGGACAGGTTCCAGGAGTAGAGCACCGCCGCCAGGATCATGATCGCGATCAGCGCGGGCAGCGACCAGCGCGGCGCCTTGTCCGGCGGGGGTGCCGCGGGGGCCGTCTCGGAGGTCGTCGGCGGGGCCCAGTCCGGGGACACGGCGGGGGGCACGGCCGGGTGGGGGAGTGGATCGGTGGCAGATGTCACCAGTGCACCGTGCATACGGCCGATGAGTACAGGCTGTGGTCAGCCTTGGGGCAGCCTGTGGGTGGGTGAGAGGTGGGTAAGAGAGGATCCGGGTTCACCCGGCGATCACCCGTCCGGCTGTCCGGAAGGGCGCACCCCACTCGTCGCGTGGTACCAGGAGGGGACTGGTCGCCACGGCTCTGGGCGCCGGCGTCCGCATCACCGGCGTGGCCGCCGCCACGCCCGCCGTGAGCTGCGCGGACGCGTCCGACCGCGTCCGACGCCTACGCGGCTGACCGCGTCCGGCCGCGTCCGACGCCTACGCGTCCGACCGCGTCCGGCCGCGTCCGACGCCTACGCGTCCGACCGCGTCCGGCCGCGTCCGACGCCTACGCGTCCGACCGCGTCCGGCCGCGTCCGACGCCTACGCGTCCGACCGCGTCCGGCCGTCGCTGACCGAATGCGACCGACTCTGACGGGCCGTGACGGGCTGTGATCGGGCGGCCCCGATTGTTGCGGAGGGATGAAATCCGCTTCCTTCGGCGTTGGTGCCTTCCGGCAGACCAGGACGACCGGGCGACCGGGACCACCGGGACGACAGGAAGGCACCGGCGTGGCAGTGCAGCAGGGGGAGCAGCGGCGAGGCTGGGCGCGCAGACTGGCCGGATACGCCTGGCGGCACCCGGCGAACGTCGTGCTGGCGCTCGGTTCCTCGCTCGCCGGCATGGCCGTCCTGGCGCTGGTCCCGCTGGTCACCAAGGTGATCATCGACGATGTGATCGGCGACCACAGCCGGGACATGGGCCCCTGGGCCGGAGCCCTGATCGCCGCCGCCGTCCTCGTCTACGTCCTCACCTACGTCCGCCGCTACTACGGCGGACGCCTCGCCCTCGACGTCCAGCACGACCTGCGGACCGAGATGTTCGAGACGATCACCCGCCTCGACGGCCGGCGTCAGGACGAGCTGTCCACCGGCCAGGTCGTGGGCCGCGCCACCAGCGACCTCCAGCTCATCCAGGGTCTGCTCTTCATGCTCCCGATGACGATCGGGAACCTGCTCCTCTTCCTGATCTCCCTGGTCGTCATGGCCTGGCTGTCCCTCCCGCTCACCCTGGTCGCCCTCGCCGTGGCACCCGCCCTCGCGTACATCGCCAGGCGCAGCCGTACCAGGCTGCACCCCGCCACCTGGTACGCCCAGGCCCAGGCGGCGGGCGTCGCGGGGGTGGTCGACGGAGCCGTCAGCGGCGTACGGGTCGTGAAGGGCTTCGGCCAGGAGGACCAGGAGACCGGCAAACTGCGCGAGGTCGGCCGCCGGCTCTTCGCCGGCCGGCTGCGCACGATCCGCCTGAACTCGGCCTACACCCCCGCCCTCCAGGCCGTCCCCGCCCTCGGCCAGGTCGCCATGCTGGCGCTCGGCGGCTGGCTGGCCGTGGGCGGCCACATCACCCTCGGCACCTTCGTCGCGTTCTCCACCTACCTCGCCCAGCTCGTCGGCCCGGTGCGGATGCTCGCCGTGGTCCTCACCGTCGGCCAGCAGGCCCGCGCGGGCACCGAGCGCGTCCTGGAGCTCATCGACACCGAACCGTCGATGAAGGACGGCGCCCAGGCGCTGCCCGCCGACGCCCCCGCCACCGTCGAGTTCGACGACGTGACCTTCGGCTACGACCCCGACCGGCCGGTCCTCGACGGCCTCACCTTCGAGATCCGCCCCGGCGAGACCCTCGCGGTGGTGGGCTCCTCCGGCTCCGGCAAGTCCACCGTCTCCCTCCTGCTGCCCCGCTTCTACGACGTCGGCAGGGGCGCCGTCCTCATCGGCGGCCACGACGTCCGCGAGCTCACCCTCGAATCGCTGCGGGCCGCGATCGGCCTGGTCCCCGAGGACTCGTTCCTCTTCTCCGACACCGTCCGCGCCAACATCGCGTACGGCCGGCCCGAGGCCACCCAGGAGCAGATCGAGGCGGCCGCCCGCGCCGCCCAGGCCGACCGGTTCATCGCCGAGCTGCCCCACGGCTACGACACGACGGTCGGCGAGCACGGCCTCACCCTCTCCGGCGGCCAGCGCCAGCGGGTGGCGCTCGCCCGGGCGATCCTCACCGACCCGCGCCTGCTGGTCCTCGACGACGCGACCTCCGCCGTGGACGCGGCGGTCGAGCACGAGATCCACGAGGCCCTGAAACAGGTCATGCAGGGCCGCACCACCCTGCTCATCGCGCACCGCCGCTCCACCCTCAACCTCGCCGACCGCATCGCCGTCCTGGACGCCGGCCGCCTCGCCGACCTCGGCACCCACGAGGAGCTCCAGGAGCGTTCCGCGCTCTACCGCAGGCTGCTCACCGACCCCGACGAGCTCGGCGGGGTCTCGCCCGGCCACGCCCAGCCCTCCCCCGCTCTCGGCTTCGCTCGAGCGGGGGGACCCCCATCGCCCGGCGAGGACACGTCCGTCCGCGACGAGCTGGACGCCGAGTTCGACGCCGAGCGCGGGGTGACCCCCCGGCTGTGGACCGGCGACCGGGAGCCGAAGGACACCGCCCTCTCCGGGATGCCGGCCACCCCCGAGCTGCTCGCCCAGATCGAGGCGCTGCCGCCGCTCGTCGACACCCCCGACGTCGACGAGCGGCAGGCGGTCCGGCCGGAGGCGTCGTACGGCCTGCGCAGGCTGCTGCGCGGCTTCGGCGCGCCCCTTCTCGTCAGCCTCGGTCTGGTCGCCGTCGACGCCGGGACCAGCCTGCTGCTGCCGGTGATGATCCGGCACGGCATCGACCAGGGCGTGACCCGGGCGGCGCTGGGGGCCGTCTGGGCGGCCTCGCTGCTCGCGCTGCTCTCCGTGATGGTGCAGTGGGTCGCGCAGACCGGCGAGATCCGGATGACCGGCCGCACCGGCGAACGCGTCCTCTACACGCTCCGGTTGAAGATCTTCGCCCAGCTGCAGCGGCTCGGACTCGACTACTACGAGCGGGAGCTGACCGGCCGGATCATGACGAGGATGACGACGGACGTCGACGCCCTCTCCACCTTCCTGCAGACCGGCCTGGTCACGGCCTTCGTCGCGATCGTCACCTTCTTCGGCATCATGGGCGCCCTGCTGGTCATCGACGTACAGCTCGCGCTGGTCGTCTTCGCCACGCTTCCGCCGCTGGTCGTCGCCACGTACTTCTTCCGCCGGGCGAGCGTGAAGGCGTACGAGCTGGCCCGCGAGCGGGTGTCGACGGTCAACGCCGACCTCCAGGAGTCGGTGTCCGGGCTCAGGATCGTGCAGGCCTTCGGGCGCGAGCGGGACGGCGCGGCACGGTTCGCGGAGCGCAGCGACAGCTACCGCGCGGCGCGTATCCGGGGCCAGTGGCTGATCTCGGTCTACTTCCCGTTCGTTCAGCTGCTGTCGTCGGTCGCGGCGGCGGCGGTGCTGATCGCGGGCGCGGGCCGGGTGGACGCGGCGACCCTCACCACCGGCGCGCTGGTCGCGTACCTCCTCTACATCGACCTGTTCTTCGCCCCCGTCCAGCAGCTCTCCCAGGTCTTCGACGGCTACCAGCAGGCGACCGTCTCCCTGGGCCGGATCCAGGAGCTGCTCCGGGAGCCGACGTCCACGAAGTCCGCCGAGGAGGCGGAGAAGGTCCGCTCGCTGCGCGGCGAGATCGCCTTCGAGGACGTGCACTTCCAGTACGGCTCCGCCGACGAACCCGAAGAGGCCCTGACCGGCATCGAGCTGCGCATCCCGGCCGGCCAGACCGTCGCCTTCGTCGGCGAGACCGGCGCGGGCAAGTCGACCCTGGTCAAACTGGTGGCCCGGTTCTACGACCCCACCGGCGGCCGGGTCACCGTCGACGGCACGGACCTGCGCGCCCTCGACCTCACCTCGTACCGTCACCGTCTCGGCGTCGTCCCGCAGGAGGCGTATCTCTTCCCCGGCACCGTCCGCGACGCCATCGCCTACGGACGGCCCGACGCCACCGACGCCGAGGTGGAGGCGGCGGCCAGGGCGGTCGGCGCGCACGAGATGATCGCCACCCTCGACGGCGGCTACCTCCACGAGGTCGCCGAGCGCGGCCGCAACCTCTCCGCCGGCCAGCGCCAGCTGATCGCGCTGGCCCGCGCCGAGCTCGTCGACCCGGACGTCCTGCTCCTCGACGAGGCGACGGCCGCCCTCGATCTGGCCACGGAAGCCCAGGTCAACCAGGCCACGGACCGCCTGACCGGCCGCCGCACCACGCTGGTCGTGGCGCACCGCCTGACCACCGCCGCCCGAGCGGACCGCGTCGTGGTGATGGATCACGGACGCGTCGTCGAGGACGGCACCCATGACGCCCTCCTGGCCCTGGACGGCAGGTACGCCCGCCTCTGGCGCACCTTCGTCGGCGAGGACGAGCCCGCGGCGGTGTGAGGGCAACCATCCGGCGTGTGTCGTGCGTCCGTACATCAGTACGGCGATCGTGAGTACGACGGGCTGGAGGGGCGGGGACCGTGGGCACAGGTGCCAGAAACGTGACGGTCCGGCGGCTGATGCTCGGGCTGGTCGTGATGATCGTGTCCGGGCTGCTCGCCGTCGTCGCGCCGGGCAGCGCGCATGCCGCGACCTCCGCCGGGTCCTGCCCGGGCCGGAAGGTGCGGACCCTGCCCTTCTCCACCGGTTCCGTGCTGGTCTACAAGGGCAGCGGCTACGTCTGTGCCGTCACCGTCCAGAAGAACCCCGGCACCAGGCGGCTGATCTCGGTGAGCGTGCAGGCGCGCGGCCATGTCGCCGTGTCGAAGTCGCGGAAGCACACGCGCAGTTCCCCGCCCGCCAGGGTCTACGCGGGGCACCGGTGCGTGCGGGTGACGGGAGCGGTGGCCGGCGGTTCGTACCGCTCGGGCTGGATCCTCTGCTGAGCCGACCCGCGCCGTGACGGCACGGCACGTCAACCCCCTCTGGTGTGACGGGTGTTGCTCCGATAGCTTCCGGCGACGCACATCTGTCTCACAGGGAGGGTGCACGCGCATGCGCAAGGCGCTCAGATGGCTGCTGGCGCTCACGGTGCTCATAGGCACCTTGAGCACGGCGGCCACGGCAGGGGCGGCCACCGCCGCCGAGCCCAAGGCCACCGCCGGCACGGACATCAAGGACCGGCTCCTCGCCGTACCCGGCATGAGCCTGGTCGAGGAGAAGCCGTACCCCGGCTACCGCTACTTCGTCCTGAACTACACCCAGCCGGTGGACCACCGGCACCCCGCCAAGGGCACGTTCCAGCAGCGGATCACCGTGCTGCACAAGGACACCGCGCGCCCCACGGTCTTCTACACCGGCGGCTACAACGTCTCCACCACCCCGAGCCGCCGCGAGCCCACCCAGATCGTGGACGGCAACCAGGTCTCCATGGAGTACCGCTTCTTCACGCCTTCCCGCCCCGCCCCGGCCGACTGGTCCAAGCTGGACATCTGGCAGGCGGCGAGCGACCAGCACCGCATCTTCAAGGCGCTGAAGAAGATCTACGCCAAGAACTGGATCTCCACGGGCGGCTCCAAGGGCGGCATGACGGCGACGTACTACGAGCGCTTCTACCCCAAGGACATGGACGGCGTGGTGGCCTACGTGGCCCCGAACGACGTCGTCAACGACGAGGACTCCGCCTACGACCGCTTCTTCGCGGGCGTCGGCACCAAGGAGTGCCGCGACCGCCTGAACGCCGTACAGCGCGAGGCGCTGGTGCGCCGGGAGCCGCTGGAGAAGAAGTACGCGGACTACGCGGCGGCGGAGGGCTTCACCTTCACCACCATCGGCAGCCTGGACCGCGCCTACGAGGCCGTCGTCCTCGACTACGTCTGGGGCTTCTGGCAGTACAGCCTGCTGTCCGACTGCGAGTCGATCCCGGCGGACGCGGCCACGGCGACGGACGACGAGATCTGGACGTCCGTCGACACGATCTCGGGCTTCTCGTTCTACACGGACCAGGGACTGTCCCCGTACACCCCGTACTACTACCAGGCGGGCACCCAACTGGGCGCCCCCACCATCCACTTCCCGTCCATCGAGAAGAAGTACATCCGCTACGGCTACCAGCCCCCGCGGAACTTCGTCCCGCGGGACATCACCATGAGGTTCCAGCCGTCGGCGATGCGTGACGTCGACACCTGGGTGAAGCACAACGCCCGTCACATGCTCTTCGTCTACGGCCAGAACGACCCGTGGGGCGCGGAACGCTTCCGGCTCGGCAAGGGCGCCGAGGACAGCTACGTCCTCACGGCCCCCGGCCTGAACCACGGCGCGAACGTCGCCGGCCTGGTCGCCGACCAGAAGGCGCTGGCCACGGCCCGGATCCTGGACTGGGCGGGCGTCGCGCCGGCCGCCGTCTCGCAGGCCCGGCCGCTGGCGAGGTTCGACGCGAAGCTGGACGTCCGGGACGTGGAGCGGGAGCCCGCGCTGCGTCCGTGACACCCGTCAACTCGCCGCGCACAGCGGCCCCGACGGCCGGCCGGCTCACATGCCGGTCGGCCGTCGTGCCGTTCACCGGTGATGTGTATAGTCCCGCCCCATGGAAACCGGTGTCGAGCTCGTGAAGCGCGCGCACGTCGACCTGCTCAGGGTCGCCACCGCGCTGTGTAGCTGACCCGCGCCCTTTTCCCGGCGCCCGCTTTCCCCTTCTCCCCCCGCTGTTTCCCCTCTCCGCCGTAGCCCCTCCCGTCGTGCGCCCGCGGCGTCCCGCCGCCGACGTGATTCAACGTTGCATCGCGAGCGATCCGGTGCGGCCAGCGCGGCCAGTGCGTCCGACCCCGCCTAAGGAATTCCGCCATGTCCTCTCCCCGTTCCCTCGACAGAAGAGCAGCCCTGCGCCTGTTCGGCGCCGCCGGCCTCGGCCTCGCCGCTGCCGCCTGCGCCGGTCCCGGCGGCGGCTCGGGGGCGACGTCCTCCAGCGCGTCCCCCTCCGCCCTCGCCACCTCGGGCACCCCCGAGGGGACCGTCTCCTTCGCCCACTGGCGGGCCGAGGACAAGGCGGTGATCGCGGACCTGATCAAGGCGTTCGTGGAGAAGTACCCCGACGCCGGGGTCGAGCAGGACATCGCCCCCTCCGCCGACTACCAGTCGACCGCCCTGCGCCGCATCCAGGGATCGAAGACCGGTGACCTGTTCACGGCGTTCCGGGGCGCGCAGTTCCAGCAGCTCGTCAAGGCCGGCGTGTACGCGCCGCTGACCGGCACGGCCGCCGTCGGCAAGTACCAGGCGAACCTCATAGGCCCCGGCGCCCAGGCCGGCGTCCAGTACGGGCTGCCGTACCAGCTGGTCTTCAACATGCCGCTCGCCAACACCGACGCCCTCGACAAGGCGGGCCACACCGCCGCGCCGACGGACTGGGACGGCTTCCTCCAGCTGCTGGACGACCTCAAGGCCAAGGGCTACACCCCGCTCGCCTGGCCCGGCGGCGACGCGGCCAACGCGGGCCAGCTGCTCAACACGATGGTCATGAACAACGCGCCCGCCGACGACGCGTTCACGAAGATCGAGTCGGGCGCCTACAAGGTCACCGACGACTGGTTCCTCACCACGCTGGAGCAGTACGCCCAGCTCGTCCCGTACCTCCAGGCGCGCGCCACCGGCTCCACCACGGACGCCGTCACCCAGCTGTTCGCGCAGGGCAGGGCGGGCCTGCTGGCCACCGGTTCCTTCCAGATGGCGGGCGTGCGCGCGCTCGGCGCGAAGTTCCCCTTCGGCCTCGTCGCGCCGATCACCACCGCGCCCGGGAAGGCGAAGTACGAGGGCGTCTTCAACACGACCTTCATCCTCGGCGTGAACAGCGCCTCGAAGGTCCAGTCCGCCGCCTACGCCTTCCTGGAGTTCCTCGGCGACCCGGCCAACGCGGGCGTCTACGCCAACGGCACCGGCCAGCACGTCACCGTCCAGGGCGTCGAGTACACCAACGCCGACCTCAAGGCCGTCGCGCCCTGGCTGACGAAGAAGACGCTGCTCGCGCCCCGCTTCCAGTTCCTGAACCTCGACATCCGCACGGCCGTCGAGAACGCGACGGTGGCGGTCGTCGGGGGGAAGAAGCCGGCGCAGGCGGCCGAGGAGGCCCAGCGTGTCATCGACCAGAAGCGCGCGTAGCCGCCGCGCGACGCGGGCACTGTGGCTCTTCCCGGTGCCCGCGCTGGCCCTCTACCTGTTCTTCTTCGCCTACCCCACCGTCCAGGCGGTGCAGTACGCGCTGACCGACTGGGACGGCTACAGCACCTCCTACGACAGCGTCGGCCTGCGCAACTTCACCGAACTCGCCACCGGCGACGACGTGTTCAGGAACGCGGCGGAGAACAACCTGAAGCTCACGCTCACGGTGGTCCTCGCCCAGACCGCCCTGGCCCTGCTGCTCGCGCTGTACCTGGTCCGCACGACGAGGGCCTCGACCCTGCTGCGGGCCCTGTTCTTCCTCCCCACCGTGCTGTCCTCGGTCTCCGTCGCGTTCGTGTGGCGGTTCGTCTACGACCCGGACGGCGGGCTGCTCAACTCCGGCCTGCGCGCGGTGGGGCTGGACTCCCGGCAGTCGGTGTACCTCGGCAACCCGGACACGGCCGTGTTCTGGCTGGCGGTGACCCAGGTGTGGTTCCACGCGGGCCAGATGATGGTCGTCTACGTCGCCGGACTCCAGGCGATACCCCGGGAGCTGTACGAGGCGGCCGAACTGGACGGCGCGGGCCGCTGGGACAGTTTCCGGCACATCACCTGGCCGCTCGTCGCCCCCGCCACCGGAATCGTCGTCGCGTACACCACCGTCCAGTCCTTCAAGGCCTTCGACCTGGTGCTCGGGCTCGGCGGCAACCCGCCGGGACCGGCCCTCGACCTTCTCTCCACCCGCGTCTACACCACCTTCTCCAACAACGAGTTCGGCTACGCGGCCGCCCAGTCCCTGGTGTTCATGGCGCTGATCGCGCTGCTCACCTGGGTGCAGCGGCGGGCGCTGCGGAGGGCTGCCTGACGTGCTGCACAAGACCATCCGACCCGTGGTGCTCCTGCTGGGCGCGGCGGCCGTCGTCCTGCCGCTGCTCGTCGTGCTGTTCGGCACCTTCAAGACGCTGCCCCAGCTCTTCGACTCCCCGCTGTCGCCGCCCGCTTCACCCACCCTCGACAACTACCGCCGGGCGGTGGACGAGGGCGGACTCGGCGCGGCGTTCACCAACAGCCTTCTCGTCACGGCGGGCGCGGTGCTGCTGACCCTGGTCGTCGCGAGCCTGGCCGCGTTCTTCTGCGCGCGGGTGCCCGGCCGGGCGGGCCGGGCGGTGTTCGGCGTGCTGGTGGCGGGCCTCGCGGTGCCCGCCCAGGCGGCGATCGTCCCGCAGTACGTCCTCTTCGACCGGCTCGGCCTCACCGACAGCCTCCTCGGGCTGGTCCTCGTCGACACGACGATGACCCTGCCGACGGCCGTGTTCATCCTCGGCGCGTTCCTGCGCACGATCCCGGAGGAGCTGTACGAGGCCGCGGAACTGGACGGCGCGGGCCCGCTGCGGGCGTTCCGCTCGATCGCGCTCCCGCTGACCCGCCCGGCCCTCGCCACCACCGGCATCTTCCTGTTCGTCATGGACTGGAACGACCTGCTGTACCCGCTGCTGTTCGTCCGCTCCCGGGAACACCGCACGCTGCCGCTGGCCCTGCTCGACTTCCAGGGCGAGTTCCTCACCCGGTACCCGCTGCTGTTCGCCGGGGTCGTCATCGCGTCGGCGCCGGTGGTCGTGGTGTACGTGCTGCTCCAGCGCCACTTCGTGTCCGGCCTGACGGCGGGGGCGGTACGGGGGTAGCGGTACGGGAGCGGGCCCGTCCTAGGTGCTTTCCCGGACGACGAGCCGGTGTCCGGCGATCAGCACCGAGGACTCGGCCGGGGTCCGCCCGCCGGTCCGGTCCACCAGGGCCGTCACCGCCAGCCGGGCCAGTTCCCGCTTGTCCGGGGCGATCGTGGTGAGCGGGGGAGCGGTGTAGCGGGCCTCCTCGACGTCGTCGAAACCGACGACCGCGACATCCCCGGGGACCGTCAGCCCCCGCTCCCGCAGGGCGTGCAGGGCGCCCTGGGCCAGCGCGTCGGCGAAGCAGAACACCGCGTCGGGCGGCTCGGGCAGGTCGAGGAGGGCGCGCATGGCGGCGGCGCCGTCGGCCCGGTGGTAGGCGGCGACGGGTGGTGCGAGCGTCTTGTCGTAGCGCAGCCCGGTCCGGTCCAGGGCCTGCCGGTGACCGGCCAGGCGGGTCGCGGAGGTCGCGGCGTGCGGCACGGTCTGGCGGCCGATCACCGCGATCCGACGGCGGCCGCGGGCCAGCAGATGCGCCGTCGCCTCGCGGGCCGCACCCGTGTTGTCGATGGTGACGTGCGGACAGGGCAGGTCGTGCACGCGCTCGCCGAGCAGCACGAGCGGCGCGGTCGACCCGGCCCGCGCGGCGGCCCGGTCGTCGAGTGCGAGCGGGCTCAGGATCACCCCGTCCACCAGCGGATCGGTCCGGCCGAGGACGATCTCCAGCTCGGCCTCCGGGCGGCCGCCGGTGGCCTCCACGAGCAGGGTCCGGCCGAGCCCCGCGGCCTCCCGCAGCAGGTGTCCGGCCAGCTCGGCGAAGTACGGCATGGAGAGGTCGGGCACGGCGAGCAGCAGTACCCCGCTGCGGCCGGTGCGCAGCCGCCGGGCGGCGGTGTTGGGCCGGTAGCCGAGTTCCTCGACCGCGAGCAGCACCCGCTCGCGGGTGGTCTCGGAGAAACGCCCGGTGCCGCGGACCACGTTGGACACGGTCCGCATGGACACGCCGGCCCGCTCGGCCACCTCCCTGAGCCCGATCCCTGCGCGCATCGGCCCACCATAAGGCCGTCGACGAGGGGGCCGATCGGGTTCCCGGGGCAGCCGACATCAGCCGTTCACACCGGCCGCGCGCGCCCCACCGGATCCGGCCGCAGCCCAGCTGGACGTAGAGGGCCCAGGACGCCGGACGCACGCCGGCCGCGCGGGGCGCTCTGCGCGTGGTGCGCGGGACACGCCCGGCGGTCGGCGTGCGCCTAGTACGTCAGGCCGTGCCCGATCGGATACAGCACCTGCGTCGGATCGTCCGCCCGCCGCACGGGCACCGGCAGCTTCCCGCGCGGCCCGACCACCCCGGCGATCACCCTGGCGGCGGCCCGCAGTTCGACGTCGGTCCAGCAGTAGGCGGCCAGGCAGGCTCGGACAAACGGGAGTTGGGCCACGTCGTACGGGTTGCGGACGGCCACCGCCACCACCGGCCGTCCCGTCGACGCCAGTTGCCGCACCAGCGTTCGCTGCGCGTCGGCCGCCGTGACGTTGTAGGTCGCGACCACCACGGCGTCCGCCCCGCCCGCGGCCGTCACCGCCCCGGCGATCGTCTCGGCGGACGGGGCCGTGCCCGTGGCCAGGGCCGTCGCCCTGAAACCCAGTGCGGTGAGGGCAGCGGCCAGGACGCCGGTGGGCGGGCCCGTGGTGCCGGTGGGGGAGGCCGGGTCGGCACCGACCACCAGGAGCCGGGGGTGGGTCCGGGGCGAGAGCGGCAGCAGCGGTCCCTCGTTGACCAGCAGCGTCGTGGTCCGCTCGGCGATCCGGTCGGCCGCGGCGAGGTGCTCCGGCGCCCCGACCGTCCGCCCCACGTCGGCCGGGTCGACGTACGGCTCGTCGAACAGACCCAGCCGTGCCTTGAGCCGCAGGATCCGCAGGACCGACGCGTCGAGCCGCTGCTCCGGGAGCTCCCCGTCCTGTACGGCCTTCAGGACGGCGTTCCAGGCCACGTCCAGGTGCGGCGGGTTGAGGAGCTGGTCGACACCGGCCTTCAGCGCGAGCACCGGCACCCGGGCGTCGCCGTACTTGGTGCGCACGCCCGCCATGTCGAGGGCGTCGGTGACCACGACCCCGTCGTAGCCGAGCTTCTCGCGCAGGATGCCGGTGACGATCGGACGGGAGAGGGTGGCGGGGTCACCGGAGTCGTCGAGGGAGGGCACCAGGATGTGCGCGGTCATGAGGGAGTCGACGCCGGCCGCGATCGCCGCCCGGAAGGGCACCGCGTCCAGCGTCTCCCACTCCTCGCGCGAGTGGGTGATGACGGGAAAGCCGGTGTGGCTGTCGACGGCGGTGTCGCCGTGCCCGGGGAAGTGCTTGGCGGTCGCCGCCACTCCCGCCGCCCGGTAGCCCTCGGCCTCCGCCGCGACCAGGGCGGCCACCGCGGCCGGGTCGGCGCCGAAGGAACGCACGCCGATGACCGGGTTGGCCGGGTTCACGTTGACGTCGGCGACGGGGGAGTAGTCCTGCCGGATGCCCATCGCCCGCAGCTCACGGCCGGCGAGGCGGCCGAGGGTACGGGCGTCGGCGCGGCTGCCCCCGGCGCCGATCGCCATGGCGCCCGGGAAGAGCGTGGCGGGTCGGCCCACCCGGCAGACGGCACCGTGCTCCTGGTCGGTGGAGATCAGCACCGGCAGGCCGCGCGGCTGCCGGAGGGACGCCCGCTGGATACCGTCGGAGAGGTCCGCGATCTGCCGTGGGTCCCGGATGTTGTGCGCCCAGGCGAAGTAGATGATCCCGCCGAGCCGGTAGCGGGCGAGCAGTTCGGCGGCCGTGCGTACGCCGAGTCCGCCGAGGTTGGCCTCGATGTCGGCCTGGTCGGGCGCGGTCGCCGAGTGGCCGTACACCCGTGAGACGAAGACCTGGCCGACCTTCTCCTCCAGGGTCATACGGGCGAGGAGTTCGGCGGGCCGACGGTCGTCCGCGTGCGCCGGACCGCCGGCGGCGAGGGTGGCGGTGACGCTCGCGCCGGCGGCGAGGACGGTGCGTCTGGAGGGCATGTGCGCTCCTTCCGGTGGGGGGCCGGTTGCGCACGCTACCTGCGCGGGGCGCCGTCATCGGCGCATTGGAGGGGGGCGCGCCGATGACGGCTCGGCTGCCGGGCCGCGGTAGCGGCTCGGGCGACCCGGTGCGCCGGGCCGGGCCCGATGGCCCGGGGGCACGATGGTCCGTGGCCCCGGGGCGGTCAGTGTGCCGACGCCCTCGGCCACTCCTCCCGCAGTGCCCGTACCGCCTCCGCGATCGCCGGACGCCGGGCCGCCCCCGTGCGCCACAGCGCGTACAGCCGTCGTACGGGTGTCGGGTCGAGCGGGACCTCCACGACCCCGGCCGGCAGCGGGCCGCGCCCGAGGCGGGGGATGAGCGCGACCCCGAGACCGGCGGCGACCAGGGCGACGAGGGTGGGATTCTCCTCGGCCGTGTGGACGAGGTCGGGCTCGTGCCCCGCCGCCCGCAGCGTGCGCACCAGCCAGTCGTGACAGACCCGGCCCGGCGGCTGGCAGATCCACCGCTCACCGCCCAGCTCCTCGCGCCGCACGCCCGTCCGCCCCGCGAAGGGGTGCCCCTCGGGCACCAGCAGATCGCACGCGTCGTCGCCGATCACCGCGTGTTCGACACCCGCCGGGGCGGGCAGCGGCACGATGTCCCAGTCGTGCGCGACGGCGAGGTCGACGGCCCCCTTCGCCACCAGGTCCACGGACAGGTGCGGGTCGACCTCGCTGAGCCGGGCGTCCAGGGCCGGATGCAGGCGGGCGAGGCCGGCGAGGACGGACGGCAGCAGTCCGCGCGCCGCCGAGGGGAACGCGGCGATGGCCAGCCGCCCGGCCGGCACCCCGCGCCGCTCCTCGAGACCGGTCTCGGCCCGCTCGACGATCGCCAGCAACTCCTTCGCCGTGGCGGCGAGTTGGAGTGCCTCGTCGGTGAGCCGGATGCCGCGCCCCGCCCGCTCCAGCAGCACGGTCCGGGTCTCCCGTTCCAGCTTGGTGATCTGCTGGGAGACCGCCGACGGGGTGTAGCCGAGGGCGGCGGCCGCCGCGCCCACGGTGCCGTGGACGGAGACGGCGTGCAGGGCGCGCAGTCGCTGGAGATCGAGCACCGTGAGTCCAATCGGTAGCGTTCCTTCATCCCACCATGCAGCAATCATCGCTGGTGCTTCACGGTCCGGGCGGGTGATCCTCGGCGCATGCGCCCCGCTCACCTCGCCCTCGCCGTCCTCGTCGCCGCCGTCTGGGGCGTGAACTTCACCGTCGTCGAGATCGGCCTCGGTCACTTCCCGCCGCTGCTCTTCTCGGCCCTGCGTTTCCTGGTGGCGGCACTGCCCGCGGTGTTCTTCGTCGGCCGCCCGAAGGTGGCCTGGAAGTGGATCGTGGCGGTGGGCCTGGTGCTGGGGGTGGCGAAGTTCGGGCTGTTGTTCGTCGGCATGGACGCGGGCATGCCGGCCGGCCTGTCCTCGCTGGTCCTCCAGATCCAGTCGGTGTTCACGGCCGTCATCGCGTTCGCGGTGCTCGGCGAACGCCCCACCCGGGTCCGGCTGCTGGGCATGGCCGTGGCCCTCGCCGGGATCGGGGTGGCCGCGGCCGACGAGGGCGCCTCCGGTTCGCTCGGCGCGTTCGCGCTGGTCATCGCGGCGGCGGCCTGCTGGGGCGCGTCGAACGTCCTCACCCGCAAGGCCTCCCCGCCGGACCCGCTGAACTTCATGGTGTGGGTGAGCACGGTCCCGGTGCTGCCCCTGCTCGCCCTCTCCCTGCTGACCGAGGGCCCGTCGCGGGACCTGGCGGCGCTGCGCGCGCTGGACTGGCAGGGCGCCGGCACGCTCGGCTATGTCGCCTGGATCACCACGGTCTTCGGCTTCGGCGCCTGGGGCTGGCTGCTGCACCGCCACCCGGCGTCCACGGTGGCCCCCTTCTCCCTGCTGGTCCCCGTCTTCGGCATGACGTCGGCCGCCCTGTTCCTCGGCGAGCCGGTGAGCGGCCTGCGCTGGTGCGCGGCGGCGCTGCTGGTGGGCGGGGTGGCACTGACCTCGCTCGCACCGGCGGCCCCGACGGCCGCCCCGGGGGCCCGCCCACCGGCCGCCCGACCGGCCGTCGCACCGGCCGCCCCACCCGCTGTTCGACCTGCTGCTCAACCCGCCGACCAGGCCCCTGCTCAACCCGCTGGCCAAGCCCCTGCTCGACCCGCTGACCAGCCCGCTGTGCTACCTGTTGTTCAGCCGGAGGGAACCGGCTGGACCTCCGTCCATCCCGTGGACGTACCGGCGCCGGAGCGTACCGGCGCGGGATCATGAGGGGCATGGCCCTCGTCGACATCCCCGGTTCCAAGTCCCTCACCGCCCGCGCCCTCTTCCTGGCGGCGGCAGCCGACGGCGTCACCACCCTCCAGCGTCCCCTTCGCTCCGACGACACCGAGGGGTTCGCCGAGGGCCTGACCCGGCTCGGCTACCGGGTGGGACGGACACCGGACGCCTGGCAGGTCGACGGCCGCCCGCTGGGCCCGGCGCTCGCCGAGGCCGACGTCTACTGCCGGGACGGCGCGACCACGGCCCGCTTCCTGCCGGCCCTCGCCGCCGCCGGCCACGGCACGTACCGCTTCGACGCCTCCCCGCAGATGCGCCGCCGCCCCCTCCTCCCGCTCACCCGCGCCCTGCGTGACCTGGGTGTGGACCTGCGGCACGAGGAGGCGGAGGGCCACCACCCGCTGACCGTGCGGGCGGCCGGCGTGGAGGGCGGGGACGTGGTGCTGGACGCCGGTCAGTCCTCCCAGTACCTGACCGCCCTCCTCCTGCTCGGCCCGCTCACCCGCACCGGCCTGCGCATCACGGTCACCGACCTGGTCTCGGTGCCGTACGTCGAGATCACGATCGCGATGATGCGGGCGTTCGGGGTGGAGGTGGGGCGCGAGGGGAACACGTACGTCGTCCCGCCGGGCGGCTACCGGGCCACGACCTACGCGATCGAACCCGACGCCTCCACCGCGAGCTACTTCTTCGCGGCGGCCGCGCTGACCGGCGGCGAGGTGACCGTGCCGGGCCTCGGCGAGCGCGCGCTCCAGGGCGACCTGGGATTCGTGGACGTACTGCGGCGGATGGGCGCCCGGGTGGACGTCGGCGCGGACCGTACGACCGTGTCCGGGACCGGTGGACTCCGCGGCGTCACGGTCAACATGCGGGACATCTCCGACACCATGCCGACCCTCGCCGCGATCGCCCCCTTCGCCTCCGGCCCCGTACGCATCGAGGACGTGGCGAACACGCGGGTGAAGGAGTGCGACCGCCTGGAGGCCTGCGCGGAGAACCTCCGGCGGCTGGGCGCCGAGGTGGCGACCGGCCCCGACTGGATCGAGATCAGGCCCGGCGCCGCCGGTTCTCGTGCGGGCGGTTCCCTCACGGGCGCCGACATCAAGACCTACGGCGACCACCGCGTCGTCATGTCCTTCGCGGTGACGGGACTGCGCGTCCCCGGAATCTCGTTCGACGACCCCGGCTGTGTCCGCAAGACTTTCCCCGGATTCCACGAGGCGTTCGCGGAACTGGCGAAGGTACTGCGGAAGGACGGCGACGGGTGAGTTTCACGCTGGAGGGACCGGTCCTCGAAGGCGCGCTGGTGCGCCTGGAGCCGCTGGAGCGGCGGCACACGGCCGAGCTTGCGGTGGCCGCGGAGGAGAACCGGCGGACGTACGACTTCACCTGGGTGCCGAGGGCGCACGAGGTCGGTGACTACGTCGACGCCCAGCTCGCCCGTGCGGCGACCGGCAGGCTCGCGCCCTACGCCCAGATCTCCCTCGCCTCCGGCCGGGCGGTCGGCGCGACCTCGTTCTGGGAGCCGCGTTCCTGGCGGAGCGACGATCAACTGGACGCCGTCGAGGTCGGTTTCACCTGGCTGGCCGGTTCCGCCCAGGGCACCGGCATCAACGCCGAGGCCAAGCTCCTCCTCTTCCGGCACGCCTTCGCGCACTGGCGCGTCTCCCGGGTGGACCTGAAGACGGACGCCCGCAACGCCCGCTCCCGCGCGGCCATCGCGAGCGTCGGCGCCCGCTTCGAGGGCGTCCTGCGCAACTGGTCCCGGTCCTGGGCACCGGGGGAGGACGACCGCCTGCGCGACTCCGCGATCTTCTCGATCACGGCGGAGGAATGGCCGGGATGTGAGCGACGGCTGGTGGAACGGGTGGCGGGATTCCTGCCGCGCGTGGGGTGAGCGCCGCCGGGCACGCGGCGCGGCGGTTCGTCCGGCCCGGGGAGGCGCTGTCCTCGGCGCTGGAAACCGTCGTCACGGGCCGGCAACGTGCTCCTGCGGTACACCCCCGCCCTATCGCCGTCGTCGTCGCCGAACACCCGACACGGTGCCTGGACGGGGAGGCGAAGCTCACGGTGCGGTAGCGGGCGGCGCGGTGGCCGGTGGTGCGGTGGCCGGTGGCGGGATGGCCGGTGACGCGGCGGGAGCGGCGGCCTCCGGGGCCGGAGCCTGCGGGGCCGGGGCCTGCGGGCCTGGGGCCTGCGGTGCCGGGGCCTGTGGGGCCTGTGGGGCCTGTGGGGCCAGCGGATCGGTGCCGCCCGCGCGGCCGCTCCGCAGCTCCGGAGTCGTCGTCCCCACCGCGGTGACCGCCGCCAGGCACATCAGGCCGCCGGTGATCAGCGCGGTCGTGCCCGAGGTCCAGCCGGCCACCACACCGCCGCGCAGGTTGCCGAGGTTGGGCCCGGCCTGGCCGACGATCGTCTCGGCCGCCGTCACCCGGCCCAGCAGGGCGTCCGGGGTCCGGGTCTGCACGATCGTGGCCCGGGACAGCACGGCCACCGAGTCCGCCCCACCGGCCACCACCAGCATCCCCAGGCCCGCCCAGGCGCTGGTCGTCAGGCCGAAGAGGGCGAGGGCCGCGCCCCAGACACCCGCGGAGCAGAGCATCACCGGGCCGGGGCGGGCGAGCCGGGTGACCGGTCCGGAGAGGGCGGTCGCCGCCACCCCTCCCACGGCGAGCGCGGACAGGAACAGACCGAGCGTGCGCGGGTCGCCGCCGAAACGTTCCTCGTTGACGAGCGGGAACAGACTGGCCGGCATCGCCAGCACGGTGGCGGCCAGGTCGACCAGCAGCGCGCCGCGCACCGCCCGGTGACCGGTCAGGAAGCGCAGGCCGTCCAGGACGCCCTGGACACCGGGGCGGGACTTCTCGCCCTCGGGCGGCAGCGCGGGCAGCCCGTAGGCGCCGTAGAAGGACATGCCGAAGGTGAGGGCGTCCACCAGATAGCAGACGCCGACGCCCCACCAGCCGAGCACGATGCCGGCGACGGCCGGGCCGAGCAGCATCATCGCCTGGCCGGTGACCTGGTTCAGGGCGAGACCCGCGGCGACCTGGTCCTTGGGCAGCAGCCGGGGCACGAACACGCCCGCCGCGGGCGCGCCGATCGCCCCGAACGACGACTGCACCGCCACCAGGGCCAGCACGAGGGCCACCGGCGCCCGCCCGGTGAAGCCCTGCACGGCCAGCAGGACGGAACAGACCGCCGAGCCGACGGTGCTCAGGAGATACGCGCGGCGCCGGTCGGCACGGTCCACCCAGGACCCCGCGAACAGCCCGACGCCGATCAGCGGCAGCGCCTGCGCCAGCCCGACCGCGCCGCTCCAGACCGAACTGTGGGTCGTGTCCCAGACCTGGTACATGACGGTGACCATGGTCATGAAGGCGCCGAGCGTGGACACCGTGCGCCCGATCAGCAGCCGCCGGAAGACGGGGGAGGAGCGTAGCGGACGAACGTCGACCAGGGCCCTGGACAGAAGGCTCATGACGGAACGACGGCGCCGCACGCCGATGGCTGCTGATACACGGCGCGGAGGCTAACCCGCACACCACCCGAGGTGCCACTCGATTACCGGCCCCACACGGCCTGCGGCGTGCCGGCCCGGCTGCTGGCCTCGGCGAAAGGCCGTACGCGCGAGGCCTGCGGCGTGCCGGCCCGGCTGCTGGCCTCGGTGTCAGGCTGTACGCGCGCCGGTGCCTGCCGGGCAGCAGCCGGGCCTCAGGCCGCACACCCCGCCGAACGCCGGCCGGGCCTCAGGCCGCACACCCCGCCGAACGCCGTGCCGGGCCTCAGGCCGGGCGTCCGGCCGAACGTCCCGCTCTCACGCCGAGTCGTTCAGCAGGCGTGCGAGATGCTCGCGGCCGGCGTTCAGCAGGCCGGGCAGTGGCTCTGCGTTCTCGTACCAGCGCCGCTCGTACTCCCAGCACAGCCAGCCGTCCCAGCCGTGCCGGGTCAGGACCTCGACGCAGTCGGCGAGCGGCAGCACCCCGGCGCCGAGGGCCAGCGGGGTGCTGTCCTCGGCCGAGGCGATGTCCTTGACCTGCACGTATCCGAGGTACGGCGACAGCGCCGCGTAGGTCTCCTGCGGCTGCTCGCCGCCGAGCCAGGTGTGCATGACGTCCCACAGCGCACCGACCTGCCGATGCCCGACCAGGCCGAGCACACGCATGGCGTCCGCGCCGGTGCGGTGCGAGTCGTGGGTCTCCAGCAGGATGCGTACGCCGAGGTCGGCGGCGTACTCGGCGGCGGTGCCGAGCCGCCGGGCGGCGATGGCGTCGGCGTGTTCGTCCTCGCCGCCGGGAAAGACCCGGACGAAGGGCGCCCCGAGGTCGCGGGCGAGGGCGACGAGCCCCCGGATCTCCTCGATCACGGGCTCGTCGTCGCCCGGCGCGGCGACACGTGGATAGCCCGCCAGCCCCAGGATCTCGATGCCCGCCGCCTTGAACCCGGCGGCGGCGTCGGCCCGTTCGTCCGGACTCAGCCCCGGATGGACCGGCTCCTCCGGATGGGCGCGCAGCTCCACGCCGTGATACCCGTGCGCGACCGCGAGCCGCAGCACCTCGGGCAGGGGAAGACCGGGGACACCGAGGGTGGAGAAGGCGAGCTTCATGGTCACCACTGTCACCCCGGTACGGGGTTCGGGTCCAGCGGGGGCCGCCGACGCCTCACCCGGGGGCACAGGCGCGGAACCGGCGCAGCAGCTCCCGTCCGGCCGGGCTCTCCGCTTCGAAGTCCTGGTGCCGCTGCTCCTGCGTGACGTCACGCCCCCAGAGCCGGGCTCCGTTGCACCGGAAGCAGAACGCGATCTCGAAGAGCGGCTCGGGATCGGTGTCGTCGTAGGCGCGGATGCCCCAGCCGGGGAGGAAGCAGCGGTACTTCGGGCTGTCCGGGAGCTCGCCGACCAGGCGCAGGAGCTGCCGTACCTCCTCCCCCGCCCAGACCTCGACGACGTCACCGGTCAGACCCCGAGAGGTGAGGTGCCTGGCGGGATCGCCGATCCGGACGACCTCGATCAGCTCGGCCCGGCCGTGCGCGGGGGGCAGCCTCACTCCCGCGGCACTCCGGAGGACCCCCGTACCATCAGCTCGCCCCGTACCGTGGCGATCCCGCCGGGCGGCGGTTCCTCGCGGCCCATGGCGATGCGACCCGCCCGCGCTCCCGCCTCGGCCAGCGGCAGCCGCACCGTCGTGAGGGAGGGCACCACGTCGATGCTGAAGGGGAGGTCGTCGAAGCCGGCGACCGAGACGTCGTCCGGGATCCGCAGGCCGGAGTCGCGCAGCGCCGCGCAGGCGCCCAGGGCGACGGAGTCGTTGGCGGCGACGACCGCCGTCAGGGAGGGATCCCGGCGCAGCAGTTCCAGCGTCGCCTCGTAGCCGGCCCGGCGGTCGTACCGTCCGTGCACGGTCCAGCGGGGGTCCTCCTCGATGCCGGCCGCGGCCAGCGCCGCCCGGTGGCCCTCCAGCCGGTGCCGGGTGGTCGTCCGCTCCTCCGGGCCCGCGATGTAGCCGAGCCGCCGGTGCCCGAGCCCGATCAGATGCTCGGTCAGTTCCCGGCCGCCCCCGCGGTTGTCGAAGGTCAGCGCGATCGCCGTGGTCTCCGGCGCCGGCGGCCGGCCGCACAGCACGATCCGCGTCCCGGCCTCGCCGAGTCGGCGCAGTTTCGCCGCCACCGCCGCCGCGTGCGGCTCGTTCTCCATGGCTCCGCCGGTCAGCACCACGGCCGCGGCCCGCTGCCGCTGGAGAAGGGTCAGATAGGTCAGCTCGCGCTCCGGCGAGCCCCCGGTGTTGCAGACCACCGCCAGCCGTTCGCCGCCGGCCCGCCCGCCCGGCCCGCCGATCTCCGACTGGATCGCACTCGCCATGATCCCGAAGAAGGGGTCCGCGATGTCGTTCACCAGAATGCCGACCAGGTCGGAGGTCGCCGCGGCGAGTGCGCTCGCCGGCCCGTTCAGTACGTAGTCCAGCTCGTCGACCGCCCGCAGCACCCGCTCCCTGGTGGTAGCGGCGACGGGGTAGTTCCCGTTCAGCACGCGCGACACCGTCGCGGGCGAGACCTGCGCGCGGGCCGCCACGTCCGCCAGGGTCACCGTCATCTCGTCTGTCCTCCGGTCACGCATCTCGTCGTACGTCGTCGTACGCCCTGGTAGACAGCTGCCTCGAGGGCTTGGTTCCGGGCGTGTCGAGCAGACCTTACGGCCCAGGACCCCCGCTGTTCGCCCCCTCGAACAACTCGAGATGGACACGGTCTTGTCCGGACCGCTGGTCAGAGGCTAGCTTCTCCTTGTATAGAAAGCGCTTGCTGTAACGCTGATCAGGAAGAGGCGTACGCGGCGCGCACAACCGCGTACTACGCCTACGAAGGGACCGACGTGACACGCAAGACGGTGCGTATCGCCATGAACGGCGTGACGGGGCGCATGGGCTACCGCCAGCACCTCGTCCGCTCCATCCTGGCCCTGCGCGAGCAGGGCGGGCTCGACCTCGGCGACGGCACCGTGCTGTGGCCGGAACCGATCCTCGTCGGCCGCCGCGAGCACGCCCTGCGGGCGCTCGCCGAGCGGCACGGCCTGGACCCGCAGAACGTCTCCACCGACGTCGACGCGGTCCTCGCCGACCCCACCGTCGACATCTACTTCGACGCCCAGGTCACCTCCGCGCGCGAGGAGGCCATCAAGAAGGCGATCGCCGCCGGCAAGCACATCTACACCGAGAAGCCGACGGCCACCGGCCTCGACGGCGCCCTCGAACTCGCCCGCCTCGCCACCGCCGCGGGCATCAAGCACGGCGTCGTCCAGGACAAGCTGTTCCTGCCGGGTCTGCTGAAGCTCAAGCGCCTCATCGACGGCGGCTTCTTCGGCCGGATCCTCTCCATCCGCGGCGAGTTCGGCTACTGGGTCTTCGAGGGCGACTGGCAGGCCGCCCAGCGCCCGTCCTGGAACTACCGCGCGGAGGACGGCGGCGGCATCGTCGTCGACATGTTCCCGCACTGGGAGTACGTCCTGCACGAGCTGTTCGGCCGGGTGAAGTCCGTCCAGGCCATCGCCACCACCCACGTCCCGCAGCGCTGGGACGAGAACGGCAAGCCCTACGACGCCACGGCCGACGACGCCGCCTACGGCATCTTCGAGCTCGACGGCGGCGCCATCGCCCAGATCAACTCCTCCTGGGCGGTCCGGGTCAACCGCGACGAGCTCGTGGAGTTCCAGGTCGACGGCACGGAGGGCTCGGCGGTCGCCGGCCTGCGCAACTGCCGTGTCCAGCACCGCAGCGCGACCCCCAAGCCGGTCTGGAACCCGGACATCCCCGCCACCGAGGTCTTCCGCGACCAGTGGCAGGAGGTCCCCGACAACGGCGAGTTCGACAACGGCTTCAAGGCCCAGTGGGAGCTGTTCCTCAAGCACGTCTACGCCGACGCCCCCTACCACTGGGACCTGCTGGCCGGCGCCCGTGGCGTCCAGCTCGCCGAACTGGGCCTGAAGTCCTCCTCGGAGGGCCTGCGTCTGGACGTCCCGGAGGTCACGCTGTGACGATCCAGCTCCCCGGCGCCGACGGCACCCTGCGCACCCACGAGCCCCGTACCGAGCCCCTCGCGCTCACCACCGGCGCGCCCTTCACCTCCCGTACGGTCTTCTCGGCGGCGCACGTCGTCGCGGACCCCTTCGCGGACACCACGCCCGACTCGCCCGCCGCGATCGACTGGGACGCCACCCTCGCCTTCCGCCGCCATCTGTGGTCCCACGGGCTCGGCGTCGCCGAGGCGATGGACACCGCCCAGCGCGGCATGGGCCTGGACTGGGCGGGCGCGGCCGAACTGATCCGCCGGTCGGCCGCCGAGGCGAAGTCCGTCGGCGGTCTCATCGCCTGCGGCGTCGGCACCGACCAGCTCACCGGCCAGGCGTCCCTCGCCGAGGTCCGCGCGGCCTACGAGGAGCAGCTCGCCCTCGTCGAGGCCTCCGGAGCGCGGGCCATCCTGATGGCGTCCCGTGCCCTGGCGGCGGCCGCGTCGGGTCCCGAGGACTACCTCGACGTCTACGGTCACCTCCTGCGCCAGTCCGCGGAGCCGGTGGTCCTGCACTGGCTGGGCCCGATGTTCGACCCGGCGCTGGAGGGCTACTGGGGCTCGTCGGACCTGGACACGGCGACGGACACCTTCCTGGAGGTCGTCGCCGCCCACCCCGACAAGGTCGAGGGCATCAAGGTCTCGCTGCTGGACGCCGGGCGGGAGATCGACATCCGCCGCAGGCTGCCGCAGGGCGTGCGCTGCTACACGGGCGACGACTTCAACTACCCCGAGCTGATCGCGGGCGACGAGAAGGGCTTCAGCCACGCCCTCCTCGGCATCTTCGACCCGCTGGGGCCGCTGGCGGCGGAGGCGGTCCGGGTCCTCGACACGGGCAACACGGCAGGCTTCCGCGAACTCCTCGACCCCACCGTCGAGTTGTCCCGCCACCTGTTCCAGACCCCCACCCGCTTCTACAAGACGGGCGTGGTGTTCCTGGCCTGGCTGGCCGGCCACCAGTCGCACTTCACGATGGTCGGCGGCCTCCAGTCGGCCCGTTCCCTCCCGCACTTCGCCCGCGCCTACGAACTCGCCGACGGCCTGGGCCTGTTCCCCGACCCCAAGCTGGCGGAGGAACGGATGAAGAGCCTGCTCGCCCTGTACGGAGTGAACCAGTGAGCAACCCGGACCTGACCCGCTTCTCCATCAACCAGATGACGGTGAAGCACCTGTCGATGCCCGAACTGGCCGACGCCTGCCGGGAGCTGGGCGTGACCAACGTCGGCCTGTGGCGCGAGCCGGTGCGGACGTACGGCGTGGAGCGGACCGCCAAGCTGGTCCGCGACGCGGGCCTGACGGTGACGACGCTGTGCCGCGGCGGCTTCTTCACGGCGCTAGACCCGGACGAACGGGCCGCCGCCATCGCCGACAACCGCCGGGCGATCGACGAGGCGGCGACCCTCGGCACCGAGGTGCTGGTCCTGGTCTCCGGCGGTCTGCCCGCCGGCTCCAAGGACCTGCACGGCGCCCGCGAGCGCATCGCCGACGCCCTGTCCGTGCTCGGCCCCTATGCCGAGGAGCACGGGGTGAAGCTCGCCATCGAGCCCCTGCACCCCATGTACGCCTCCGACCGCTGTGTGGTCTCCACCCTCACCCAGGCCCTGGACCTCGCGGAACGTTTCCCCGCCCACCAGGTAGGCGTCACCGTCGACACGTACCACGTCTGGTGGGACGACCAGGCCCCCGCGCAGATCGCCCGCGCGGGCGCAGGCAACCGCATCCACACCTTCCAGCTCGCCGACTGGACGACCCCGCTCCCGGAGGGCGTCCTCAACGGCCGCGGCCAGATCGGCGACGGCGCGATCGACATGCGCGAGTGGCTGGGGTACGTGACGGAGGCCGGATACACCGGCGCCATCGAGGTCGAACTGTTCAACGACGAGTTGTGGGCGAGGGACGGCCGCGAGGTCCTGGCGGAGACGGCGGCCCGCTTCGTGGAGCACACGGCGGACTGACGGGTCCGTGGCCTGCCCGCTTCCCGCGCTGGGGGGCAGGCCACGGCTCTAAGATCGGGTGCCACACCCGAGCGAACGGACGCCAACGCCCATGTACGTCAGCCGGATCATCGTGGAGGACATCAAGTTCTTCCACGGCCCCCGCGCAGTCGACCTCACCCTGACCCGCCCCGACGGCAGTCACGCCGGGTGGACGGTGCTCGCCGGGCGCAACGGCTCGGGCAAGACGACGCTGCTGCGGGCCATGGCGCTGGCGCTCAGTGGGCCGGGGGTGGCTCGCAGTCTGGTGCCGCAGTTCGAGAACTGGGTGACGGAAGAGCGTACGGCGGGTCAGGTCGAGGTCGAGATCAGCCGGGACGCGCAGCACGACCGGTTCTCGCAAGGCCGCCCGCCCGCTGGTGCCTTCTGGGCCGGGCTGCGCTGGAAGACGCCCCGCGACGGCATGGCAGGCAGGGTTCCGGTCCGCCGGGGTGTGCTGCCCGGACTCGACGAGATCAGGTACACCAAGGCGCAGACGAGCATTGCCCGCCGTGGTCCGTGGGCGGACAACCCGGCGGGCTGGTTCTCCGCGGCCTACGGGCCGTTCCGGCGGATGGCCGGCGGCTCGGGCGACGTGCAGCGGCTGATGCTGGCGTCCGGGCCCGTGGCCAGGCACACGAGTCTCTTCCATGAGGACGCCTCACTTGCCGAAGGCGTCGCCTGGCTGATCGAGCAGCATCTGCGTGCTCTGGAAGGCAGAGGGGGCGCCCGGGGGCTGAAGGCGTTCGCACTGGCGCTTCTCAGAGACGGACTGCTGCCGGACGAGTACCGGATCGACGACGTCGACTCCGAGGGCTTGTGGGTGGAACGGCACGACAGCCGCTTCCCACTGCGGGAGATGAGCGACGGGTTCCGCACGGTGGTGGCGCTTGTCGTCGACATTCTCAAGCAGCTGCACGACGTGTTCGGCGACGACCTGTGGGAGTCCGACCTCTGGGAAGCCAGAAGCCGGTCGATCGCGCTGATGACACCCGGCGTCGTCATCATCGACGAGATCGACACCCATCTGCACGTCTCCTGGCAGCGTCGGATCGGCCCCTGGCTGACCGCTCACTTCCCCCGCATCCAGTTCATCGTCACGACGCACAGCCCGTACATCTGCCAGGCCGCCGACCCCGGCGGCCTGATTCGGCTGCCCGGCGTGGACGAGGCGCGTCCGCCCGAGGTCATCGACCAAGACCTGTACGACCGGGTGGTGTACGGCAGCGGCGACGATGCCGTGCTTTCCGACCTCTTCGGTCTCGACACGCCCTACTCCGAGCGGGCCGAGCAGGTGAGGGCCGAGTTCGTGGACCTGGAGGCACGAATCTACGACGGGGCCTCGTCCCCTGAGTCGCTGGCGCGCTACAAGGAACTGAAGGAACGGCTCGCGAGCTCGCCGTCGGCTCGCGTGGGCGAGGTGTCGGCCCACCTCCACCGACTGGCGGAGGAGATCGCCGAGGAGGCGAAGGGCGCAACGGAGTGATCCGCCTGCGGCGTGCCCTCCTGCCGGCGGACACGACGGAACGACTGAAGGACTACACCGCCGAGATCCGTCAGCAGGCCACGGAGAAGGAACGCAAGGACAGGGCGAAGGAGCTCTGGGGGAATCGTCGGCAGGTCCGCCCCGCACTCGTCGCGGGGCTGGCGGAGATGGCTCCCGGCCGCGAACGCTGCATGTACTGCGGTGACAGCCAGGGCACGGACATCGACCACTTCGAGCCGAAGAGCCTCGCTCCGCTGCGCACCTTCGACTGGCTGAACCATCTGCTCGCCTGCTCGTTCTGCAACAGCAATCAGAAGCGGGACCTCTTCCCCACCGCGACCGACGGCAGCCCTCTGCTCGTCGACCCGACGGCCGAGGACCCCCTGGACCACCTGCGGCTGGTGCTCCCGCTCGGAACGTACCGAGGCCTGACCGACCGGGGACGGGCCTGTATCGAGGTGTTCGGCCTGAACTCGAGAGCGGTCCTGGTAGAGGGACGCAGGGACGCCTATGTGACGGCCGGGCACTCCATCGAGCTGTGGCGCATAGCCATGGACAAGGGGCAGCGTGACAAGGCGGCAGAGATCGTCCGGGTCACCTGGAACCGTCCCCTCATCGATGTGCTGGTCGCCATGTTCCATCAGTCCGGACATCCGGCTGCCGACGCCCTGTTCGCGGGTGAGGAGGAGATCCTCGACTTCCTCCTCGATTCCGAACTGCGGTCCGCGTTCCTGCACTTTCGGGGCCTCAGCTACTGACGCGTGGCAGTGCGCTACACCGAGCGCTCCCTGTCCGCCGCCATGATGCCCACGCATTCCTCGAGCGCCGCGTGCAGTGACGGTACGAAGGCGGCGAGTTCGGTGTCCGACGACCGGCCTCCGTCCAGTACGGCCCCGACGACCGTCACCAGGACGGCGGCGGCCTTCAGGGCGTGCGCGTCGGCCAGCGCCTCCAGCACCCCGCCGGGTCGCGCGACCACGAACGCCTCCTTGCCCGTGGCCGGGTCGACGCCGAGGCTGCGGAACCGCCTCGCGCTCATGCGGCGGCCTCCGCGGGGACGTAGTCCTGGCCCAGGGTGGCGAGGACCGCCGCGCGCCGCCGCTCCCGCTGGAGGTACCTGCGGTCCAAGGCGTCGCGTTCGCGTTCCCAGACGGCGAGGTACGGCCTGACCAGGGGCAGGCCGTCGGCGAGGAGCACGTCCGCGGGGCACGTCCGCGTCCGACGCGGGCGGACGGGCCGCGGCGCGGAGACCGCAGGGAACGGTGGGGGTGTGAGGCAGCGGCGCATTCCGCGCGGCGGCAGAAAAAGGCTCAGGACCGCGGCCAGTAGGCTGCGCATAGGTCGACTCCTCGTAAGTCGGCTCAGCCCCGGCAAGGAAGCTTTCACCTTCCCGCCGGGGCGTCATTGTTTCCTGTCCGGACTGTACCCCGAGCACGGTAGTAGTAGGTAGTGGTTGGTAGTAGTACTAAGTAATGCGCGGTGGAAGGTAGCGGCATACGGTCAACGGGTGGACAAGATCAGCCCCGATTCGCCGCAGTACGTCTATGAGCAGCTCGCCGCGATCATCGAGCGGAAGATTCGCTCCGGCGCGTACCCTCCGGGCACCCGGCTGCCGGGCGAACTGACCATGACGCACGAGCACAAAGTCGGTCCGGGTACGGTCCGCCGCGCTCTGGACATCCTTCGGGACAGGGGGCTGGTGGTGACCGTACGCGCCCGAAGCTCGTTCGTGGCCGACCCCCTGCCGCCCGCCCCCGGGACACCCGCGCCGCCCGCTTAGTGCCGCCGGATCGGGGAGAGCGAAGGGGCCGCCCCTCCGCCAGGTGTGAGCGGAGGGGCGGCCCCGGGGCGCCTGAGGGTGACGCGGTGGGTCAGTCGGGCAGGCGGCTCAGCATCCAGGTGCACAGCTCCTCGGTGATCCCAGTGTGCGGCGTGGTCGTCGAGGAGACGATGAAGTCGTCCAACTCACTCTCGTCCGGCGACAGTCCGTCGATCTTCACGTACAGGTCGGACTGCTTCTCGACGTCCCGGATCGCGACCGCGCTCACCGACGGAACGAAGCACACCTCCTCGTGCCGCAGGTCCACCGTGCCGCCGAGCTTCTTCAGGGTGTCGGCGAGGATCTTGTAGGTGTGCAGGGTGCCGCCCGGCGCGCCGTCGATCTCCGGGAAGCCGCTGGTCGTGATGGTCTTCTCGGCCTTCGGGAACCGCCGGTTGAGATAGGCGGCCGTCACGTCGTCACCCTGGGCCTGGGTGTAGAAGGTGGTGCCGGGGTAGATCCGGTCGACGCGCAGCGCGACCTCGCCGGGCTTCACGTCGGGCAGTCCGACCCCGTCGGCACGACCGTTGGCGAGGCCGATCAGACGGGGGATCCGCGGCCAGCCGCCCACCCGTTCCAGGGCGGCCAGGAACTCCGTGCGTTCCGGGGCGACGCCGATCTTGCCGGTGTCCTTGTCGTAGTGCCGCCACAGCATCTGACGTGCCGCCGGGCTGTTCATCTGCCTCGCGAAGTCGTTCGGGAACGGGATGAAGTGCGAGAACGCCTGCACGCCGACCGGGATGGACGCGCCACGGTGCGGGCTGTCGTAGGAGAAGTACAGGCCGGTGCGGTGGTCCATGCGCTGCGTCTCGAGCTTGGCCAGGGCGTAACGGGTGACGATGCCGCCCATGCTGAACCCGCCGACGACCAGCCGGGTGTCGTCGGCCTGCTCGGCGATGGTCCGCATGATGGCGGACACGGCCGTCTCCGCGTTGTCCAGGATGGACGCGCTGCGCTCGTCGAACCCGAGCAGGATCACGTCCCGGCCGCGCCGGCGCAGCTCGCTGACGAACGGGAACTCGCCGCCCTCCAGCCCCTGATAGAGCTTGTCGAGCTCGCTCCGGCCGAGGTTGAAACCGTCGGCCATGATCACGGGACGGCGGATCCCGCCGCTGCTGCCCTCGCCGGGGAAGACCCAGGCGAAGCCGTTCGGCAGATCCCATTCCTCGTGCTCGGGAATGTCTGCACGGGCTGCGGTCTCGATGGCCGGCGAGGCGTCGAGGGTGAACGCGCCTGCGTTGGGCTCGGCTGTTTCCGACATGGTCGCACTCCTTGGGGGAGGGGTGGGGAACGACCACATCATGGGGGTCGATTTCCCCCCGTCACCCGTTTGACCTGCGCGGTTCATTACAAGTGATGCAATGCGCCCGCGAGGTGTTTGATGCGCATGGCATGTGCCGGTGACCTGTTTCGTTCGCTCCGGCGTTCGCCTCGCCGCCTGCTCCGGCAGGCGCATCGAACGGGCTGTCAGAAATTTCTCGGAAGCCGTACAACCCTTGCGCACCTACGCCTGTCGTACGTGGCATCAGGGCTTCTGGAGGGGGATCCGGGGGGATCGCGGGGGTTCTGGTACGGAGGGGAGAAGCCGAGGGGGCCCGGTCGACGGACCGGACCCCCTCGAAGCTTCTCAGCAGCCCCGGTCGGTGGTTCTCAGAAGAACACCCCGCACCGCAGCAGGACGTTCGCGTACGGCCGCGCCTCCCCCGTGCGCACCACCAGCCGGGCTCCGGCGGACAGCCTCTTCAGCTCCTCGTGCGCGACCAGGGCCAGCTCGGGAAAGTGCCCGTCCAGCAGCGCGGCCGCCGCCGGATTCGCCCCCCGGACCTCCGCCGCCGCCGTGGCGCCCTCCACGACCAGCTCGGCGAGCAGCCCGTCGACCACCTCCGCGAACGACGGCACCCCCGCCAGGAACGCGAGGTCGACCACCCGGGGCCCGTCCGGTATCGGCATACCGGCGTCGCACACCAGCACGCCGTCCCCGTGCCCCAACTCGGCCAGCGCCCCGGCCAGATGACGGTTGAGGATCCCGGCCTTCTTCACCTGATCCCACCTTCCCCGCAGGCAAGGGCCTCGACCTCCCGCGCCGTCGGGAACGACTCCTGCGCCCCCCGCCGGGTCACCGCCGCCGCCCCGACCCGCGCCGCGTAGGCCGCAGCCTCGGCCAGGGGGGACCCCGTGCCCAGCCGCCAGGCCAGCGCCGCCGTGAAGGAGTCGCCCGCACCCGTCGTGTCCACGGCGTCCACCTGCACGGAGGCGATCCGGGCGACGCCCTCCGCGGACGCCACCAGCGCGCCTTGCGAACCCAGCGTCACGACCACCGACTTCGGCCCCTTCGCGAGCAGCAGAGCGGCCCAGTCCTGCGGATCCTCGCTCACGCCCGCCTCACCGAGGATCACCTTCGCCTCGTGTTCGTTGACGATCAGCGGGTCGCAGGCCGCCAGCACCTCGGCGGGCAGCGGGCGCGGCGGTGACGGGTTCAGCACGAAGCGGCTGCCCGGCGCCAGGTTCCGCACGACCTCCACGACCGTCTCCAGCGGGATCTCCAGCTGGGCCGACACCACCCGGGAGGCGTGGCAGAGGCCGGCGGCCGCGCGGACGTCCGCCGGGGTCAGCCGGCCGTTCGCCCCCGGTGACACCACGATGCTGTTGTCGCCCGACGGGTCCACGGTGATCAGCGCGACGCCCGTGGGCGCCCCGCCCACCAGGACGCCGGCCGTGTCGACCCCGGCCGCCCGCTGCGAGTCGAGCAGCAGCCGCCCGTGCGCGTCGTCGCCGACCCGGGCCAGCAGGGCCGTACGGGCCCCGAGCCGGGCGGCCGCGACGGCCTGGTTGGCGCCCTTGCCGCCGGGGTGGACCGCCAGGTCCGAACCGAGCACCGTCTCACCGGCGGCGGGCCTGCGCTCGACGTCGATCACCAGGTCGGCGTTGGCCGACCCTACGACCAGAAGGTCGTAGTCGTACATGAAGTGACTCCCCTGATACGTGACTCGGGGCGGACGGTCCCCGGAGGGGTCGCCCCCGGGTGACCGTCCGCCCGCTCGCCGAATGTCAGCCGGTGAACCCGGCCACGTTCTCCTTCGTGACCACCTTCACCGGCACCTTCACCGTCTCCTCGACCTTCTTGCCCTGGAGCGCCTTCAGCGCGTTGTCCACCGCGATCCTGCCCAGCTGGGACGGCTGCTGCGCCACGGACGCGTACAGCGTGCCGTTCTTCACCGCGGCCAGCCCGTCCGGGGTGCCGTCGAAGCCGACGACCTGGACCGACTTGCCGGCCTTGGAGCCCAGCGCCTTGATCGCGCCGAGCGCCATCTCGTCGTTGGCGGCGATGACGCCCTGGACGTCCGGGTGCGCCTGGAGCAGGTTCGACATCACGTCGAGGCCCTTGGTGCGGTCGAAGTCGGCCGGCTGCTGGGCCAGCACCTGGATGCCCGGGTAGGCCTTCAGACCCTTGGCGAAACCTTCCGCCCGCTCCCGTGCCGCGGAGGTGCCCGCCTGGCCCTGGAGGATCACGATCTTGCCGGTGCCGCCCAGCTTCTCGGCGACCGTCCTGGCCGCCAGCTCACCGCCGGCCACGTTGTCGGAGGCGACCAGCGCGTCCACCGTTGCCTTGTTGACGCCTCGGTCGACCGCGATCACCGGGATCTTCGCCTTGTCGGCGGCCTTCACCGAGTTGCTCGCCGCGTCCGAGTCCACCGGGTTGACGATGATCGAGTCGAGGCCGGAACTGGTGAAGTTCTGGAGCTGGTTGGCCTGCTGCGAGGCGTCGTTCTGCGCGTCCGTGACCGTCAGGTCCACGCCCAGCTTCTTCGCCTCGGCCTTCGCGCCCGACTGGATCTGCACGAAGAACGGGTTGTTGAGCGTGGACAGCGCGAGGCCGACCTTCGGGTTCGCGCTCGACGGGTTGCCGCCGTGCAGGAAGGAGGTCGCGCCGACGATCGCCACGGTGACCACGGCCGCGAGACCGTACGTCGCCGCCTGCCGGCCCTTGCCGCCGCCGCTGCCCGTCCCGGCCGCCATCGGGGTCGCCCCCGCCTTGCGGCGCACCGTGTCGAGGAGCACCGCCAGCGCGATGACGACACCGATGACGACCTGCTGCCAGAAGGCGGAGACGGACAGCAGGTTCAGGCCGTTCCTCAGCACCGCCAGGATCAGCGCGCCGATCAGGGTGCCCGAGGCCTTGCCCGTACCACCCGCGAGGGAGGCGCCGCCGATGACGACCGCGGCGATCGCGTCCAGCTCGTAGCCGTCGGCGGCCTGCGGCTGCGCCGAGGACAGCCGGGAGGCGAGCACCACGCCCGCCGCGGCCGCGAACACGCCGGACAGCGCGTAGATCGCGAGCTTCTGCTTCTTCACCCGCAGGCCGGAGAGGCGTGCCGCCTCCTCGTTGCCGCCGATGGCGTACATCGAACGGCCGATGTACGTCCGGCCGAGCACGAACGCGGCGATCAGCCCCATCACGACCATCACGAGCACCGGCACCGGCAGCCAGCCGCCGAGCGTGTCACCGAGGTGCGAGACCGAGTCGGGGAAGGCGATCGGCGAGCCCTTTGAGATCACCAGCGACAGACCGCGCGCCACCGACAGCATCGCGAGCGTCGCGATGAACGGCGGCAGCTTGCCGTAGGCGATGAGGAAACCGTTCACCAGGCCGGCCGCGATACCGGTCGCGACGGCCAGGACCACCGCGAGCACCACCGGCACACCGTGCTGCGTGGCGCTCCAGGCGAGCACGGTGGCCGACAGGGCCGCCACCGAGCCGACCGACAGGTCGATGCCCGCCGAGACGATCACGAAGGTCACGCCGAAGGCGAGAATGGCGGTCACGGCCGCCTGGACACCCACGTTGAGCAGGTTGTCCGTGGTCAGGAAGTCACCCGACAGCGCCGACATGGCGATGACGAGGACGATCAGCGCGGTCAGCGCGCCGTTGTCGAGGAGCAGACGGCGGACCGCCGCGGCGCCCCCGGCGCCCGCCCCGCTCTTGAGCGTCTCAGCGGCCACGGCCGGCCTCCAGTTCTTCGGTTTCGTCGTTTTCGTGGTCTTCGTGTTCTTCGTGTTCTGCGTGGTCTTCGCCGTGAAGGGTGGTGCCGACGGCGAGCGCCATGACGGAGTCCTGGGTCGCCTCGTCCGCCGACAGCTCGCCGGCGATCCGGCCCTGGGCCATCACCAGCACCCGGTCACTCATGCCGAGCACCTCGGGCAGATCGCTGGAGATCATCAGGACGGCGGCACCGGCGGCCGTCAGCTCGTTGACGAGCTGGTAGATCTCGACCTTCGCGCCGACGTCGATCCCGCGCGTCGGCTCGTCGAGGATCAGCACCTTGGTGTCGGCCAGCAGCCATTTGCCGATGACGACCTTCTGCTGGTTGCCGCCGGAGAGCGTGCGCACCTGCTGGCCGAGGCCCGCCATCCGCACGCCCAGCTGCCCCGCGATCCGCGCCGCCGCCTCGTGCTGGCTCTTGAGGTCCACCAGCCCGCCACGGGTCGCGGCCCGCATGGTGACCAGCCCGAGGTTCTCCTCGACCGACTGGTCGAGCACCAGCCCCTGGCCCTTGCGGTCCTCGGGCACGAGCCCGATCCCGGCCGCCATCGCGGCGTTCACGTCGTGCCGGGGGAGGTGCGCGCCGCCGACCCGGACGGCTCCGCGGTCGTAGGGGTCCGCCCCGAAGACGGCCCGTACGACCTCGGTACGGCCGGCGCCGACGAGCCCGGCGACACCGACGACCTCGCCGGCGCGCACCTCGAAGCTGACGTCGTGGAAGACGCCGTCCCGCGTGAGTCCCTCGACGGACAGCAGCGCGGCGCCCGTCCCGGCGCGTTCCCTGGGGTACTGCTGCTCGATGGAGCGGCCCACCATGAGCCGGACGAGCTCGTCCTCGGGCGTGGTGGCCGGGACCTGCCCGACGCTCCTGCCGTCCCGGATGACCGTGACCCGGTCGCCGAGGGCGGCGATCTCCTCGAGGTGGTGCGTGATGAACACGATGCCGACGCCGTCCTCGCGCAGCCTGCGCACGATGGCGAAGAGCTTCTCGACCTCCTCGGAGGTCAGCACGGCGGTCGGCTCGTCCATGATCAGCACGCGCGCGTTCAGGCTGAGCGCCTTGGCGATCTCGACCATCTGAAGTCGGGCGATGCCGAGTTCACGCACGCGGGTGCGGGGCGAGACGTTCACTCCCACCCGCTCCAGCAGGGCGGCCGCCTCGGTCTCCATCCGCTTCCGGTCGATCATCCCGAAGCGGCGCGGCTGCCGTCCCAGGAAGATGTTCTCGGCGACGGTGAGATCGGGAACGAGGTTGAACTCCTGGTAGATGGTGGCGATCCCGAGGCGCTCGGAGTCCTGCGCGCCATGGATGCGCACCTCCTCGCCGCCGGCCAGGATCCGCCCGGCGTCGGGGCGGTAGGCGCCGGAGAGCATCTTGATGAGGGTGCTCTTGCCCGCGCCGTTCTCACCGAGCAGCACATGCACCTCGCCCCGGCGCAGGTCGAAGTCGACGCTGTCGAGCGCGACCACGCCGGGGAAGGTCTTGCGTATGCCTTCGATGCGCAGCAACTCGTCCGCGTTGCTCACGTCTGGCTCCTGTTCATTGCGGGGGACGGCTCCGCGGAGGCGGGGAACTCCTCGGGAGCGGGCGGCTCTTGGGGGACCGGCTCGCCGCACGAACGGCGGACGACGAGCCGGGCCGGGAGGGTGACGGACTGCGGGGGCCGTCCCTCGATGCGGTCGACGAGGGCGCGCACGGCGGCGCGTCCCAGCTCACCCGTCGGCTGGGCGATCGCGGTGATCGGCGGGTCGGTGTGCACGAACCAGCGGATGTCGTCGAACGCGGCCAGCGCGATGTCCTGCGGAACCCGCAGCCCACGCGCGCGTACGGCGTCCAGGGCGCCCAGTGCCATGAGGTTGTCGGCGGCGAACACGACCTCGGGCGGTTCGGGCAGGTCGAGGAAGCCCTCGGTGACCCGCCGTCCGCTCTCGGCCTGGAAGTCGCCCTGGCCTATGTAGGCGTCCGGGAGGGGAAGCCCGTACTCGGCCATGGCGGCCCGGAAGGCCTCGACGCGCTCGCTGCCGGTGGTGGTGGCGGCGGGGCCCGCGATGATGGCGAGCCTGCGGTGCCCCAGCCCGTGCAGATGCGCGACGAGGTCCCGCACGGCCGCGCGGCCGTCCGACCGCACCACCGGCACGTCGACGCCCGGGATCCACCGGTCGACGAACACCATCGGCGTCCCCGCGCGCGCGGCGTCGAGGATCAGCGGCGAGCCGCCGTCGGTCGGGGAGACGAGGAGGCCGTCGATCCGGCGGTCCAGCAGGGTCCGTACGTGGTGGTCCTGGAGGTCGGGCCGCTCGTCGGCGTTGCCGATGATGACGCTGTAGCCGAGCGCGCGGGCCTCCTCCTCCACGGAGCGGGCCAACTCGGTGAAGTACGGGTTGAGCACGTCGCTGATGACCAGGCCCAGGGTGCGGGTCTGGTCGGTGCGCAGCGACCGGGCGACGGCGTTCGGGCGGTAGCCCAGTGCCTCGACGGCGGCCAGCACACGCGTGCGTGCGTCCTCGCTGACCGACGGATGGTCGTTCAGGACGCGCGACACCGTGGCGACGGAGACCCCCGCCTCGGCCGCGACGTCCTTGATGCTCGCCATCGCCGCCCCACCTCCTTGTGGACTCGGTTCATGAACGTCGAGGTCATGGAATCGATTACATCGACGTGTAGGAAGGATTGGAATCGATTACACGGGGGTTAATCAAGCCCTCGACCACATCCCGACACCGGATCGTGATGAACGGCGCCCGGCGGGCGGCCGACGGTCGCCCCCCGGGGCCTGTCGGTGGCGGGCGGTAACGTCGGATCATGACCGATCAGGCGGGGGCCGCCCAAGCGGGAGAGCGGCGTACGGCCACGCTGGAAGGCGTGCTCGAGCGCATCACGTACGCGAACGAGGAGAACGGCTACACGGTCGCCCGTGTGGACACCGGCAGAGGCGGCGGCGACCTCCTCACGGTCGTCGGCGCGCTGCTCGGCGCCCAGGTCGGCGAGTCCCTGCGCATGGAGGGCCGCTGGGGCTCCCACCCGCAGTACGGAAAACAGTTCACCGTAGAGAACTACGTGACCGTGCTGCCCGCCACCGTCCAGGGCATCCGCCGCTACCTCGGCTCGGGACTGGTCAAGGGCATCGGCCCGGTGTTCGCCGACCGCATCACCCAGCACTTCGGCATGGACACCCTGAAGATCATCGAGGAGGAGCCGAAGCGCCTCATCGAGGTCCCCGGACTCGGCCCGAAACGCACGAAGAAGATCACCGAAGCCTGGGAGGAGCAGAAGGCGATCAAGGAGGTCATGCTCTTCCTCCAGACCGTCGAGGTGTCCACCTCCATCGCGGTCCGCATCTACAAGAAGTACGGCGACGCCTCCATCTCGGTGGTGAGGAACCAGCCCTACCGGCTCGCCGCGGACGTCTGGGGCATCGGCTTCCTCACCGCCGACAAGATCGCCCAGTCCGTCGGCATCCCGCACGACAGCCCGGAGCGCGTCAAGGCGGGCCTCCAGTACGCGCTGTCCCAGGCCACCGACCAGGGCCACTGCTACCTCCCCGAGGAGCGGCTGATCGCCGACGCGGTGAAGCTGCTCCAGGTCGACACCGGCCTGGTCATCGAGTGCCTCGCCGAACTCGCGGCGCCGCCTCAGGAGGGCGAGGACCCCGGGGTCGTACGCGAGAAGGTCCCGGCGGCCGACGGGGGAGAGCCGGTCACCGCCATCTACCTGGTCCCCTTCCACCGCGCCGAACTCTCCCTCTCCGCCCAGCTGTTGCGCCTGCTGCGCACCGACGAGGACCGGATGCCGGCCTTCCGTGACGTGGCCTGGGACAGGGCGTTGGCCTGGCTGAGGTCCCGTACCGAGGCCGCACTCGCGCCCGAGCAGGAGGCGGCCGTCAGGCTCGCGCTGACCGAGAAGGTCGCCGTGCTCACCGGCGGCCCCGGCTGCGGCAAGTCCTTCACCGTCCGCTCGATCGTGGAGCTGGCCCGCGCCAGGAAGGCGAAGGTCGTGCTGGCCGCCCCCACCGGCCGCGCCGCCAAGCGCCTGGCCGAGCTGACCGGCGCCGAGGCCTCCACCGTCCACCGCCTTCTGGAGCTCAAGCCCGGCGGTGACGCGGCCTACGACCGGGACCGCCCGCTGGACGCGGACCTGGTGGTGGTCGACGAGGCGTCGATGCTGGACCTGCTCCTCGCCAACAAGCTGGTCAAGGCCGTACCCCCGGGCGCGCACCTGCTCTTCGTGGGGGACGTCGACCAGTTGCCCAGCGTCGGCGCGGGCGAGGTGCTGCGCGATCTGCTGGCCGACGACAGCCCGGTGCCCGCCGTGCGCCTCACGCGCGTGTTCCGCCAGGCCCAGCAGTCCGGCGTGGTGACCAACGCGCACCGGATCAACGCCGGACAGCACCCGGTCACCGACGGCATGAAGGACTTCTTCCTCTTCGTCGAGGACGACACGGAGGAGGCCGGCCGCCTCACGGTGGACGTGGCCGCCCGGCGCATTCCGGCGAAGTTCGGCCTGGACCCGCGCCGGGACGTGCAGGTGCTCGCGCCCATGCACCGCGGCCCGGCCGGCGCGGGCGCCCTCAACGGCCTGCTCCAGCAGGCCGTCACCCCCGGTCGCCCCGACGTGCCCGAGAAGCGGTTCGGCGGCCGGGTCTTCCGCGTCGGCGACAAGGTCACCCAGATCCGCAACAATTACGACAAGGGGAAGAACGGTGTCTTCAACGGCACCGTGGGCGTGGTGACCTCGCTCGATCCGGTCGACCAGCGCCTGACGGTGCTGACCGACGAGGACGAGGAGGTTCCGTACGAGTTCGACGAACTGGACGAGCTGGCCCACGCGTACGCGGTCACCATTCACCGTTCACAGGGAAGTGAATATCCCGCAGTGGTGATCCCCGTCACCACGGGAGCATGGATGATGCTTCAACGGAACCTCTTGTATACGGCCGTGACGCGCGCCAAGAGGCTGGTCGTCCTCGTCGGCTCCCGCAAGGCGATCGGTCAGGCGGTGCGCACGGTGTCGGCGGGCCGTCGCTGCACGGCCCTGGACCACCGGCTGGCGGGCCGCTGACGGGCGGTTCGTGCGGGAACGTCGGGACATCACAAAAAATGATCGATCAAATGAGTCGTGAAGGTCACAGAGCACTTCCCCAAGCGTGACGAAGGCGGCAGGATGAGCTGGTTGGCGGCACTGAGTGCCGCCGATAAGCCCAATGGTCGACCCCGAGTGCACTCTCGTGCGCCAAATGGGGGATGGTTAGAGACAGTCAGGGCAACCTCGAAGAAGAGGCACAACGTCGGTGAGGGATGACGTGAGCGAGCACACCAACAACGCTGTAGTACTGCGGTTCGGCGATGGCGAGTACACCTACCCGGTGATCGACAGCACCGTCGGCGACAAGGGCTTCGACATCGGGAAGCTTCGCGCCCAGACCGGTCTGGTGACCCTGGACAGCGGCTACGGCAACACCGCCGCCTATAAATCCGCCATCACGTACCTCGACGGCGAGCAGGGCATCCTCCGGTACCGCGGCTACCCGATCGAGCAGCTGGCCGAGCGGTCGACCTTCCTCGAGGTCGCGTACCTGTTGATCAACGGCGAACTGCCGACCGTCGACGAGCTGTCCGTCTTCAAGAGCGACATCACCCAGCACACGCTGCTGCACGAGGACGTCAAGAACTTCTACCGCGGCTTCCCGCGCGACGCCCACCCGATGGCCATGCTCTCGTCGGTGGTCTCCGCGCTGTCCACGTTCTACCAGGACAGCCACAACCCGTTCGACGAGAAGCAGCGCAACCTCTCCACGATCCGGCTGCTCGCCAAGCTTCCGACGATCGCGGCGTACGCCTACAAGAAGTCGATCGGCCACCCGTTCGTCTACCCGCGCAACGACCTCGGCTACGTCGAGAACTTCCTGCGCATGACGTTCTCGGTGCCGGCGCAGGAGTACGACCTCGACCCGGTCGTCGTCTCCGCGCTCGACAAGCTGCTGATCCTGCACGCGGACCACGAGCAGAACTGTTCGACGTCCACGGTCCGCCTGGTCGGCTCCTCGCAGGCGAACATGTTCGCCTCGATCTCGGCCGGCATCTCCGCGCTGTGGGGCCCGCTGCACGGCGGCGCCAACCAGTCCGTGCTGGAGATGCTCGAGGGCATCCAGGCCAACGGCGGCGACGTCGACTCCTTCATCCGCAAGGTGAAGAACAAGGAGGACGGCGTCCGCCTGATGGGCTTCGGCCACCGGGTGTACAAGTCCTTCGACCCGCGCGCGAAGATCATCAAGGCCGCGGCGCACGACGTCCTCTCGGCCCTCGGCAAGTCCGACGAGCTGCTGGACATCGCGCTGAAGCTGGAGGAGCACGCGCTCTCCGACGACTACTTCGTCTCGCGCAACCTCTACCCGAACGTCGACTTCTACACGGGCCTGATCTACCGGGCCATGGGCTTCCCGACCGAGATGTTCACGGTCCTGTTCGCCCTGGGCCGCCTCCCGGGCTGGATCGCCCAGTGGCACGAGATGATCAAGGAGCCCGGCTCCCGCATCGGCCGCCCGCGCCAGATCTACACGGGTGTCGTCGAGCGCGACTTCGTTCCCGTCGAGGAGCGCTGACACCTGCCGGTGGGGGCGCCGCTGCTTGAGGGCGCCCTGTCGGCGGGTCGTGTCCTCCTGGCTTGCCCGGGGCGTCGTCCGGGTCCGCTGGTCACGGGATCGCGGGTGGTCTCGGGGTTGCGGCCGGGGGTCCGGGGGGTGCCCCCGGGCGGCACGGCCACGGGTGTCGTCGAGCGCGACTTCGTTCCCGTCGAGGAGCGCTGACACCTGCCGGTGGGGGCGCCGTCCGATCGGGCGCTGCGTCACCGGCGAATATTCCTGACTGCCCGGGACCGATGTCCCGGGCAGTGGTGTGTCCGGGCAGTGGTGTGTGCGTCACCCGTGGTCCTGCCTGGCGGCAGTGGTCGTCGACGGGCTCGTGCGCGGCGGTGTGGCGGCCTGCTGCACGGGTGTCCGGCGGTCAGGTGCGCGGGGCATACGGAAGGCGCCCCGGCGCCAGTCCCCCCACGGGCCGACGACCAGGGCGCCTTCCCATGTCCCGGTGCGGATTCCCCCCACGGGATCCGGCCGGGCGTTGTGAGAACAGCGCCTGAATTCGCTGTTTGTAACCATCTTCGGTTGTCGTGCCTGCGGTTGGGCAGAACGAGCAGAACTCGTCCCGCCGCCGTGTGCGATCTGCCGGGACAGCGCACGCTGGGAGGGCCGCTCAAAGCTTCCCGGTGTACGTGCCCCGGCAACGCATCTCTGAGGAAGTCCCCCAAGACACCCTCAGACGTCAGGTCACGCCCCCCAAGACGCTTCCTGACATCGTCAACTTAGACCTTCGAACCCCTTCGATGGTTACGTTCACATCACTGTGATCTGTGTCTCTTGCATATGTCCGTTAGATGCGCAAGAGACCGGATACAGCGATCGAGGCCCAAGCGTAAGAATGATGCGCGAGCCTTGTGAAGAGCTTATGTGAGGCTCGCGCAGGACTCCAGGGGTCTCCCTGATCGGCGACGTCCTACTCGGCGGTATTACTTGAAGGCACGCAGCCGCAGGCTGTTCGTCACGACGAACACCGACGAGAACGCCATCGCCGCCCCCGCGATCATCGGATTCAGCAGCCCGGCGGCGGCCAGCGGCAGCGCGGCCACGTTGTAGCCGAAGGCCCACACCAGGTTGCCCTTGATCGTCGCCAGGGTCCGCCGGGACAGCCGGATGGCGTCCGCGGCCACCCGCAGATCGCCCCGCACCAGCGTCAGGTCGCTCGCCTCGATGGCCGCGTCCGTGCCCGTCCCCATGGCCAGCCCCAGATCGGCGGTGGCGAGCGCGGCCGCGTCGTTGACGCCGTCCCCGACCATGGCGACGACCCGCCCCTCGTCCTGCAGCCGCCGTACGACGTCGACCTTGTCCTCGGGCAGCACCTCGGCGATCACCCGGTCGATTCCGACCGCTTCGGCGACCGACTCCGCGACCGCCCGGTTGTCCCCGGTCAGCAGCACCGGGGTGAGCCCCAGAGCCCGCAGCTGCCGTACCGCCTCGGCGCTGGTCTCCTTGACCGCGTCCGCGACCGCGAGGACCCCGCGCGCCACGCCGTCCCACCCCACGACGACGGCCGTGCGGCCGCCTCGCTCGGCCTCCTCCTTCGCCCGGGCCACCTCGTCCGGGACCGTCTCGAAGAGGCGCCCCACGGCCACCTCGTGGCCCTCCACCCGTCCGCGCACCCCGCGCCCGGGCACGTTCTCGAACCGCTCGGCCGCCGGCAGTTCGCCGGCCCTCTCCTCGGCGCCCGCCGCCACCGCCCGGGCGACCGGGTGCTCGGAGGCGTGCTCCAGGGCGCCCGCGAGCCGCAGCAGCCGACGCTCGTCGGTGCCGTCGACGACGTACACGTCCTGAAGGGTCATCCGGCCGGTGGTGACGGTCCCGGTCTTGTCGAGGACGACGGTGTCGACGCGGCGCGTGGACTCCAGGACCTCCGGGCCCTTGATGAGGATGCCGAGCTGGGCGCCGCGCCCGGTGCCGACCATGAGCGCGGTCGGCGTGGCGAGCCCGAGCGCGCACGGGCAGGCGATGATCAGGACCGCGACGGCCGCCGTGAACGCGGCTACCGTGTCACCCGTCGCGCCGAGCCAGCCGCCGAAGGTGGCGAGCGCGATCAGCAGCACCACCGGTACGAAGACCCCCGAGATCCGGTCGGCCAGCCGCTGCACCTCGGCCTTGCCGGTCTGCGCGGCCTCGACCAGCTGCGCCATGCGCGCGAGCCGGGTGTCCGCGCCGATCCGGCCGGCCTCGACGACCAGCCGGCCGCCGGCGTTCACGGTCGCGCCGGTGACGGCGTCGCCGGGCCCGACGTCCACCGGGACCGACTCGCCGGTCAGCATCGAGGCGTCCACGGCGGACGTGCCCTCCACGACCGTCCCGTCGGTGGCGATCTTCTCCCCGGGCCGTACGACGAACCGGTCCCCGACGGCCAGCAGGTCGACCGCGATCCGCACTTCCCTCCCGTCGCGCAGCACGGCCACGTCCTTCGCGCCCAGCTCCATGAGCGCCCGCAGCGCCGCCCCCGCGCGCCGCTTGGAGAGGGCCTCCAGGTAGCGGCCGAGCAGGATGAACGCGGTGACGCCGGCGGCGACCTCCAGATAGATGGTGGAGGCGCCGTCCGTACGGGAGACGGTGAGTTCGAAGGGGTGCCGCATGCCGGGCATGCCCGCGTCGCCGAAGAACAGTGCCCACAGCGACCAGCCGAGCGCGGCCAGCGTGCCGACCGAGACCAGCGTGTCCATGGTGGCCGCGCCGTGCCGCAGGTTCGTCCAGGCGGCCCGGTGCAGCGGCCCGCCGCCCCAGACGACCACGGGCGCGGCGAGCGTCAGCGAGAGCCACTGCCAGTTGTCGAACTGGAGCGACGGGACCATCGCGAGCAGGACGACGGGCGCGGCGAGCAGCGCGGAGACGAGGAGCCGGTGCCGCAGGTCCGCGAGCTCGGGGTCCTGGGGCGTGTCCTCCCGGACCGGCTCCGGGGCGGGCACGGGTTCCTCGGCCGTGTACCCGGTCTTCACCACGGTCGCGATCAGGTCGGCGACCTCGGTGCCGGCCGGATAGCTGACCTTGGCCTTCTGAGTCGCGTAGTTGACCGTCGCGACGACACCGTCCATGCGGTTGAGTTTCTTCTCGACGCGGGCCGCGCAGGAGGCGCAGGTCATCCCGCCGATGAGCAGTTCGACCTCGGCGGTCGGCGCGGGCGGTTCGGCTATCGGGGTTTCCGTGCTGGTGCTGGTGCTGGTCATGTCCGTGCTCCAGGAAGCTGACCGGGCCGTACGGAACCAGTATCAGCTGGTCGGCACGGCCCGGTGGTGGAGGAGGGGTGTCGAGGAGAGGTGATCGAGGTGCGGGTGCCTCAGGCCTGGCCGACCAGCTCGAAGCCCGCCTCGTCGACGGCGGCGCGTACGGCCTCCTCGTCGAGTGCGGCGGCGGAGACGACCGTGACCTCGCCGGTCGAGGCGACGGCCTTCACCGAGGTGACACCGGTGAGCTCGGAGAGCTCGCCGGAGACGGCGCCCTCGCAGTGGCCGCAGCTCATGCCGCTCACCTTGTAGACGGTGGTGACGGAGCCCGTGGTGTCGGTTTGAGCGGTCATGTCGTTCTCCTCGTGGAGGCAGGTGGGGCGGGCGGGGCCGCGAGAGGTCTCCCGTCCATCGAGACTATACCCCTAGGGGGTATCAATCAAAGAAACGGGACCCGCCGCGCGGAGGGTGTGCGGATGCTTCCGGCGCAGGAGGCGGGTACCCGGACTACCGGGCCGTGGCGACCTCGGCGCCGCTGTCCTCGGCGCGGCCCGGCCGGTCGCCCACCAGCGGCTCCAGGTAGCGGATCAGTACGTGCTTGAGCTCCTGTACATACGCGTCGCGCTCGGCGCCCTCGTGGCCCAGGACCAGCTCCAGGCCCGCCTTGTACAGACCCAGGCACATGTGCGCGGTGCGGGTGAGGTCGGCGGGCGGCGAGTCCGGCAGCAGGGAGGAGAGCAGGCCCTCGACGCGGGTGAGCAGGGTGGCGTGCAGCGCGTCGTGCTCCTCGGCCATGTGGCCGGGGATGTCGGGCCCGTGCATCAGGGCGAAGAACACCGGATGGTCGCAGTTGAAGGCGATGAACCGGTCCACGGCCGTCCCGACGGCCTCCTCCAGCGGGGTCGCGGGGTCGACCGGGGCGAGCGCCTCGCCGAAGGTGTCGCGCATCTCGTGCATGAGGCGGTCGCCCAGCTCGATCGCGATCGCTTCCTTGTTCGGGAAGAACTGGTAGAGCGTGCCCGGTGAGACGCCGGCCTCGCGGGCGATGGCGTTGGTGCTGGCGGCGGTGTAGCCGGTCGTGCAGAAGACGCTGGCCGCGGCCTCGAGCAGCTGCGCGATACGCCGCTCGCCGCGCGCCTGGCGCCGGCGCGGCTGTTCCTTCTCCTGGCTCTCGGCCACGCGTTTTCCCCAGCTTTCCCGGACCCGATTGACAAACGCGAGTGGTCGCTCGCATTCTGGGAGCCAGAAACGCGAGCGCTCTCTCGTGTTTGCCATTTTACGGCTTGCACGACTGCTTGCAGGGTGAAGGGGACACCGCACGATGACCGAAGTCAACAGCCCACCCCGTCCCGGAGGCTGGACCCGCTTCGTGACCGCCCGGCCCGGGCTGTCGCTGCTCGCGGCCCTGGTGCTCACCGTGCTCGCGGTGCTGGCCGGCGGCGGGGTCGCCGAGCGGCTGGGCAGCGGCGGCTGGGAGGATCCGGGCGCGCAGTCCACGTACGCGACCAAGGCCCTGGAGCGTGAGTTCCCCGGCTCCCAGCCCAACCTCCTGCTGCTGGTCGACGCGGGCGACGCCTCTGTGGACGACCCGGCGGTCGTCGCCGAGGCGAACCGCCTCACCGCGAGCCTGGCCGCCGAGAAGGGCGTCGTCGGCGTCGGCTCCTACTGGCGGGCCGACGCGGGGGCGGCCCCCGCCCTGCGCGCGCAGGACGGCCACGAAGCGCTGATAGCCGCCCGCGTCACGGGCGCCGAGAAGACGATGGGGGAGACCCTCGACCGCATCGCACCCGCCCTGCGCGGCACGCACGGGCCGGTGGAGGTGAAGATCGGCGGCGGCGTCGCCGTGCGGCACGAGATGCAGACCATCATCCAGGAGGACCTGACCCGCGCCGAGATGATCGCCCTGCCGATCACACTCGTGCTGCTGGTGATGGTCTTCGGCAGCGCGATCGCCGCCCTGCTGCCGCTCGGCGTCGGCATCGTCGCGATCCTCGGCACCAACGCCGTCCTCAGCGGCCTCACGCGGTTCACCGACGTCTCCATCTTCGCGATGAACCTCACCACGGCCCTGGGCCTCGGCCTCGCCATCGACTACGCCCTGTTCATCGTGCGCCGCTTCCGCGAGGAACTCGCCGCCGGCGCCGACCCGACGACGGCCATCGGCACCACCCTGCGCACGGCCGGCCGCACGGTCCTGTTCTCCGCGCTCACGGTCGCGGTGTCCCTGGCGGCGATGCTCCTCTTCCCCCAGTACTTCCTGCGCTCCTTCGCCTACGCCGGCATGGCCGTGGTCCTGCTGGCCGCCGCGGCCGCCCTGATCCTGCTTCCGGCTGCGCTGATCCTGCTGGGCGACCGGGTCAACTCCCTCGATCTGCGCCGTCTGTTCCGCCGGGGCCGGCCCGCGCCCGTGTCCGGCGACGAGGGCGGCAGGGCCTGGGGCCGCACGGCGAGCCTGGTCATGCGCCGCGCCCCCTTCCTCGCCCTGGCCACCACGGCCGCCCTCGTCCTTCTCGGACTGCCCTTCCTCGGCGTGAAGTTCGGCACGGCCGACGACCGCCAGCTGCCCTCCTCGGCCGAGTCCCACGTCGTGCAGCAGCACATCAGGGACGGCTTCCCGGGCAGTCCCGGCGGTGGCCTCGAGGTGCTCGCCGAGGGCAGGGCGACCCAGGCCCAGTACGCGGCCTACAAGGAGCGCGTCGCCGCACTGCCGGAAGTGGCCCGGGTGGACGGCCCGTTGGTGAACGGCGACTCGGCGTACTTCACGGTGCTGCCCAAGGGCGAGGCCGTCGACGACGCGGCCCAGAACCTGGTGGGGGAGCTGCGCGCCACATCCGCTCCCTTCGGGACCGCCGTGACCGGCACGGCGGCCGTCCTGGTCGACTCCAAGCACGCGATCGGCGCCCAGCTGCCCTGGGCGGTCGCCTTCATCGCCATAGTCACCCTGCTCCTGGTCTTCCTGCTGACCGGCAGCGTGCTGATCCCGCTCCAGGCGGTGCTGCTCAACGCGCTCAGCCTGACGGCGATGTTCGGCGCCGTGGTCTGGGTCTTCCAGGACGGCCACCTCTCCGGCCTGCTCGGCTTCACCAGCCCCGGATCCATCGAGACCACCCTCCCGGTCCTGATGTTCTGCGTGGCCTTCGGCCTGTCGATGGACTACGGCGTGTTCCTGCTCTCCCGCATCAAGGAGGAGTACGACCGCACCGGCGACCACGAGGCTGCCGTCGCCCTGGGCCTGCGGCGCACCGGCGGCCTGATCACGGCGGCGGCGGTCATCCTGGCGGTGGTGATGGTCGCGATCGGCACCTCGCGCGTCACCAACACCAAGATGCTCGGCCTGGGCATCGCCCTGGCGGTCCTGATGGACGCGATGGTGGTGCGCAGCCTCCTGGTCCCGGCCATCATGCGCCTCACCGGCAGGGCCACCTGGTGGGCGCCGGCGCCGCTGCGCAGGTTCCACCAGCGGTTCGGACTGAGCGAGGGGGAGCCGGCGCGGCAGGCGCCGGCCGCCGCATCGGAACGTCCGCCGGACGAACCCGCGCCCGGCGGACCCGGGCGGGACAAAGTCGACGCGCGCGGTTAGCGTTCGCGGAGATCCATGGTGGACAGAGGTCCGCGGGTCACCGCGGGTCTCCGCAGGCGAAGGCGAGGGTGAGTGCACATGCGGGCTGTGGTGTTCGAGCGGTACGGGGAGCCGGCCGAGGTACGTGAACTGGCCGACCCCCGACCGGCCCCCCACGGAGTCACCGTGCGCGTCGAGGCCACCGGCCTGTGCCGCAGCGACTGGCACGGCTGGATGGGCCACGACCCGGACATCACCCTGCCGCACGTGCCCGGGCATGAACTCGCCGGTGTCGTACAGGAGGTCGGTGGCCGGGTCACCAGGTGGCGGCCGGGCGACCGGGTCACCGTGCCCTTCGTGTGCGGCTGCGGCAGCTGCCCGTCCTGCGCGGCCGGCGATCACCAGGTCTGCGAGCGGCAGACCCAGCCCGGCTTCACGCACTGGGGCTCCTTCGCCCAGTACGTGGCCCTGGACCACGCCGACGTGAACCTGGTCGCGATCCCCGACGGCCTGTCCTACGCCACCGCCGCCTCCCTCGGCTGCCGGTTCGCCACGGCGTTCCGGGCCGTGGTGCAGCAGGGCCGGGTCGCGGCGGGGGAGTGGGTGGCGGTGCACGGCTGCGGAGGCGTGGGCCTTTCGGCGGTGATGATCGCGGCGGCGAGCGGGGCACGGGTGGTGGCGGTGGACGTCTCCCCGAAGGCCCTGGACCTGGCGCGGAAGTTCGGCGCGGCGGAGTGCGTGGACGCGCGGGGTGTGCCGGACACGGCGTCCGCGGTCCGTGAGCTGACCGGGGGCGGCGCCCACCTCTCCCTCGACGCGCTCGGTTCCCCCGCCACCTGCGCGGCCTCGGTGAACGGGCTGCGCCGCCGTGGCCGTCACATCCAGGTCGGCCTGCTCCCCTCGGCGGACGGCGCGACCCCCGTCCCGCTCGCCCGCGCCATCGCCCTGGAACTGGAGATCCTGGGCAGTCACGGCATGGCCGCGCACACCTACCCGGAGATGCTGGAGCTGGTCCGTGCGGGGGTGTTGCGCCCCGGTCTGCTGGTGACGTCGACGATCGCACTGGACGAGACCCCGGCCGCCCTGGCCGCGCTGGGCAGCGCCCCGGGCGCCGGGGTGACGGTCATCGATCCGTGGGCCTGAGCGCGGCCCACTCCCGGTCCAGGATCGCCATGAGCACCTCGTCGACCCACACCCCGTTGCGCAGCGCGGCCTCCCGCCGCACGCCCTCGACCACGAACCCGACCTTCTCGTAGACGCGCCGGGCCCGTTCGTTGTCGCCGTACAGCTCCAGCTGGACGCGGTGCAGGCCCAGTTGCTCGAAGCCGTGGCCGACGATGAGCCGGGTCGCCTCGGTACCGAGCCCGCGGTCGCGGCCCCGGGCTCCGATCAGCGTGCGGAAGGTGCAGCTGCGGGCGTCCGGATCCCACTCGTGCAGCACGACCTCCCCGACCAGTTCGCCCGTGTCGCGGACGGTGACGGCGAGGTCCAGCCGGTCGGGCTGCTCGGCGCGGGAGCCGTACCAGGACCTCACCCGCTCCCGGGTGAGGTCGCTGTTCGGCGGGAAGGTGAAGCGGACGACCTCGGGGTCGCCGATGATCTCCCACATGCTGTCGGCGTCGGCCTCGGTGAAGGGCCGCAGCACGGTCTTCGGGCCGCAGAGCAGGGGCTTGACGGAGAAGTTCACCCGCAGCACTGTGCCCCACGCGTCCGTGAGGCACAGCTGGTTTTCTTCCGACGGTCTTCTTCCGGCGGTCTTCTTCCGGCGACGGTCAGTCCAGAGCGCGTCCCCGGTTGCCCGGCCGGGAGGCGACCCAGGCACGCACGGTGTCGGCGTACCAGAAGGGCTTGCCGCCCTCGACATGGTCGGGCGGGGGCAGCAGTCCGTGCTTGCGGTAGGACCGTACGGTGTCCGGCTGCACCTTGATGTGCGCCGCGATCTCCTTGTAGGACCAGAGCCTTCGGTCGGTCATGAGCTGCACCTCCCTGCGCGCGCGGGGGTCGGCGGCCGGGAGGCCGCCCGGGGGAGCCCGGCACTGCGCTGGCGATCACCAAGCCTGTGCCCGGTGAACGACGCTCGGTGACGGTGAGGAAGCGGCTGTCGGCCTTGTGTGACACAAGAGCCGCGTACGCGCGACATACGTGACGGAAAAGGGGACTTTGTGACACAGATGCAGCACAGAAGTGTGCGGGCTCATGGGAGGGGCGTGTTGACAACCGCCCCGAGTCGCCGACAGGAGGCGGGCCGGGCCCGCTGCGACAGGCCCGACCCGTTCCCGCTCCCCGCCATCCCCCCGGAACGACCAGAACGGCCGAAGCGCCCGGAGCACTCGAAGCACCGGAAGGCTCGAAGCACCCGGAACGGCCGGAAATCGCCGGATCAACTGGCAGACCCCCAGCCTGTATTCAGCCAATGCGGCGGGTCTTGGAAAAATGCGCACCCGGTCCGGACCAATCGTCCGGGCGGGCCGGCAGGACCAGGCTCGTCGCCTCGCCGCTCAGCCGGTCCGCCGCCGGCGACAACTGCGCCAAAAGCCGCCTGGCCTGCGTGAACTCCCTCGGCGTGCACCCTGTCATCGCCTTGAACTCACCGCTGAGATGGGCCTGGTCGTAGAAGCCGCAGAGGGCGGCGGTCTCTGCCGCGCTCCGGCCCTGCGCCAGCAGCCGACGGGCCCGTTGCAGCCGCAGCACGCGGGCCGCCGCCTTGGGGCCGAGCCCGATCTGCTCACGGAAACGGTTCTCCAGGTGCCGCACGCTCCAGCCGACCTCCTCGGCCAGCCGGGGCACGGGTATCGCGCCGCCCGTCCGCACCAGCAGCGACCAGGCCCGCGCCACCCGCTCCGCACTCGGCGTACCGGCCTCCCGCCACCGGGTGAGAACCTCGTCCAGCAGCCCGAACCGGTCCGCCCAGCCGGGTAACGCGGCCAGCGCGGCGGCGAGTTCACCGAGGGGCGATCCCAGGGAGTGCGGCAGTTCGTCGGGGTCGACGGGGCGGTTGACGAGTTCGTGCTGGGGCGTGCCGAAGAGAGAGAACGCGGCCCAGGGGGTCATGAGCACCTCGATGCCCGAGAACCGCCCGCCGTGCTCCCCGACGGCGGGGGTGGTCGTGGGCCCGCAGTACACGGAGACGAGCGTGTCCGGCGTCCGCCCCGCCCGCGAGATCCGCACGGGCTGCTCGAACCCCAGCAGCAGGGTCGAGGCCCCGATGGGCGTCTCGAGCCGCCGCCGCGGCCGGTTCATGGCGAGCCGGATCCCGCGGTAGCTCATCACCGCGGGCCGCAGCCGCGGATGGGGCCGAGCCGCGGCGAACTCCCAGGACCCATCGGGTCCTTCACCGGATCGGGTGCGTACGGCACTTCCAGCCATGGGCACTCATGGTGCTACGGCAGGGGCGACGCCGTTAAGGGGCGCGGGCTGTATTGATGTGCGGCTCCGCCGCGTGGGCGCGACAAGCCGCACCCAACCTGCACTCGCGCGGACACGGAACCCGGCACCCCGGCGGGCGGCGCGTCTACGCCCCGCACGACCTCAAAAACGCCCGCGTACGTTGCGCGATCGGCAGCGGAGCGTCCGGCTCGCACGGATACATGTCCTGCTCGACGATCGCGAACAGATCGACATCCAGCTTCCGCGCGGCCTCCAGCACCGGCCCCAGCGCGGGCACACCGGCGGGCGGCTCGCACATCACGCCGCGCGCGACGGCCGGCCCGAACGGCACCTGGTCGGCCCGCACGTCCGCGAGGATCTCCGGGTCGACCTGCTTGAGGTGCAGGTACCCGATCCGCTCGCCGTAGGTCTCGATCAGCTTGACGCTGTCGCCGCCGCAGTACGCGTAGTGCCCGGTGTCCAGGCACAGCGACACCAGGTCGGAGTCGGTGCCGTCCAGGAAGCGGACCACGTTCTCCTCGCTGTCGATGTGCGTGTCGGCGTGCGGGTGGACGACGATCTGCAGGCCGTACCGCTCCCGCACCTCCCTGCCGAGCCGCTCGGTCAGCGAGGTGAGGTTGCGCCACTGCTCGGGCGTGAGGGTGTCCGGCTCCAGTACCTCGCCGCTCTTGTCGTCCCGCCAGAAGGACGGGATCACGACCAGGTGCTTCGCGCCCATCGCCTGGGCGAGCACCGCGTTGTCCGCGACGTGCGCCCAGGTCTTCTCCCAGACGGCCTCGCCGTGGTGCAGGCCGGTGAAGACCGTGCCCGCCGACACCTTCAGGCCACGTTTCGCCGTCTCCTCGGTGAGGAGTACGGGATCGGTCGGCAGGTACCCGTAGGGGCCGAGCTCGATCCATTCGTAGCCGGACTGCGCGACCTCGTCGAGGAAGCGCTGCCAGGGGACCTGGGCGGGATCGTCCGGGAACCAGACGCCCCAGCTGTCGGGGGCGGATCCGACACGGATGCGGGAAACACCGGAAACTGGTGACTGAGGTGACAACGACGTCATGGGCGTCAGCGTGCTGTCTCACCGAAGGGGGTGTCAAGGGCTGGTCCGAATGTCTGGACAAAACATTGACAGGGCCCGCCGCGCGGGGCTACAAAGCCGTGAGAGCCGATACGGGGACGTGCCGGGGACGTGCCACGAGCGGTCTCACGGGGACGAGCCGATACGAAGGGAACTCGATGGCGTACGACCTGATCACCATGGGGCGGATAGGGGTGGACCTCTATCCGCTACAGACGGGCGTCCCACTCCCGCAGGTCACGTCCTTCGGGAAGTTCCTGGGGGGATCGGCGACCAACGTCGCGGTCGCCGCCGCCCGCCTCGGCCGCGAGACGGCGGTGATCTCCCGCACCGGTGACGACCCCTTCGGCACCTATCTGCACGAGGCCCTGCGCGGCTTCGGCGTCGACGACCGCTGGGTCACCGCCGTGCCCGGACTGCCGACGCCCGTCACCTTCTGCGAGGTCTTCCCGCCGGACGACTTCCCGCTGTACTTCTACCGGCAGCCCAAGGCGCCGGACCTGGAGATCGACGCCCACGAACTCGACCTCGACGCCGTCCGCGAGACCCGCGTCTTCTGGGTCACCGGCACCGGCCTGAGCGAGGAACCCAGCCGGACGGCGACCCTCGCCGCCCTGGCCCACCGGGCCAAGGCCGGCACCACGGTCTTCGACCTCGACTGGCGCCCGATGTTCTGGAGCCACCCCGACACCGCCCGCCCGTTCTACGTCGAGGCCCTCAAGCACACCACCGTCGCCGTGGGCAACCTCGACGAGGTGGAGGTCGCCACCGGAGTGCGCGAGCCCCGGGCCGCGGCCCAGGCGCTGCTGGACGCCGGTGTCGAACTCGCGGTGGTCAAGCAGGGCCCCAAGGGTGTCCTCGCCGTCAACAGCGAGGGCGAGTCCGTCGAGGTCCCGCCGCTCCCGGTGAGCGTCCTGAACGGCCTCGGGGCCGGTGACGCCTTCGGCGGATCCCTCTGCCACGGTCTGCTCGCGGGCTGGGACCTGGAGAAGATCATGCGTCACGCCAACGCCGCGGGCGCCATCGTCGCCTCCCGGCTGGAGTGCTCCTCCGCGATGCCGACACCGGACGAAGTGGAAGCCGCGCTCAAGGCGGGGGCCGTCCTGTGACGACCGTGGACATCTCCGAACTCGTCCGCCTGCGCACGCAGCGCCCCGAGGCGATCGCCGAGGCGGCCGCCCGCCGCCCGCGCAGACCGCTGCTGGGCGACTCCGGCCGCCTGATGATCGTGGCCGCCGACCACCCGGCCCGTGGCGCGCTCGGCGTCGGCGGCGACCGGCTGGCCATGGCCAACCGGGCCGGGCTGCTCGAGCGCCTGTGCCTGGCACTCTCCCGGCCCGGCGTCGACGGCGTCCTCGCCACCGCCGACATCCTGGACGACCTGCTCCTCCTCGGCGCCCTCGACGGCAAGGTCGTCATGGGCTCGCTGAACCGCGGCGGCCTCCAGGGATCGGTCTTCGAGCTGGACGACCGCTTCACCGGTCACCGCCCCGAGGACATCGAGCGGCTGAACTTCGACGCGGGCAAGCTGCTCGTGCGCATCGACTACGACGACCCGGGCTCGCTCACCACCCTGGAGTCCACGGCCCGCGCCATCGACGACATGGCCGCCCGTAGGCTCCCCCTCTTCGTCGAGCCGTTCATCAGCCGCCGTACCCCCGACGGCAAGGTGGGCAACGACCTCTCCGCCGAGGCCGTCACCAAGTCGATCGCCATCGCCTCGGGCCTGGGCGGCACCTCGGCCTACACCTGGCTGAAGCTCCCGGTCACCGACAACCCCGACGACATGGCCGAGGTCATGCAGACGTCCACGCTGCCCGCCGTCCTGCTGGGCGGCGAGGTCGGCGAGGACCAGGACGGCGCCTACGAGAAGTGGCGCGGGGCGCTCCAGCTCCCCACCGTCCGGGGCCTGGTGGTCGGCCGTTCGCTGCTCTACCCGGCGGACGGGGATGTCGCCGCCGCCGTGGACACCGCCGTAGGACTGCTGTGAGGGCCGCATGACACACACAGAGCCGCACCACGACCTGTACCTCCCGCACGGCACCACGGCCGGCGCCGACTACACGCTCGACATCGATCCGAAACGAGCCGGCTGGGGTTACTGCAGTCTGCGGGTCGTCGAGCTGGAGCCGGGTGGCACACACCTGTTCACCACGGGTGACAGTGAGTGGATCGTGCTTCCGCTGCAAGGCGGATGTACCGTCCGAACAGCCGGTGAAGAGTTCCAACTCCTGGGCAGGGAGAGCGTTTTCGCGTCGGTAACCGACTTCGCGTACGTTCCCCGTGGCGCCCGGGTCCAGATCGCCTCCGGCGCGGGAGGCCGCTTCGCCCTGGCAGGAGCGAAGTGCGAGCGACAACTCCCCGCCCGCTACGGCCCCGCGCCGGAGGTCCCCGTCGAAGAGCGCGGCAGCGGCAACTGCGCCCGTCTGGTGCGCAACTTCGCCTCCGCCGACGCCTTCGACTGCGACAAGCTGATCGCCGTCGAGGTGATCACCCCGGGCGGCAACTGGTCCTCGTACCCGCCGCACAAGCACGACGAGCACCGGCCGGGCGAGGAGGCCGAACTCGAGGAGATCTACTACTTCGAGATCGACGGCCCGAACGGATTCGGCTATCAGCGCGTATCCCCTTCACGCGAAGGCGGATCCGACGTCCTCGCGGAGGTCCGCTCCGGCGACGCCGTGCTCGTCCCCGACGGCTGGCACGGCCCGGCCATCGCCCAGCCCGGCCACGCCATGTACTACCTGAACGTGATGGCGGGACCGGGCGAGACACGGGAGTGGCGGATCTGCTTCCACCCGGACCACGTAGAGAGCACAGGGGGTTACCGATGACGGCGCAGACCTCGACGACGAGGCTGACGGTCGCCCAGGCACTCGTCCGCTTCCTCGCCGCCCAGTACACGGAGCGCGACGGCGTACGGCAGCGGCTGATCAGCGCGACCTGGGGCATCTTCGGCCACGGCAACGTCGCCGGCCTCGGCCAGGCGCTGGTCGAGTACGGCGACGACATGCCGTTCCACCAGGGCCGCAACGAGCAGTCGATGGTCCACGCGGCCGTCGGCTACGCCCGCCAGTCGAACCGGCTGTCCACCCACGCGGTGACGACGTCGATCGGCCCCGGCGCGACCAACCTGGTCACCGGCGCCGCCCTGGCGACCGTCAACCACCTTCCGGTCCTGCTGCTGCCCGGCGACATCTTCGCGACCCGCGTCGCCGACCCGGTGCTCCAGCAGCTCGAGGTCCCCTACGCGGGCGACGTGTCGGTCAACGACACGCTGCGCCCGGTGTCGAGGTACTTCGACCGCGTCACCCGCCCCGAGGCCCTGATCCCGGCGGCCCTCCAGGCGATGCGTGTCCTCACCGACCCGGTGGAGACGGGCGCGGTCACCCTCGCGCTGCCCCAGGACGTCCAGGCCGAGGCCTACGACTGGCCCGACGAGTTCTTCGCCGACCGCACCTGGGTCGTACGCCGTCCGGGCGCCGACCCGACCGAACTGGCGGAGGCGGTCCGCACGATCCGGGCCGCCCGCCGCCCGCTGGTCGTCGCCGGCGGCGGGGTCCACCACAGCCGCGCCGAGGAGGCGCTCGCCGAGTTCGCCGAGACCACCGGCATCCCGGTCGCCTCCACCCAGGCCGGCAAGGGCTCGCTGCGCTACGACCACCCCCAGGACGTGGGCGGCGTGGGCCACACCGGCACGGCGACGGCGGACGAACTCGCCCGCACCGCCGACCTGGTGATCGGGGTGGGCACCCGGTACACGGACTTCACCACCGCCTCCAACACCCTGTTCGCCGCCGACGGCGTCCGCTTCCTCAACCTCAACATCGCGCCGTACGACGGCCACAAGCTCGCCGGTCTGCCGCTCGTCGCCGACGCCCGCAGCGGCCTCGGCGAGCTGACCGCGGCCCTCCAGACGCACGGCCACCGGGTCACGGACGCCTATGTCACCGAGTACTCGGAGGACAAGGAGCGCTGGGAGCAGCGCGTCGACGCCTGCTACGAGGCCGAGGAGCCGGACGTACGGCCGACCCAGCCGCAGGTGCTCGGCGCCCTGGACGCCCTCGCCGACGAGTCGGACGTGATCATCAACGCGGCCGGTTCACTCCCCGGTGACCTGCACAAACTGTGGCGGTCACGCTCCCGGGACCAGTACCACCTGGAGTACGGCTACTCCTGCATGGGGTACGAGATCCCGGCCGCGATCGGCGTGAAGCTGGCCGCCCCCGAGCGCAACGTCTGGGCACTGGTCGGCGACGGCACGTACCTGATGATGCCGACGGAGATCGTGACGGCCGTGCAGGAGGGGATCGCGATCAAGATCCTGCTCGTGCAGAACCACGGCTACGCCTCGATCGGCGGTCTGTCGGAGTCGGTGGGCGGCGAGCGGTTCGGCACCGCGTACCGCTACACCTCGGACGACGGCACCTTCACCGGGGCCCCGCTGCCCGTCGACCTGGCCGCCAACGTGGCCAGCCTCGGCATGCGCGTGCTGCGCGCGAAGACCGTCCGCGAACTGCGCGAGGCCCTCGCCGAGGCGCGCCGCGCCGACACTCCCACATGTGTCTACGTCGAGACGGAAACGGCCGACACTGTGTCGGGCCCGCCGCCCGCGCAGGCCTGGTGGGATGTACCTGTGGCCGAGACCGCGACCCGAGCGTCCGCGGTGAAGGCACGTGAGCTGTACGAACGGCACGTCTCCACCCGTCGCCGCCATCTGTGAAGGAGTACTCGGTCATGACGAAGATCGTCAACCACTGGATCGGCGGCAAGACCGTCGAGGGCGCGTCGGGCACGTACGGGCCGGTCACCGACCCGGCGACCGGCGCCGTCACCACCAAGGTCGCGTTCGCGACCGTCGACGAGGTCGACGCCGCGGTGGCCGCCGCCAAGGACGCCTACGCCACCTGGGGCACCTCCTCGCTGGCCAAGCGGACCACGATCCTGTTCAAGTTCCGGGCGCTGCTGGACGCGCACCGGGACGAGATCGCGGAGCTGATCACCGCCGAGCACGGCAAGGTGCACAGCGACGCGCTGGGCGAGGTCGCGCGCGGTCTGGAGATCGTGGACCTGGCGTGCGGGATCACGGTGCAGCTGAAGGGTGAGCTGTCGACGGAGGTGGCCTCCCGGGTGGACGTGTCGTCGATCCGGCAGCCGCTGGGTGTCGTCGCGGGCATCACGCCGTTCAACTTCCCGGCGATGGTCCCGATGTGGATGTTCCCGATCGCCATCGCGACGGGCAACACCTTCGTGCTGAAGCCGTCGGAGAAGGACCCGTCGGCGTCCCTGAAGCTCGCCGAGCTGCTGGCCGAGGCCGGGCTTCCGGACGGCGTCTTCAACGTCGTCAACGGTGACAAGGTCGCGGTCGACCGTCTCCTGGAGCACCCGGACGTGAAGGCCGTGTCGTTCGTCGGCTCGACGCCGATCGCCCGGTACATCCACACCACCGCCGCCGCGAACCACAAGCGGGTCCAGGCGCTGGGCGGCGCGAAGAACCACATGCTGGTCCTGCCGGACGCGGACCTCGACGCGGCGGCGGACGCGGCCGTCTCGGCGGCCTACGGCTCGGCGGGCGAGCGCTGCATGGCGATCTCCGCGGTCGTGGCGGTCGGCGCGATCGGCGACGAGCTGGTGCAGAAGATCCGCGAGCGCGCCGAGAAGATCAAGATCGGTCCCGGCAACGACCCGACCTCCGAGATGGGCCCGCTCATCACGAAGGTGCACCGCGACAAGGTGGCGTCCTACGTCACGGGCGCGGCGGCCGAGGGCGCGGAGGTCGTCCTGGACGGCTCCGGCTACACGGTCGAGGGCTTCGAGGACGGTCACTGGATCGGCATCTCGCTGCTCGACAAGGTCCCGACGACCGCGAAGGCCTACCAGGACGAGATCTTCGGCCCGGTGCTGTGCGTGCTCCGCGTGGACACCTACGACGAGGGCGTGGCCCTCATCAACAGCTCGCCGTTCGGCAACGGCACGGCGATCTTCACCCGGGACGGCGGCGCGGCCCGTCGCTTCCAGCTGGAGATCGAGGCGGGCATGGTCGGCGTGAACGTCCCGATCCCGGTCCCGGTGGGCTACCACAGCTTCGGCGGCTGGAAGGACTCGCTCTTCGGCGACCACCACATCTACGGCAACGACGGCACCCACTTCTACACCCGCGGCAAGGTCGTCACGACCCGCTGGCCGGACCCGGCCGACGGCCCGGGCGGCGTGGACCTGGGCTTCCCGCGCAACCACTGAGCCGGCGCCCGCACGGCGCCCCGTCGTCCCCGGTGAGGGGAGGACGGGGCGCCGTCGTGCGCGCGGCCTGCTCGTCGGTGAGGCCTACCGACCGCCGGCTTCCTTGATCGCTTCGGTGAGGTCGCCGGTCTGCGCGGCCGGCGGGGCCTTGACCTCGGCCGTGGCGCCGAACTTCTCGAAGTCCATGGTGACCTTCATGGTGCCGATCTCCTGGATCATGCGGACCGGCAGGTCCCGGGCTCCGACCCAGACATCCATGGTGATCGAGGTCGCGCCGCCGGTGAGCGAGCCGAAGAGGTTGTCCTCGTTGCCGTAGGCCTCCTTGTACTTGCCCATGCCCTTCTGGTCGACGACGGCCCGGTAGTGGGTCGCGGTCTTGCCGTTCACCGTCTCCGAGCCCAGGTCCTCGACGTTGTCGGCGTACTTCAGGCCCTTCATGGACGCCGACGGGCTGCCCCCGCCGCTCCCGCTGAGCGCCTGCGCGCCCTGCCGGCCGAAGACGGCCGAGCCGTCGATCTTCATCCACTCCTTGCCCTCGAGCGGGCCCGAGGCCTGCGGATCGACGTCGTAGTAGTACGCGCCGTCCACGAGGAGCATGCGCATCTTCGGATCGTCCTGCATCTGCTGCATCTGCGCGGCCGCGGTGTCCATCAGGACGTCGAACGCGAATCCGTCGCCCCAGGAGTAGGTGCCGTCCATGGTGACCGGGGTGCCGGCGCCCATGGAGGTGGTCATCCTCACCTCCGCCGAGCCCACCTGTTCGGTCCGGTCGGTCGCCCTGCCGAGCGCCGCCATGATCGCGTCGGTGCCGTCCACGGCCCTGGCCGTGCCCTCGGCGGCCTGGGTGCCGCACCCGGCCGTCGCGATCAGCGCCGCCGCCGTGACCGCCGTCCAGGCAGCCGCGTACTTCAGCCTCATGAGTCCCCACCCTGTGCTTCGTCTGTGATCCCCGAACCCTGACGAGACACACTGACACGTCCGCATGCCGAACGTCCGCACGTTTTTTTGCCGCCCGCCCTGCGGTTCCCGCATGTCCCCAGGGGCCGGAACAGTCCGCGCGAAACTGCCATATCCGCGACTCCGAGGTGCCTTCGGCGACGGATTCCGTAGGTGAACACCTATTGACGCATCGGTTTCCGTCGGGATTCCATGCAGCCGCCGGGAGCGGACGAAAGACGCACGACCAAAGCCGCCGGAGGCGATAGCGCTCCCGCCTCACCCCCGCCGCACGAGTCGATCGGAATCGCCGCATGACCGACACGCTCCCCCCTGTCGAGGCCGCCCTCCCCCAGGCGCCCGACGGTCCCCAGAAGCTCAAGCGCTCCATCGGAGTCGTCGGCGGCACCCTCCTCACCCTCTCCTGCGTCACCCCCGCCTCCACCCTCTTCGTCGTCGTCCCGGACCTCTTCGGCTCGCTCGGCACCGCGACCGCCCTCACGATCGCGATCGGCTCGCTGCTCTGTATCGCCGTGGCGTTCTGCTACTCGGAGCTGGGCACCCTCATCCCCAGCGCGGGCGGCGAGTACGCCATGGTGTCGACCCTGGCCGGGCGGCTCGCCGGCTGGCTGGTCTTCGTCCTCTCCCTGCTCGTCGTCATGATCGTCCCGCCGGTCATCGCGATGGGCACGGCCGACTACCTGGCCCCGGTCGTCCACCTCGACCCCTCGCTCGCGGGCGCCGCCGTCATGCTGCTCGCCACCCTCGCCGGCCTGCTCGACCTGCGCGCCAACGCCTGGATCACCGGCGTCTTCCTGGTCCTGGAGGTCATCGCGGCGGCCGTCGTCGCGGTGCTGGGCTTCGCCCACGGCCACCGCGGCGCGGGCAGCCTCGTCTCGATGCAGGCAGCCGGCGCCGACGGCCACACCGACACCGTCACCGCCATGCTGGTCGTCTCCGGACTCGCCATCGCCCTCTTCGTCACCCAGGGCTTCTCGACCGCCGTCTACCTCTCCGAGGAGCTGGAACACCCGCGCCGCAACGTCGCCCGCACGGTCCTCGCCACCCTCGCCATCTCCTCGGTGATCATCCTGGTCCCGGTCGTCGCCATCACCTTCGGCGCCTCCGACCTCACCGAGCTCACCGGCGGCGACATCGGCGCCATGGTCACCGCCTGGTCCAACTCGGCCGTCGGCACCTTCGTCAGCCTCTGCGTGGCGCTCGCGATCATCAACGCCGGCATCGTGATGGTCATCCAGAACTCCCGCGTCCTGTTCGCCTCCGCCCGCGACAAGGCCTGGCCCCGGCCGGTCAACGACCTCTTCGCCAAGCTCGGCCGGTTCGGCTCCCCCTGGGTCGCCACCCTCGCCGTCGGCATCCCCGGCGCGCTGCTCTGCTTCGTGAACCTGGACACCCTCTACGGCGTCACCGGCGTCTCCGTGACCGGCATGTACCTGCTCGTCGCGATCGCCGCCCTGCTCTCCCGCCGCGGCCGGCACCGGCACACCCACGCCTGGCGCATGCCCCTGTGGCCGGTGCTGCCGGTCCTGCTGATCGTCGTCCTCGGCTACATCCTCACCCAGCAGGAGACGGCCTACCTCGTGTGGACCGGCGGCATCACCGCCGCCGCCACCCTCTACTGGGCCTGCTACCTCCGCCCCCACCGCGACACCCGCTGGCTGGTGTCGATCCCGGAGGACGCCCAGGACACGCCGGTCTGAGTACCGCGTCCGGTGTACGGCGCGACGGCCGCGTACGCCGCGGGGATGGCGACGAGTTCGGTCTGCGGTCGACAACTCCACGACAGGTTGACCCCGTACGGTTGAAGCATGGATCTTCGACTGCCCGGTCTGCGAGGACCGCGGCGGCCACGACGGATCGTCTCCGCCGTGGCCGCCGTGGTCGTACTCGCCGGTGCCGGTACCTGGACGGCCGTCGCCGCCGACGACGACACGCCCGCGGTGCACCACACCGACCGGGTCATGGCGGTGGACGGCGTACGCCTGGACACCTCCTACTTCACCTCCGGCGCCGCCGGCCGCCGCCCCGCGGTCCTCCTCGGGCACGGCTTCGGCGGAAGCAAGGACGACGTGCGTCAGCAGGCCGAGAAGCTGGCCCGCGACGGATACGCGGTGCTCACGTGGTCGGCGCGCGGCTTCGGCAAGTCCACCGGCAAGATCGGGCTGAACGACCCGAAGGGCGAGGTCGCCGACGTCTCCCGGCTGATCGACTGGCTCGCGAAACAGCCCCAGGTGCAGCTCGACAAGAGCGGCGACCCCCGGGTGGGCGTGGCCGGCGCCTCCTACGGCGGCGCGATCTCCCTGCTCGCCGCGGGCCACGACGACCGCGTCGACGCCATCGCCCCCGCGATCACCTACTGGAACCTCGCGGACGCCCTGTTCCCCGACGGCGTGTTCAAGAAGCTGTGGGCCGGCATCTTCTTCAACACCGGCGGCGGCGCCGCCCGCTTCGAACCCGCGCTGGCCGCGATGTACGACCGCGTCGCCGAGTCCGGCACCCCCGACACCGCCGCCCGCGAGCTCCTCGAGCAGCGCTCGCCGTCCGCCGTCGCCGACCGCATCAAGGTCCCCACACTCCTCCTCCAGGGCCAGACCGACTCCCTCTTCACCCTCGCCCAGTCCGACGCGGCCGAGAAGGCGATCCGCGCCAACGGCGCCCCCGTCGACGTCGACTGGATCGCGGGCGGCCACGACGGCGGCGACATGGAGGGCGATCGCGTCCAGACACGCGTGCGTGCCTGGTTCGACCGCTACCTCAAGGACGACAAGGCCGCCGACACCGGCCCCGCGTTCCGCGTCACCCGCACCGGAGGCGTCGACTCCACCGACGGCGCCGCCCAGCTCAGGGGCGCGAGCGCGGACAGCTACCCCGGCCTGGAGAACGGCGAGCGCTCGTTCCCCCTGACCGGCCGCCGCGAGGAGCAGTCCTTCGCCAACCCGCCGGGCGCCAGCCCGCCCGCCGTCTCGGCCCTGCCGGGACTCGGCGGCGCAGGCCTCTCCCAGCTCTCCTCCCTCGGCGTCGGCGTCTCCCTCGACTTCCCCGGCCAGTACGCCGCCTTCGACTCCGCCCCGGTCACCGGCGACCTGCGCGTCACCGGTTCCCCGACGGTCACCGTCCACGTGAAGTCGACGTCCGACACCGCCGTCCTCTTCGCCAAGGTCTACGACGTCAGCGGCAGCGGCAGCCAGGTGCTGCCCTCCCAGCTCGTCACCCCGGTCCGCGTCGAGGGCGCCAAGGACGGCAAGGACGTCACGATCACGCTCCCGGCGATCGACCACAAGGTCGAGGAGGGCCACCGGCTGCGCCTGGTCCTCGCCTCCACCGATCTCGGCTACGCCTCCCCGATGACCCCGGCGACGTACACCGTCTCCATGAAGGGTGACCTGAAGGTCCCGACCGCCCCCGCCGTGGCGACCGCGGCCGCCCCGCTCCCGTCCTGGGTCTGGTGGCTGCCCCTCGCGGGCGCGGCGATCGCGCTCGCCCTGCTGCTGACGGCCCGCCGCCGCACCGCGGGCCCCGCCCCCGACGCGGCGCTCGCCGAGGTCCCGCTCCAGATCACCGACCTGAGCAAGAAGTACGCGAACGGCGACCGCTACAGCGTCCGCGACCTGTCCTTCCGCGTCGAGAAGGGCCAGGTCCTCGGTCTCCTCGGCCCGAACGGCGCGGGCAAGACGACGACCCTGCGCATGCTGATGGGCCTGATCAGCCCCGACGGCGGCGAGATCCGGGTCTTCGGCCACGCCATCCGCCCCGGCGCGCCGGTCCTCTCCCGCGTCGGCTCCTTCGTCGAGGGCGCCGGCTTCCTCCCGCACCTGTCCGGCCGGGAGAACCTGGAGCTGTACTGGCAGGCCACCGGCCGCCCCGCAGGCGACGCGCACCTCGAGGAGGCCCTGGAGATCGCGGACCTCGGCGACGCCCTCGCCCGCGCCGTACGCACCTACTCGCAGGGCATGCGCCAGCGCCTCGCCATCGCCCAGGCCATGCTCGGCCTCCCGGACCTGCTCATCCTCGACGAGCCGACCAACGGTCTCGACCCGCCGCAGATCCGCGAGATGCGCGAGGTGATGATCCGGTACGCGGCGGCCGGCCGCACGGTCATCGTCTCCAGCCACCTCCTGTCCGAGGTCGAGCAGTCCTGCACGCACCTCGTGGTCATGGACCGGGGCCGGCTGGTCCAGGCGGGACCGGTCGCCGAGATCGTCGGCTCCGGCGACACCCTCCTCGTGGGCACCGCCACTCCCGTCGAGGAGCCGGTCGTCGAGAAGATCGCCGCGCTGCCGGGGGTGGCCTCCGCGGCCCCCACCGCCGAGGGCCTGCTGGTCCGGCTGGACGCCGACGGCAGCGCCCGGCGCCTGGTCGCCGACCTCGTCCGGCTCGACGTGCCCGTCCAGGCCGTCGGCCCGCACCGCCGCCTGGAGGACGCCTTCCTCACCCTGATCGGAGGTTCCGCATGAGCACGCTCACCGAGGTCGCCTCCGGCTACCAGGCGGGCCGCACGCTGCCGCTGCGCGTCGAGCTGGTCCGCCAGCTCAAGCGCCGCCGCACGCTGGTCATGGGCGGCATCCTCGCCGCCCTGCCGTTCGTCCTGCTCATCGCCTTCGCGATCGGCGGCGAGCCCGGCGGCCGCAACAACCAGGTGACCCTGATGGACACGGCGACGGCGTCCGGCGCCAACTTCGCCGCCGTCAACCTGTTCGTGTCCGCGGGCTTCCTCCTGGTCATCCCGGTCGCCCTGTTCTGCGGGGACACGGTCGCCTCGGAGGCCGGCTGGTCCTCGCTGCGCTACCTCCTCGCCGCCCCCGTGCCCCGGGCCCGCCTGCTGTGGTCCAAGCTCGTCGTCGGCCTCGGCCTCAGCCTGGCCGCGATGGTCCTGCTGCCCGTCGTGGCCCTCGCCGTCGGCTCCGCGGCCTACGGCTGGGGCCCTCTGGAGCTGCCCACGGGCGGCGCGCTCGACTCCGGCACGGCGGCCCAGCGGCTGGTGGTCGTGGTCGGGTACGTCTTCGTCTCCCAACTGGTCACCGCCGGGCTCGCGTTCTGGCTCTCGACGAAGACCGACGCCCCGCTCGGCGCGGTCGGCGGCGCGGTCGGCCTGACCATCGTCGGCAACGTCCTTGACGCCGTCACCGCCCTCGGCGACTGGCGCGACTTCCTGCCCGCGCACTGGCAGTTCGCCTGGGCCGACGCCGTCCAGCCCACCCCCGAGTGGTCCGGCATGATCCAGGGCACCGCCGTCTCCGTGACCTACGCCCTGGTCCTGTTCGCCCTGGCCTTCCGGGGTTTCGCCCGCAAGGACGTGGTGTCCTAGGCCACCGGAGGGTCACCCACCGGTCTCGAAGGACCGCCCTCGCCCGTTCGAGACGGGTCCGCAACACCCCGTGTCGCACGTTCCGGCCCCCTGCCCCGGCACAGTCACAGTCACCGACGTCGACGGACACAGGGGGCGCGCACATGAAGACACACCCGGCACACCGGATACCGGGTAGCACCACGCGGTGACGGCCGGGTGAGCCGAGGCGACCGAGAACCCGTACCGCGGGTGGCACACGAAACGGCGGGTCACCGGAGAACCGGTGACCCGCCGCAGCGGTACGTCAGGCTGTTGCTCAGCCGTTGCCCGCGCCGTTGCCGGCCAGGACCGAGATGTCGTCCAGGATGTGCGAGAGCGGCTCGTCGCCCTTGGCCTGGGTGCTGTTCTCGACACACTGCTGGTTCTGCGGGGCCGACAGGACCGGGATGTCCTGCACGCCGATGTTCAGAGCCGCGATGAGCGACTGGGCGTTGAGCTTCGCCGGCAGGCCGATGCACGGCTTGTTCAGCGAACCCTGGACCAGCGAAAGCTGCGGGCTCTGGTCACCGAAGGTGGCCGAGTTGCCGAACTCCGACGAGGCGCCGTTGCCGCTGGCGGACGTGGTGCCGCTGTCGTCACCGATGGCGAGGGCCTGCGGGGCGCTCATCGCCGCAAGACCGGCGACGGAGGCGGCGAGGGCCGCGGTCGCCCACAGCTTCTTCATGTTCGTTCCCTTCGAAAACGCGGACTCCGGGGGAGGAGCTGCGTGATCAACAACGCCCCGAACCCGCCCGGGGTTGCGCGCTGTGCCCCGATCGGCGTAGCGCATCGCGCACGACAACCGTGCGCCCCTCAGTGGCACGCGTACGCGCTCCCCCGCACCGGAACCGGCTTGCCGAGGATGTCCGGTGGGTCTTTCGGCTTCACCTCCGCACCCCGCTCGACCAGCGGCCGGTCGTCGCGCACCTTGGTGAAGAGTGTGTCCGCCTCCTTCCGGTCCCAGGCCAGCGCCGCGCCGATGCCCAGGCGGGCCGGGGCGAACCCGGCGATCGGCACGGTCGTGAACTCCGTCGCCGAGTCCGGCAGCCGGTGCAGCGCGGCCGCCAGCTCGACGAGCTCGCCGGCCGAGAAACCCTGCCGGCCGGACCCGAGCAACATCTCCACCAGGTGCGTCATACGCCTCGGGTGGGTGAGCAGTCTCCGTTCCTTCACCTCCCGCCAGGCCTGGACGAGGAAGCGCTGCTGACGCTGGATCCGGCCGAGGTCGGCGCTGCCGTCGACATGCCGTGAGCGGACGTACTGCAACGCCTGCCCGCCACCGAGCCGGTGCTTGCCGGGTTTGAGGTCGAGCCTGGTCGCCGAGTCCTTCAGCCGCCGCGGTGTGCACACCTCGACGCCCCCGACCTCGTCCACGCTGTTCACGAAGCGCCGGAAGTCCACCTGGAGGAACCGGTCGATGTTCAGCTTGGCCATCGACTCCACGGTCCGGATCATGAGCTCCGGACCGCCCTCCTGGTAGGCCGCGTTGAGCTTCGCCGGATGCGGCGGGCGTTCCCTGGCGCCGGGCTTCTCCCGGTACGGCGGGATCTCCGCGTAGGAGTCACGGGGCATGCCGATCACGCTGACGCGGTCCCGGTGGGCCGACAGGTGGATCAGCATCAGGACGTCCGAGCAGCCGCAGGGCTTTCCACCGGCATGGAACTTCTGCTTCTGGGTGGCGGTGAGGGTGTCCCGTTCGTCGGTGCCCATCAGCAGGACGTTGAACCCGCGCGGGGCGTGTTCCCGGCCGGGGAGTCCGGGCAGTGAGGGAAGGGCGGAACTGCCGAGCAGCGCGCCCGCGGCGGCCAGGACGATTCCGGGAATCGCCAGGCGGCGTGGCCAAAGGTTTCTCTTCATCGTCACGCGCCGCACGCTAGAACAGCGGGCCGCCGATGATCCGGCGGCCCGCTGTCCGGGCTGATAATCCACCCGCAGGGCTCGAGAAAAGAACCCGTTCAGCGCGTGGGCTCAGCGGTTGGCCGCGCCGTTGCCGGCCAGGACCGAGATGTCGTCCAGGATGTGCGAGAGCGGCTCGTCGCCCTTGGCCTGGGTGCTGTTCTCGACACACTGCTGGTTCTGCGGGGCCGACAGGATCGGGATGTCCTGCACGCCGATGTTGGCCAGGGCGAGGATGGACTGGGCGTTGAGCTTCGCCGGCAGACCGATACAGGGCTTGTTGAAGGAGCCCTGGATGAGCGCCATCTGGGGGCTCATGTTGCCGAAGGTGGCCGAGTTGCCGAACGACTGGCTGGCACCGTTGCCGCTCGCGGACGTGGTGCCGCTGTCGTTGCCGATGGCGAGGGCCGGGGCTGCCGCGGCGGCGGAGACGCCGACGACGGAAGCGGCGACCGCAGCGGTGGCCAGTACCTTCTTGATCACTTGTGAGTCCCTTCGGTGAGAAGCCCCGTCCACCGGAGCGTTCGGATTAACTTCACCTGAGCTGTTTGGTTGCTCCCGTTCACTCCGATGGCCTATTGCGGCGAACTCCGGCTGCCGGGACGGAAAAACCGATCGGGTGACTGGCCGCAACCAAATAGGGCGCTTCCGGTTGGTTCGGTGGCAGGCACATGGTCCTGACCGGGAGTCAGGGCAGGGAAAGGATTAGCGAAATGCTCAAGAAGGCAATGGCCGCGGCGGCGGTCGCCGCTTCCGTCGTCGGTATGTCCGCGGCGGTCGCCCCTCAGGCGCTTGCCATCGGGGACGACGCCGGCACCACCTCCGCCAGTGGCAACGGTGCGCACGAGGCGTTCGGGAACTCGGTGACCAAGGGCGACATGAGCCCCCAGGCCACCCTGGTGCAGGGCACCGCCAACAAGCTGTGCGTGGGCCTGCCGGTCAAGGCCGACGTGCAGTCCGTGCTCGCCGTCATCGCCAACGTCGGCGTCCAGGACATCCCCGTCCTGTCCGCCCCGCAGAACCAGCAGTGCGCCGAGAACAGCACCCAGGCCAAGGGCGACGAGCCGCTGTCGCACATCCTGGACGACATCTCCGCGCTCTCGGGCAACGGCGTGGCCAACCACTGACGTCCCCGGCACTGCCCGCCGGGCGGCCCGTTCTGTTTCCGGCGGGCCGTCCGGCCATCGCGGTCTCCGCTGACTTCCTGTCATTTTTCTCTCGGTTGAGGCGAATCGTTTCCTCGCTAATGGACCATTCGTGTCAATTACCTGAAGGCGTTCGAGTGAATTCCCTTACGGTGCGCGTTTCTTGGTTTCTTCGGCTGTCTATCTCTCGTTTGCAGCTTGCGGGTCATGGTGCGAGCCGTTCCAGTTGCGCTCGCTCGGTTTCGACCGTCATCTGGGCATGACCGCAGAGAAGGGAAACTCATGAAGAAGAGCGCTGCTGTTGTCGCGGGTCTGATCCTGGCCCTCGGCGGGGCTGCTCCCGCCTTCGCCGACGCTGGTGCCAACGGTGCGGCCATCGGCTCGCCGGGCGTCCTGTCGGGCAACGTCGTCCAGGTTCCGATCCACATTCCGATCAACGTGTGCGGCAACACCGTCAACGTCATCGCCGCGTTGAACCCGGCCGCCGGCAACTTCTGCTTCAACGACTGACGACGCGGCACACCAGCCGTACCGCTGGATCGAGGCCGGCCTTGGACGACACACCTGTGGTCCAGGGCCGGCTTTTCCCACTTCTCCAAGTAGGAAGACAACGAGATTGCGACAGACCCTGAGCAGGGGAATGGTCGCGGCCGCCGCCGCGACGGGCATTCTGTCCCTGTACGCGGGCGGCAACGCCCTCGCCGACTCGACAGCCCAAGGAGCCGCCCAGGGTTCGCCCGGGGTCCTGTCGGGCAACGCCGTCCAGGCCCCGGTGCACGTCCCGGTGAACGCATGCGGCAACTCGGTCGACGTCATCGCCGCGCTCAACCCGGTGTTCGCCAACTCCTGTGCCGGCCTCACGGACGCGCAAGACCATCGCTCAGATGGCGCATCACACGATGACGACGCCGAGTCCCGCGACGACGACTCCGGCTACGGGGACGCCGGCTATGGGGACGCCGGTTACGGGGACGCCGGTCACGACGACGTCGGTTACGGGGACGCCGGTCACGACGACGTCGGTTACGGGGACGCCGGTCACGACGACGTCGGTTACGGGGACGCCGGTCACGACGATCCCGGCTACGGGGACTCTGGTCATGGGGGCTCGGGCTACGGGGACTCCGATCACGCCGAATCCGGTTACGGCGAGTCCCGCGACGACTCCGGCTATGGGGAGGCCGGCCACGGGGATTCCGGCCACGGGGACTCTGGTCATGGGGGCTCGGGCTACGGGGACTCCGATCACGGGGGCTCCGGTCACGGCGAGTCCCGTGACGACGACTCCGGCTACGGGGACGCCGGCCACGGGGATTCCGGCTATGGGGACTCTGGTCATGGGGGCTCGGGCTATGGGGACTCCGGTCACGCCGACTCCGGTCACGCCGACTCCGGTCACGCAGACTCCGGTCCCGGCGCGTCCCGCGACGACGACTCCGGTCACGGCGATTCGGGCGATGGCGACTCCGCTTACGGGGATTCCGGGCACGAGGACCACGGGCCCGGGGACGACTGCGGGGGCTACGGCGACACCTGCGGCGGTGGCGGTCACACGACCCCGCCTCCCGGAGGTGGTCACACGACGCCGCCGGATGGTGGTCACACGACTCCGCCTCCGCATGGCGGCGGCAGTACTCCGCCCGCTGGGGGTCACTCGACTCCGCCTCCGTACGGTGGTCACTCGACTCCGCCTCCGTACGGCGGTGGCAGTACTCCGCCCGGTGGGGGTCACTCCACGCCGCCTCCGTACGGCGGTCACTCCACCCCGCCCGGCGGGGGCCATTCCACCCCGCCCCCGCACGGTGGCCACTCGACTCCGCCTCCCCACGGCGGTCACTCGACCCCGCCCCCGCACGGTGATCACTCCACCCCGCCCCCGCACGGCGGCGGTGGCGGTCAGCCTCCGCACGGCGGGCACACCGCGCCTCCGGAGGGTGGCGGGGAGCACAGCTCGCCGCCGCAGCTGCCGCACACCGGCGGCGACCGTGCCGCTCTGCTGGCCGCCTCCGGCGTCAGCGCGGCGCTCATCGCGGGCGGCGCCGTCCTGTACCGGCGAGGCCGAGCCGCGTCCCGTAGGTGAGAACAGTGGGTGCCGGACGCCCTCGCGCCCGGCACCCACGACCCGTCCGGCTCAACGCCGTACGGTCTCCGCCGCCCCGTGCCGACCCGGTGCCGGGATCGCCCCGCTCGGCACGCCCGTGTGCAGCCGGCGCCGTACGCCCCGGACGAGGGTTCCCGCCGTGAAGGTCGCGCCGTACACGAAGCGCATCGCCGGGCCGAAGCCGGCCGCCGTCACCAGTCCGGCCAGGAACAGGCCGGGCTGGGACGACTCGAAGTCCCGGCCCACCTCGGGGGAACCGTCGGACACCGCGGCCAGCGCCCCGCGCAGTTCGCCGGAGAGCAGGCCGAGCCGGTCACGGGTCGCCTTGAAGCCGGTGGCCGCGATCACGTGCTCGGTCTCGAAGGAGTCCCCTCCGGCCACCTCGAGCCTTACCCCGCCCGGGACCGCTCGCGCCGCCGTCACCTCGTGGTCGAGACGCACCCGCACGGAGCCCTCCACCCGGTCCCGCACCCACCAGGCGCCGGCCGGCCCGAGCGCCGTCGCCGCGATGCGTGCCCGGGTCGGTTCCGGGAGCCGGCGGTAGACACCGGGGCGTTCGGCGTAGAACCAGTTGCGCCAGCCGCAGCCGAGCCCGCTCTGCGGGGAGCGGACCGACTGCCACCACGGGCGCTCCCACGGCGCCGGCACGTCGTTCCAGCGCAGCCGGTCGGCGCGGGCCAACACCCTTACCCGAGAGCCCTGTTCGGCGAGCAGGGCGGCCGTCTCCAGAGCCGCCTGGCCGCCGCCGATCACCGTGACGTCCCGGCCGCGGAAGCGGTCGAGGTCACCGTGGTGGCTGCTGTGCGAGACCAGGTCGCAGGAGAGTCCGCGCAGGGCGGCCGGGATCTCGACGAACGGCATGACGCCCACGGCGAGGGCGACCGTCCGGGTGCGCACGGTCTCGCCGTCCGCGGTGACCGCCTCGAAGCCGCCCGGCCGGGACACGATCCGGGTCACCATGCGCTCGTCGACCTCGGGGACGGCGTTGCGGGCGAACCACAGCCCGTACCGGGCGAACATCTCCACCGGGATCGGCTCGCCGTGCCGGGCCGTCACGCCCTGGGTCGCGCAGTACGCGTCGAGCCGCCAGCGGGCCGCGGGGTCGGAGAGGTTGGAGGCCCACGGCTCGGACTTCAGGAACATCCCGCCCGGCATGTTGTCGCGCCAGGAGGCCATCGGCCGGCCGAAGACCCGCAGCTTCAGCCCGGCGGCCGCGGCGTGCGCCGCGATGGACAGGCCGTACGGGCCCGCGCCCACCACCAGCAGGTCGTACATCAGCAACTGCTCGCTTTCTCGTCGTCGGTCGGTGCGGTCGGTGCGGTCGGTGCGGACGCGGTCGGGGCCGGTGCGCCCGGCGGCGGTTCGGTCAGGTCCGTCAGGGACGGCGTGGGCGGCGTGGCCTGGCGGACCACGCGGGGCCGGACCCCGGCCGCGCCCGAGGCGCCGGCCCGGCGCAGCCGGTCGAGCAGCCGACGGGCGACATGGGCGCCCCACAGGCCCCACATGGCCCGGCCGGGAGCGGTGTCGTCGCACGCGTGCCAGGCCAGCTCACGGCCGCGGCGCGCCGGTCGCAGCGCGGCCAGCGGCGCGTAGTTCTCCACCACGAACGCCCGGCCCGGCAGCGGCACCCCGGCCGGCAGCGGACGGTGGGTCAGATCGAGGTGTTGGGCGCGGACGACGTCGAGTCCGGCGCCGTCGGTGAAGAGCCGGAACTGGGCGCCGGGGCGCGGGTTGAAGTCGAGCAGGTGGTAGTCGCCCGTCGCGCCGCAGCGGCGGAAGTCGAGGTCGAAGATGCCCCGGTAGCCGAGTTCGTCGGTGAGTCGCTGGGCGAGGGTCCGCACCTTTGGGTTCTCGGTCCATTCGCCCACCGCCGTGAGCCCCGCGCCGCGGGGCCAGGCGCACAGTTTGCGGCCGGGGCCGCCGCCGCCGACCGCGCCGGAGCGGTCGGCGTATCCGTGGAAGAACCAGTCGCGGTTTGGGCCCGGCGAGAGGAAGGCCTGGAGGAGCAGTTGGCTGCCGGCCTCGGGAGTGCGCAGGTACAGGTCGCGCGCCTCCTGGGTGGAGCGCACCACCACCGTGCTGCGCAGCCCCGAATCGGCGGGCAGCAGCCAGGGCCGGCTCCACTTGGCCACCACCGGAAGACCGAGCCGCCAGGCGGCGGAGGCGGCCTGTGCCGCGCTGTCCGGGGTCACGGTGAGCGGGTGCGGCACGTCCGCGGCCGCGCAGAGCCTGGTCAGTTCCGCCTTGTCGGCGACCCGTTCGGGCACCGAGCTGGGTTGTTGCGGCAGCAGGTAGGCGGGCGCCAGCTCCTCGCGCAGGCGGCTCACCGCGACCGCGCCGGCGTCGTCCATCGGGATCAGCACGGCGGGCCGCTCGATGCGGGCGGCCACCCGCAGCAGCGTGGCGGCGATGTCGGCGAGGGCGGCGCCGGGCGGCGGCGGTGGATGCAACTGGCGTACGAAACGGGACTTGCGTACGGGACTTCCCGTGGAGTCGGCGACCACGTGCACGTCGATTCCGGCTCTGCCGAGAGAGCGCACGGCACCCAGCGTTCCGTGGTGAAAGGGATTCCGGTCGATCCGCAGAAGAACGGCGGGGACGCGGGTGTCGAGCAGCGACTCGGGCATGTGTTTCCGGGTCCTTCGGTTCAGTTCACCGATATGAGCGATCGAGACACTCGAAAGCCGTAACGGCGGTGGCGTAATTCCTTTTCGTGTGACTTTCATATGACTGAGTGTCAGTAACGCGCGGTCCTTGCGCGTTACGTGAAAGTGGAGAAAGGAGCAGGCATGGCTCCACAGCAGCGACGCGCGCGGTCCCGCCGGTTGGCCGTCGTCGCGGCAGCGGTCGCGGCGTCGGCCGTCCTGGCGTCCGGACCTGGATTCGCCGCGGGCGCGGGGGTGGTGCGGGTCGCTGATCCTCCCGCTCCCACCCCGACCGTCCCGGCGGCCGCGTCGACCCTCCCCGCACCCGCCGAGCCCGGCCCGGTCGTACCCGTCCCGGGCGCGACACCGGCGGCGTCGGTGACCCCCGAGGCACCGGTGGTCCCCGAGACGCCGGTGGTCCCCGAGGCACCGGTGGTACCCGGGGCGTCGGTGGCCCCCGGGGCGTCGGTGTCCCCGGCGGAGACCGTCACGCCGTCCACCCCGGCCGTCCCGCCCGCGAACAGCGACCCCGCGTTCGGCGCCTACCTCGACTACGGCGCCCTGGGCGTGGCCCGGATCGCCGAGCTCAGCGAGTGGCTGGACGGCGCGGAGCTGCGCGTCGGGCACACCTACCTGCCGGGCGACCTGTGGCACAACATCGAAGGTCCGCCCGGCTTCCTCGACGTGTGGGCGGACTGGAGGCTGGAGAAGGACGACCGCATGCTCGTCCTCAACGTGCCCATGATGGAGCGCAACGAGGAGGGGGTGTCCGACGAGGAGGTGCGCGGGCTTCTGCGGCAGGGTGCGGCCGGGGAGTTCGATCACCACTTCAGGGCTCTCGCCGAGCGGCTGGTCGCGCTGAAGGTGCCGGACACGGTGATCGTGCTCGGCTGGGAGATGAACGGCATCACGTACACCCATCGGTGCGGGCCGGACCCGGAGGCCTGGAAGAAGTACTGGAACAGGATCGTCTCCACAATGCGCTCGGTGCCGGGCCAGGAATTCAGGTTCGACTTCACGCCGAGCCGCGGCAAGGACGCCGTTCCGTGGACCGAGTGCTATCCGGGGGACGACACGGTCGACATCCTCGGAATGGACTCCTACGACCAGCCGACCGGCCTGTCCTTCGACGAGCAGGTGAAGGAACCCTACGGGCTTCAGGCGCACGTGGACTTCGCCAAAAGCCATGGCAAGCCCATTTCCTATCCCGAATGGGGACTCTTCCGCAACGGTGACAACCCCGAATACATGCGGCGCATGCTCGCCTGGATGGACGAGCACAAACCGCTGTACAACACGGTGACGGACTACTGCCCGCACGGTGTGTGGCAGTGCGGGCAGAACCCCCGGTCGTCGGTCGTCTACCGCTCGTTGATGTCCGGCCGCACCGACGAGCCGAGCACGCCGCCGACGAGTCCGGTGCCCTCCGTCGAGCCGTCGCCCCCGGCGCCCACGACCGAGCCTCCCGTCGAACCCACGGTGAACTGCACCCCGATGGACCTGGGCGAGTGGGTCGAGTACTGGATCGGCGGCAAGCTGTGCTTCCGGCTGGACTGGTGGTCGGGCGACGAGTGAACCGCGGTGCGGTGGCGGCAGGCCCGCGTCAGGACCTGCCGCCACCGTCACGCTCCCTCCGCTGCTCCAGCCGGAGCAGCAACTCCTTGCCCCGCCGTCGCGCGGCCACGTCGCACACGACCGCCGACAGCAGCGGCGCGGTACGCCGACGGGCCAGCAGCAGGCGCTGGTTGACGACCGGTTCGGGTCGCCAGTGGTGCTTGTAGGGCTCGTTGCCGCGCAGCAGGCTGAGCGCGGCGCGGCCCCCGCTCCTGGAGTGCTCGGCGCATGCGTCGAGCAGCATCACCGCCACGTCCGCCTTGCGTTCGCGCAGCCGCGGATGGGCTCCGTAGAGGTAGCCACCGGCCAGCCGTCGCGACAGCAGGGTCAGATCGACGGCCACCACGTCGTCGTCGAGCCGGAACTCGGTGACCACCGCGTCCCCGGAGCGCACCATCGGCCCGACCGAGCGCACCAGGTGCTCGCAGAACCGTGTCCGCAGGTGCTCGCCCGTCACCTTCCGGCCCTGCCACTGCAACTGGTGCAGTTCCAGCAGCCGGCGCAGCGCCGAGTCGACCTCTTCCGGGCACACGACCTGACGCTCGACGCCCAGCGCGGTGAGCTTGCGCAGCTTGGCGCGCACCCGCTGGGCCTTCGCCGACGGCAGCCGGGACACCAGCTCGTCCATGGGCACGGCGGGCAGCTCCAGGCACACCGAGTCGCTCACCCGTCGCCGGGGGCCTCGCCAGCGCTCGTAGACCTGCTCCACCGCGCCGCCCGGACGCACCTCGCGGAAGTCGATCAGCGCGGTGCGGGCGGCCGCCGCCAGGCCCTCGGTGAGCGCGGCGACGGCATGCTCGCCCTGTTCGTCGTCGACGAGGACGTCCCCGTAGTCGGAGATCGCCCCGCCGAGCGGCACGAGCGCCGGCAGGGGTCGGCGTACGGCCATCAGCGGTGCCGCGGCGACGAGTTCACCGCCGTCGCGGACCAGCAGCAGACGCAGCCGGCCGCGCCTGCCGTACGACAGCCACCACGAGTGGAGCCAGGCGTGGCTCTGGAACGGGGTGGCGCTCGCGCACCGCTGGTACAGCCGGCCCCAGGCGGGGGCCAGGGCGGCGAAGGCCTGTTCGTCGGTGACGAGTTCGGTGGTGAACGTCGGCTTCACAGCGCTCCGTGGGCGTCGGCGGCGAAGGCCGGGCCGGGGACGGCGGCGGGGCGCGCGGCCTCGTCCTCCCGGTCCCGCCTGGGCCGCACCAGCAGCAGCAGTCCGCCGAGCAGACCGCCCGCGCTCGCCCCCACCAGACCCGTCACCGTCGGCGACACCGAGGAGGGGCCGGTCGGCCGGACCGCGCGGGCGAACTGCTGGAGCTCGACGTTGGTGGCGGCCCTGGAACTCCTGGCGTGCTGGGTCAGCGAGCGGGAGACCGCGTTGGCCATGTCGGCGGCCAGGTCGGCCCGGGAGGAGGTCGCCGTGATCGAGACCATCGGCGCGTCCGGCGAGGTCGCCGTCTGCACGCTCTGCTGGAGCGTCTTCACCGGCACGCCTGCCCACACCTGCGCGTCCCCGAGCACCGCCAGCTGCGTGGCGACCCGGCCGTAGGCCTGCGCGAAGCCGAGCGCGGACGCCGGGTCGGACTTCTCGGTGGGGACGGCGACGACGTAGGCGGTGGCCGTGTAAGCGGGCGGCTTGAGGACGCCGTACGTGCCGCCGAGCAGCCCGCCGGCGACGGCGCCGACCGCGAGCAGGGACCAGGGCGGGAGCGCCTTGGCGCGGCGCAGGGCGGCGGGGCGGCGGGGGTTCTCGGTCATGGGGAACTGACTCCCTGGGGTGTCGGGGTGGCGGGGGAGAGCAGGGGCGGTCCGGAAACGGTGGCCGCGTACACGTCCATGAGCTGGGCGGCGCTGCGGGTGATGTCGTAGTGGCGGGCGGCTTCGGAGGCGGTGCGCGGGCCGGGGGGCTGGGCGCGTGCCTCGGTCAGCGCGCGGACGAACGCCTCGGTGCCGCCGGTCACCCGGCGGGCGCCCCTCAACCGGGCGGGCAGCTGCTCGATCGCGGGGCAGGAGGCGTAGAGCACGGGCAGGCCGCAGGCCAGCGCCTCGACGACGGCCAGACCGAAGGTCTCCTCGGGGGAGGGGGAGACGAACAGGTCCATGGCGGAGGTGAGGGAGGGCAGGTCGGGGCCGGGGGTGCCGTCCGGAACGCAGGGGCGTTCGCCGGTGAACAGGACCCGGTCGGCGACCCCCGCCTCGTGCGCGGTGCGGCGCAGCACGTTCTCCTCGGGACCGCCGCCGACCAGCAACAGCCAGTGGTCGGCGGGGAGCCGGGCGAGGGCGTGGATGAGGACGTCGAAGCGTTTGCCCGCCGTGAGCCGTCCGACGCCGCCGACGACACAGGCGTGGTCGGGCAGGCCGAGGCGGCGCCGGGTGTGCCGGCGGGCGTCCGGGTCGAAGCGGAAGCGGGCCAGGTCGATGCCGTTGGGCACGACCTCGATCCGGGGGGCGGGGACCCCCCAGCCGCGCAGCCGGTCGGCGACCGTGGGGGAGACGGCGACCGTGGTGCGGCCCAGCCGCTCGCTGGCCAGGTAGAGCGCGCGGACCCCGGAGGTCAGTTTCCGCCCCTCCATCTGGGAGTCGCCCAGGGAGTGTTCGGTGGCGACGACCGCGCGGACCCCGGCGAGCCGCGCGGCCAGCCGGCCGTACACGCAGGCCCGGTAGAGGTGGGTGTGGACGAGGTCGTAGCCGCCGGAGCGGATGATCCGGACCAGGCGGGGCAGCGCGGCCAGGTCACGGTTGCCGGCCATGCCGAGGTGGACGACCCGGACCCCGTCGCTCGCCAGCCCGTCGGCCACCGTCCCCGGGTTCGTCAGCGTCACCACCTCGCACTCGACGGGCAGGTGCCGCAGCAGCAGCCGAAGTTGCTGCTCGGCCCCGCCGACGCCGAGCCCCGTGATGATGTGCAGTGCCTTCACCGCAGCCCCTCGACGGGCTGTCGGCGCAACCGGTGCAGCCGGTACTTCAGATGCATGCGGAGGAAGTTGTCGCTCTGCCCGATGTGCAGGCGGGGAAGGGCGTGCAGCCCGTTCAGCGAGCCGGGGTCGATCGCGCAGGCGTAGCCGTAACCGGCTTCGCGTACGGCGTCCATGGCGCGCTGGTCGATCGTCCCGTACGGGTAGCAGAAGCCGTCGATCTCGGTGCCGAGCAACGCGGTGAGGGCCGCGCGGCTCTCGGCGGTCTCCGTCTTGAGGGTGAGGTCGTCGGCCTTGGTCAGATCGACGTGGGTGAGGCCGTGCGAGCCGATCTCGACGCCCTCGTAGGCCGCGCGGCAGATGCCGTCGGCGGTCAGCAGCGGCTTGCGCGGGCCCAGCGGGTCCCAGGCGTTGTCGCCGCCGAGCCGGCCGGGCAGCACGAACAGGGTGGCCGAGCAGCGGTGGCGGCGCAGCACGGGCAGCGCCTCGGTGAGGAAGTCGGCGTACCCGTCGTCGAAGGTGAGACCGACCAGGTTGCGGCCCTCGCCCCGGGCGCGGGCGGCGAGCAGTTTCGCCATGGAGACGCCGCGCAGCCCGCGCCGGCGCAGCCACATCAGCTGCTTCTCCAGCCGCTCGGGGGTGACGGTGATGCGGTACGGATCCTCGGAGCAGTCCCCCACGGAGTGGTACATCGCCACCCACGGGACGGGAGTGCGTCTGCTGTGGTCAGGAGCGGACATGGGAGAACCTTCGGGTCGCGGAACGTACGGAACGGAGTGCGGAGACGACGCCCTGGGAGCCCAGGGCGCGGCCGAGCAGCAGGAAGACGACGGTCACGGTGAGCCCACCGGCGGCCAGACCGGACAGGGGGTCGGCGAACCGCCCGGCGGCGAAGGACCCCGCCAGGGTGGCCACCAGCGCCGCCCGCACCGGCCGGCTCAGTTCTCGCAGCACGCCCCGGAACTCGACCGGAACGCTGCGCGGCCCCATCCCGGCCAGCAGGACGAGGGCGGTGACGGTGATGCCGATCGCGTTGGCGGCGGCGATCCCGTACACGCCCCAGGGGCCGACGCTGAGCGCGCCGATCCAGGAGGTCACGACGATCCCGCAGGCCATCGCGCCGACCGGGTACCAGGAGCCTCGGCCGGCCGAGAAGTAGGAGCGGACCAGCACGCCCACCAGGGTCTGGCCGAGCAGCCCGAGCGCGTACACCCGCATCACGCCCGCCGTCGCCGCCGTGTCCTTCGCGGTGAACGCGCCCCGCTGGAAGAGAACCTCGATGATCTGCGGCGAGCAGGCCAGCACGGCGGCCGTGCCCAGCAGCACGACACACGCGGCCAGCGCCAGATCCCGCTCCACCCGGGAGCGGGCCCGTTCGGTGTCCCCCTCGGCGAGCGCCCGCGCGACCACCGGGAAGGTGACCGTGCACACCATCACCGAAAGGATCATCGGCATCTGCGCGACCTTCTGCGCGTAGTTCAGGTGCGAGATCGCCCCGGCCGGCAGCTGCGAGGCGAGGAAGCGCTCGATGAGGACCTGGGACTGCCGGCACAGCGCGAACAGGAGCACGGTCGTGAGGAGCAGGGTGTCGAGGGGCCGGGCCTCCTCCGGCGCGGAGGCCTCCTCGGCCGCTCCGCGTTTCCTCAGCCGGCCCAGCAGGGAGGGCAGCTGGACGAGGACCATCAGCAGCCCGCCGACCGCGACCCCGGCCGCCGCCGAGCGCACCCCCCAACGCCCGCCGAGCACGAACATCCCGGTGATGATGCCGACGTTGTAGGCGACGTAGATCGCGGCGGGAGCTCCGTACCGCCGGTGCGCGCGCAGGGCGGCGCTGCAGTACCCGGCGAGCCCGAAGCTCACCACGCAGGTGGCGGTGAGCCGGGTGCAGTCGACGGCGAGCGCGGGGTCGGGCAGGCCCGGGGCGAGGACCTCGACCAGCTGCGGCGCCAGGCCGATGAACAGGGCGCCCACCGCGACGAAGGCCAGCGACAGGCGGGGCAGCGTGCCGGCGACCAGGGCGCGGACCGGGTCGCCGGGGGCGCCCTGGGAGCGGCGGGCCAGCGCCATGCTGAACGCCGGGATCAGGGCGAACGCGAGCCCGTCCTCGATGAGCAGCGTGGCCGCGAACTCGGGCACGGTCCACGCCACGAGGAAGGCGTCGGTGTCGCTGCCCGCCCCGAACAGCCGGGCCAGCGCCTGGTCCCGCACCAGCCCGAGCAGGGCCCCGGCGACGGAGAGGACAGCGGTGACGAGCGTGGCCTTGGCGAGGAACCGACGCGAGGCCGGGGGAAGTTCGCCGTCCTCCTGTCCGTCGTCCTCCTTCTCGTAGGCCGCCGCGGCGGTCGCTGCGGCGGCCTCGTCGGCCGTCTCCCCGGACCGGGCGGCGGACCGCGCCGACGGCACGGAGGCGGGACCGTCCGTGCGAGGCGTCCGGGGAGGTGTGACCGTCATCGGGCGAGCGCCTCCTCGCGGCCACCGGCGCCGGCCAGCGCCCACCAGGCCACGGCCCCGAAGACGACGGCGGTCAGCACGGTCGACGGGCCGCCGATGTCGGCGTACGCGAAGTCCACGAGCTGCCAGATCAGCAGGCCGCAGGCGACGAGCGCACAGTCGAGGCCGGGTCCGCGGCGCCGGACCCGGAACCATCCGCGCAGCCCGCACGCCAGCATCGCCAGCCAGCCGCCCGCGAGGGCGAGCAGCCCGATCAGGCCCTGCTCGCTGAGGATCAGCAGGTACATGTTGTGCGGGGAGAGCAGCGGCTGCTTGACGAATCCGCCGCCCGCCCCGTCGGTGTCGCTGCCGGAGGACAGCGCGAGCGAGGCGTGGCCGTCGCGGTGCTCGGGGAAGCCCTTCATCCCGACGCCGGTCAGCGGCTGGTCGCGCCACATGCCGACCGCGGCCGCCCACATCGTGTACCGGTCGGTGACCGACCGGTCGGGCGCGTCCCTGACCTGTGTGATGCTGTTGACGCGCTCGTGGAGCATCGCCGAGCCGACCCCGAAGCCGCCCACCAGGATCACCCCGGCCGCGGCCGTCACCGCGCCCACCTTCAGCGCCCGCCGCGGCCCGGCGAGCGCCAGCTGGATCGCGCAGGTCAGCACGGTCGCGATCCACGCGCCCCGGCTGAAGGAGAGCGCGAGCGGCACCAGCAGCGCGAGCGCCGAGCAGGCGGCGATCGCGCGCTGCCGTACCGGGGTCCGGCCGAGTGCCAGTCCGACGGCGCAGATCAGGCCGAACGCCACGACGGTCGCCATGCCCATCACGTCCTGCGGCCCGAAGGTGCCGACCGCCCGGATGTTCTCGCCCTGGTAGGAGGCGCCGGTCCCGGTGACGAACTGGTGGACGCCGACCGCCCCCTGCCACCCCGCGAGAGCGACGAACGACCAGGCCAGCACCCGGAAGTCGGCCCGGTCGCGGACGAGGAGGACGACGGCTGCCGGGACGAGCACGAAGATCTGGAGGTAGCGGCCCAGACCGGAGAGCCCCGCCCCCGGCGAGGAGGCGCCCATCGCGGCGAGCGCCAGCCCGACCACCGGCAGTCCGAGCACCAGGGCGGCCGTACGCGACAGCGGGCGCCGCCGCTGCCGCAGCAGCCGGACCGCGCAGAACAGCACGACCAGCGCGGACAGCGCGTCGGCCGGTCCGGCGCCGCCCTCGCCGCCGGGGCCGATCGGCAGGCCGAGCAGGGCGACCACGGCGACCACGGGCAGGACCGGTGACAGCGTCCGGGCGCGGGGCAGGGGCAGGGCGAGGGTCATCGGCGATTCAGCTCCCGGTCGGTCGCACGAGGGCGGCCGCGGTGCGCAGCAGGATGCAGATGTCCTGCCACAGCGACCAGTTGTCGATGTACGCGTTGTCGAAGCGGGCCCGGTCCTCGATCGAGGTGTCCCCGCGCAGCCCCTGGACCTGAGCGAGGCCGGTGATGCCGGTCTGCATCCGGTGGCGGGCCGCGTAGCCGGGGTAGGTCTGGCTGAACTGACCGACGAAGTAGGGGCGTTCGGGGCGTGGGCCGACCAGGCTCATGTCGCCGCACAGGACGTTCCACAGCTGGAGCAGCTCGTCCAGCGAGGTCTGGCGCAGGAAGCGGCAGAAGCGGCTCATCTGCCGCTCGCCGGCCACGCTCCACCGGGTCGCGGCCTCGTGCTCGTCGACCGGGCGGTGGGTGCGGAACTTCAGCAGCGTGAAGGGCCGGCCGTCCTTGCCGATGCGCTCCTGCCGGAAGACGACCCCCGGCCCGTCGGTCAGCCGCACCACCACCGCGCACACCGCCAGCAGCGGGCTCAGCAGCAGGAGCAGCGCCCCGGAGACCGAGATGTCCAGCAGCCGCTTGCCGAGGCTGACCCGGCGCCGGGCGCCCATGTCGAGACGCCGGCAGGAGAACCCGGCGAGCTGTTCACGGCTCGCGTACGAGGGGGTGTCGGCGTCGACCTCCCACACCGTGCAGCCCGACTCGGCGAGCGCCCGCAGCAGCGGGCCCTGCACGGTGCGTACGGCGGGGTGGACGCACAGCACGTCCAGGACGCCGTTCTGGATGAGGGCCCGCTGCACCTCCTGACCCGTGGTCAGCACCGGCAGCCCGTCGGCGCCGTCCGGCAACTCGGCGACGATGCCCACCGGCTGGACCCCGGACCTGGGGTGCCGCAGCACGGCGGCGGCCACCCGCTGCGCGGTCGCGGCGGGGCCGATGACGAGCGCGGCGTGCGGACGGCGCAGCAGCGCCCGGCGGTGCCGCAGGTGTACCAGCGCGCGGCCCGCGCAGCCGGCCGCGGCCTGCGCCGCGAATCCGAGGGCCAGGGTGCGGACCGACAGCGCGTGCTCCGGGTTCCACGCCGCGACGAGCGTGCCCAGCGCCAGCCAGGCCACCGCGATGCGGCCGCAGACGGTGGGCAGTTCGTCCAGCACCCCCGCCACCGGACGCGGACGTTGCGGGCGCAGCAGTATGGTCGCCGTTACCAGCAGGGCCACCAGCAGGGGGCGGCGCTGCGCCCCGGTCAGTGCCAGCGCTCCCACGAATGTGGCGAGGCCGTCGGCGAACAGCAGCGGCAGCGGCGACGCGGGGCGTGCCGGGGGCCGCCGGGTGGGGAACCGGAATCCCGCTCCGCTCTCCCGTCGCGGAATGACCGAGACGGGCGAGTACCCGGGCTGCGCGCCGGGAGAGGGGACGGTGCTTTCCGCAGTCACGAGTGGATGGACTCCCTGCACTCGGTGGGCGCGACGCGCGCCCCTTGTGTGGTCGTGAGCAGTTCGCGGTACACGCCCGCGACCGCCCCGGCCGTGCGCCGCACGTCGTGCGTGGTCAGGACGTGGCGGCGTCCCTGGTGGCCGAGCGACTCGCGCAGCAGCGGGTCGAGCAGCAGTCCGGCGACGGCACCGGCGAGCGCCGCCGGGTTCTCGGCGGGCACCAGACAGCGGGACGCGAGCGCGGCCGGCAGGCTCTCCCGGGCGCCGTCCACGTCGGTCACCACCACGGGCCGCCCGCAGGCCAGCGCCTCCAGCGGGGCCAGTGCCATGCCCTCCCAGCGCGAGGGCAGCACGACCAGGTCGGCGGCCTGGTACCAGGGCACGGCATCGGCGACGGCCCCGGCGAACAGCACCGACTCCGGCGCACGGGACCGGAGCCGCTCCCCGTCCGGACCGTCGCCGACCAGGACCAGCCGGGCGCCGGGCACCTTCCGTGCGATGTCCCTCCACGCCGCCAGCAGGACGTCCTGCCCCTTCTGCCGGCACAGCCGCCCCACGCACACCACCAGCGGGGCGGCCGACTCGAGTCCGGGCAGGAGGGCGGCCCGTACGGTGTCGACGGAGGCCGGGTGGAAGCGCTCGGGATCGATGCCGTTGGGGATGACGCTGACCTGCCCGCCGATCCGGGCACGCAGGCCGGTGGTGCGCTCCGCCTCGCTCACACACACCAGGCGGTCCGCCCAACGGGCTCCGAAACGCTCCCACTTGAGCGCCAGTGCCGCGGTGGTCCCGCCCACCGCCTCGAAGGACCAGGCATGCGGCTGGAACACGGTCGGGATCCGCCCGCGTACCGCGAGCCGCCCGGCCAGTCCGGCCTTCGCGCTGTGCGCGTGCACCAGGTCGGGGCGTACCTCGTCGAGCAGGCGTACGAGCCGTCGTACCTCACCGAAAAGCAAGGGACCCGGCGACCGGCTCGCCGCCCAGTGCCGCACGTCCGCGCCCAGGGACCGCAGGTCCCCGGCGAGCCGGCCGGCCGGGCAGGCCACGGTGACGTGCAGGCCGTCCGCGAGCTGGGCCCGCGTCAGATCCGCCACGACCCGGGCGACCCCGCCGTCCACGGGCTGGGTGAGATGCAGGACCCGCGGGCTGACGTCGGGTTCTGGCTGGTGCATTGCGCGGTTTCCTCGCTCACGGTGGCGCTCGGGACGGGCGGGAACGCGCCTACCTCTTCTTCCGTGTGTCGACGGCGACGAAGAGCGCCCCGGCCCACGCCGCGTCCCGGTGGGAAACGAGCCGAACGGTCAGCTGGTCACCGCCGCGCCGCAATCCGCCGCGCAGATCGAACACGTCGGAGTCGTAGCCGAGGGTGTTGGCGTACGCCGGTACACGCGCCGCCGGAGCCTCCCCCGGCTCGCTGATCGTGGAGTTCAACACATCGTCAGATGGGTTGACCGCGTCCGTGAGCGGGACGGCCGTCCGGCCACCGGTCGAGAGCATGAGCGAATCACCCGTTCGGCCGCGGTCGCCGTCGTACGCGACGAGCCCGGCCCGGCCGCCCGCGCCCGGCGGAACGGCGAGCCCGCGCAGCCGGATCTCCTTGCCCGCGGGGGAGCCGAGGGTGTCGAAGCCGTCCCAGACGGACAGGTCGCGCAGTGGCTCCGTCGGGTTCTCGTAGGCCACGACCAGCGTCCAGCCGCCCCACGCGCCGGCCGCGGAACGGCCCATGGCCACATTGATCTGGGCGACCGTGTACAGGCCCTGACCGCTCGCGCGCACCAGCTCGGTGACGTCCGCGGAGGCCTGGAAGGCGTCGGCGCCCTGGGCAACCCGGTGGCCGACGACCGTGTCCGCGAGCACCGCCTTGTACTCCCCGCCGGGTTCGGCGATCAGCACCCGCCCGTTGTCCTTCGGCGGCTTCTGCTCACCGACGCGCAGGTTGCCGCCCCAGTACAGCCGGGCGTACGACACCCGCGCGCCCCGCGGGAGCCGGACCTCGGCGCGGGAGGAGTTGTAGGTGTTCGGGTCGCGGTCCACGTCGACGTAGAACATGTTGAAGGCGTTGTTGACGGCCGCCCCGCCCTGGCGCGCGGAGGGACAGGAGGGCGCCGCCTTGCCCGTGGGCGTGGTGGTGGTGCGGCAGCTGATCGCCGCGTTGGCCGCGCGGACGATCCCGCCGTGCTGCGTCGCGTGGTAGCGCTGTGCGAAGGCGAGTTGCCGTGCCTCCGCGGCGGGCGGCGCGCCGGCCGCCCGGGCGCCGCCGGGTGCCCAGAGGGCGGTGAGGGCGAGAACGCCGACTGTTGCGCGGCGTAGCAGCGGACCCAGGGAATTACGCATGACCGGCGGTGCCCTTTCGTGCGATTTGCTTGCTATAGGCGTGCGTCGGATGGGGCGCAACTCTAACTGCTGTCCGGATTAATCCGCAGAAACCGGACAAGTGTGTCGGAATGGTGAAGTCGGACTCCGGTGACATCACTCGTTCGGCGGCACAACCCCCGCGAGCCCCGCGCGTTGACCTCAGCGCCGGGCATCCCCGCCCGGGTGTTTGCGTCAAAACCCCAAGGAGCACCTCTCCATGTCGCGTATCGCGAAGGGCCTGGTCCTGACCTCCGTTGCCGCCGCGGCCGTCGCCGGCGCCTCCGGCATCGCCGCCGCCGACAGTGGCGCGAACGGCGTCGCCGAGCACTCCCCGGGCGTGCTTTCGGGCAATGTCGTCCAGGTTCCCGTGCACATTCCGGTCAACGTCTGCGGCAACACGATCAACGTGATCGGCCTGCTGAACCCGGCGTTCGGCAACACCTGCATCAACGACTGACGTCTCTTCTTTCTTTTCGAGGTCACGACACGTCATTCGCCGAACGGCCGCCCTCCCGCCAGGAGGGCGGCCGTTCGCGTTGCGGGGGAGCCGCCGGCGACCTTGCCCCGAATGGGGGGACGTCGCCCCGACACGCTCGGTGAACCTTGACAGGCCCTCTCACCAGGGGTGATGCGACTGAGCTGGGCGAACGGTCGTCACGCAAAGCGATCGAGGTGTTGCGGAGGGCGACGGTCGTTTGCACGGTGGGAACGAGACCCGACGCAATCGAAAGGATTTCCCCATGCGTGGTCTGCCCGTACGGCGTATTGCTTCCACCGCACTTTGCGCCACCCTCGTCCTCGGCATCGCCGGACCCGCCGCCATGGCGGCCGACGGAGCCGCTGCCCGTGAGCGCAACGCCGCGGCGTCGAATACGCCCGTCGCCGGCACCGACGCGCTGCTCGCCCAGGCCCAGGGCCTCGGTGAGATCGGCACTGTCCTGACCCCGGTAGCCAACCTCCTCAACACCGTCCTCAAGGCCGACGACGGCCAGCTCACCGCCGACCAGGCGACCGAGCTCGGCGACGCCGTCAAGGCCGCCGTCGCCAAGATCACGGCGACCCCGGCGACCCCGGCGACCCCGGCGACTCCGGCGACTCCGGCCGACCCCGAGGCGGAGCCGGCCGATCCGGCCGCCGAGGTCCCGGCGAAGCCCGAGGTCCCGGCCGACCCGGCCGCCGAGGTCCCGGCCAAGCCGGCCGACCCGGCCGCCGAGGTCCCGGCCAAGCCGGCCGACCCGGCCGCCGCGGTCCCCGCGAAGCCCGCGGTGCCCGCCGCCCCGGCTGTCGTGCTGCCGGCGAAGCCCGCGGTGCCCGCGGACTCGGCTGTCGTGCTGCCGGCGAAGCCCGCCGACACGGCCGCCGCCCTGCCGGCCAAGCCCGTGCTCAGCAAGGCCGGTGACGACGCCAAGGCGAAGGCCGCCGCCGTCCCGGTGGCCGACGCCGTCGCCGCGCTGGACAAGGCGGTCGCCGCTCTTCTCGCGGCCGCGACGTCCCGCGACGCCAGCCAGGTCGCCCCGGCGGTGACCGAGGTGGTGTCCAGCCTGCTCGACCTGTTCAGCGCGACGCTGGCCGGGGCCGGTCTGACCCTGCCGACCCTGCCCGCCGAGGCTCCGGCCGCGGCGGTGCCGGCGCTGCCCGCCGGCTGACGCTCGCTCCCTGGTTTCCGCACCCCGGCATTCCGCCGGGGTGCGGAAATTTTCCGCGCACACGGTTTCCGCTCTCGGCGGGGCTCGTTAGGCACGACGTCAGAATTTCCCTGGTGGCTCGAGTCGCCGATTCGCCAAGTGGCCGAGTCTCCGAGTCGCCGAAGAAAGGAATCCGATGAAGTCCCTGAAGGCTGCCGCTGTCGTTGCCGGATCCCTGGTCCTCGCCGGTGCCGCCGCGCCCGCGTTCGCGACCCCCGCCGACCTCACGCCCACCAGCCTCAACGGTGCCGTGGACACCCTCACCAGGGGGCCCGTCAACCTGGAGGACGCGATGCCGCTCCAGCACCAGTCGGACGCGCTCGACACCGAGAACAAGGACTCCGTGCTCAGCACGGTCAAGGGCGCGACGGGTGCCCTCAACAACCACGACGCCCTCCTCGGCGGGCTGCCGCGCCGGGGCTGAGCCGCCTTTCCCGAGAGGGCCGGTCCCGTCACCGACGGGACCGGCCCTCGGCGCTGTTCGAGGCGGGTCGAGCGGCGCGTCCCTCGTTCGTGTGGAGCAACGGACCGGGGTCCTCCGGTCGGGTGAGAACGCGCCCGAACGCCCCCCGATGCGCCGATAGGGTCGCGCGGTGACCTCAACCCCGAGCGCAACCCGCCCCTTCCGCGTGGCCGACCTTGGCACCCTCGTCGTGATGCCGTGGAGCGGCGAGGCCCCCGACGGCAGCGACATGCCCTACCTCCTTGCCTACTCCCTCGGTGACACCGCGGAAGGCCCCGAGGGGACCGCCGCCGCCGTCGCGCGTCTGCTCACCGACAACGGCATGCCCGTCGGCGGGGACGTCGTCGACGGCACCGAGCGGCCCAGCCTGCCGTTCACCCTGCTCGTCCAGTCCGGTGCGGCCGTCCTGAACATGCCGGGCCTCAACGCCCAGTGCCTGCCGCCGCAGGAGTGGCTCGCGGCCGTCGAGCAGCGCGGCTACGCCTACCTCGTCCTCACCACCCGCGCCTGGCCGGAGGCCGTTCCCGGCCGGGCCGTCACCCCCGACCAGCTGGCCGCGTTCGCGGGCGCCCACGAGACCCTGACGGCCGCCGCGCACATCGTCCTGCCCGCTCGCAGTCTGCGCGGCTGATGCGCCGGCCGCACCCGGCGCCCGCGGGCGGCGGCCGCGCGTACGCCCTGCTGCTCGTCCTCACCGGTGCGGCCGGACTGCTGGCCGCCTGGGTCATCACCCTCGACAAGTTCAAGCTGCTGGAGGACCCCGGCTTCACCCCCGGGTGCAGCCTCAACCCGGTCGTCTCCTGCGGCAGCGTCATGACGAGCGACCAGGCCTCGGCGTTCGGGTTTCCCAATCCGATGCTGGGCCTGGTCGCCTACGGGATCGTCGTGTGCGTCGGCGTGAGCCTGCTGGCCGGTGCCGCCTTCCCGCGCTGGTACTGGCTGACCTTCACCGGCGGCTGCCTCTTCGGCGTCGGGTTCGTGTCCTGGCTGCAGTTCGAGTCCCTGTACCGGATCAACGCGCTGTGCCTGTGGTGCTGTCTGGCCTGGATCGCCACGATCCTCATGTTCTGGTACGTCGTCGCGTTCGACGTACGCCACGCGTTCCTGCCGGCCCCGGCCGGAGTGCGGAACTTCCTCGCCGAATTCACCTGGGTGCTGCCGCTGCTGCACATCGGGGTGATCGGCATGCTGATCCTGACCCGATGGTGGGATTTCTGGACGAGCTGACCATTCGTCCGTCGTACTGGTGTGTCCTTAGCGCTATATGGCGGGAGCACTATTAGGGCACTCGGGGGAATTGTGAACTGATGTCGTTTTCCGGCTCGTTACCCGGTACGGACGCAACGCCCCCGAACCCCTCCGAAAGGGCCCGTAGCCGAGATGAAGTCGACCACCCGAGGAACCCTCGCCGCAGTCATCACGTGTGTGGCGGCCGCCGCCGGTGCCGCAGCCTGCGTGACCCCCGCCGCCGCGATCGGCACGGTGCCCGTTCCCGTACCGCTCGACGGAGTCGAGAAGTCCCTCAACGTGGAACTGCCCACGATCGGCGGCGAGATCCCCCTGCCGACGCCCGGCGCGCCCGAGGGGCCGCGTTTCGTCGAGGGCCGGCTCATTCCGGACCGGGTCGTTCCGCAGCTGCCCGTCGCCGCGGGGCTGCCCGGTGTGGGGCTGCGGGCGCCCCTGCCGGAGGTCCTGGGGAGCGACTTCAACCACCTCGGCCTCGCCGCCCCCGCCTCCGACCTGCGCACGCAGAGCCCGGGTCTGACCCTGGACGCCCCGCTGACCGCGCCCAACCCGGACCGCTTCGGCCTGCCGGACCTCCAGCTGCCCCAGGCAGGAGTGATCACCCCGGTCCTCCGGGCGGTGCCCGGCGCGGACCTCGGTGTGGGCGAGGGGCTCTAGCCCCTTCGGCGGGCGAACCGCCACGAACCACGGGCCCGGACGCCGTCGTCCGGGCCCGTCGCCGTGCCCGGATCCACGCCCCCGGCGGACCGTTCGGGCGCCGGGCGGTGACCAGGAGGGCCGTCCGGCGGTTACTCCCATGGAAACGCTGCGGAAAGCCGCTACCGAAACCCGCTATGCGGACCCGCGAATGAACCCCGTTACAGGGACCCGCTACAGAAACCCGCTACGGACAGCCGGACCGGATCAGTGGACCGGGCCGGTGCACCGGACGAGGAGCACACCATGGTCGTCAGCGTCGACGGAGTACCCGTGACCGCAGTGCCGGTGGTCACGGGCAGACCCGGCACGGCGCACCGCGCACGGCGACGGGACCTGCTGCGCGGGCTGCTCGGCGCCGCCGCGGCCCTCGCGATCGTCCCCGTCGTCACCGCCTCCCGGCCCTCGCGCCCGGCTGAGGGCGGTCCCACGGACTCCTTCGACGAGACCTACCGGGGCCGGCACATCCAGGGCGCGCTCGCCTCGACGGGAGCCGCGGCCGCGGCGGAGGTCCGGTGGGACATCACGGTCGACGGCCGCCCCCTGCACCTCATGCGCCGCGCCGACGGCACCTGGCTGAGCATGGTCGACCACTACAGCTCGTACGCCACCCCGCTGGAGGCGGCCCGTGCCGCCGTGGACGGGCTCGGCCCGGGGGAGCGGCTGCGCGCGGCGGATCCAGTACACCGACACCCGCACATGGGGGGACACCATGGCCTACACCCGTAAGGACGTCAGCACACTCACCAGCGCCGAACGACGGCGCTTCGTGAAGGCGCTGCTGGAGATCAAACGGAGTGGCGAGTACGACGAGTTCGTCCGCATGCACATCGACTACTACGTGTCCGACGGCGACGGAGGGCTGCGGACGGCCCATATGGCGCCCTCCTTCCTGCCCTGGCACCGAAGGTTCCTGCTGGACCTCGAGCAGGCACTGCGCCGGGTCGACTCCTCGGTGACGGTGCCCTACTGGGACTGGACGCGCGACCGCACCGCGACCGCCGCGCCCTGGACCAGGGATCTCCTCGGTGGCAACGGACGGCGCTCCGACCACCAGGTGACGACCGGGCCGTTCGCCTACGCCACCGGCGACTGGACCATCAAGGAGAACGTGACCGACGGGGAGTTCCTCACCCGGGACCTCGGCCGCGCCGCCGCCCCGATCGGCCTGCCCACCGGGACCGACGTGGACCGAGCGCTCCAGGACCCCGTCTACGACACCGCGCCCTGGGACTCGACGGTCACCCGGGGCTTCCGCAACAAGCTGGAGGGATGGGGCACCGGCTCGGGCAGCGCCGCCTGGCGCAACCACAACCGGGTGCACCGGTGGGTCGGCGGGGTCATGCTCGGCGGCGCGTCGGTCAACGACCCCGTCTTCTGGCTGCATCACGCCTTCGTCGACCTGCTGTGGACCCGCTGGCAGCGCAGGCACCGCGAACACCGCTACCTGCCCGCCGAACCGCCGGGGCCGACCAGCCGCCAGTACCGCCGGGTCGTCGCCCGGCGGGAGAAGCTGCCCCCGTGGGACGTGACCCCGGACCAGTTGGAGGACGCGTCCCGGATCTACCGGTACGCGTGACCGGGCCGCGGTGAGCCCGTCGCGGTGAGCCTGTAGGCGAGCCCGTAGGTGAGCCGGTCGTGGTGAACCGCCCGCGGACAGGGGGAGAGCCCCGGCGCTCGAGGTGCCGGGGCTCTCCTGGTGGTACGTACGCGAGGTACGACCGGGGTGTACGTCCGGGACGTACGGGGTGAAGCTCAGCCGCCGTAACCGCCGCTGTGCTTGTCGTGGTGCTTGTCGCCACCCTTGTGGTGGTCGCTGACGTTGGCGCAGGTGTTGCCGAAGGCCGGGTTCAGCAGGCCGACGACGCTGATGCTGTTGCCGCAGAGGTTGACCGGGATGTTGACCGGAACCTGGACGACGTTGCCCGACAGGACACCCGGCGAACCCACGGCCGCGCCCTGCGCACCCGCGTCCGCCATGGCCAGGCCGGCTCCGCTGACCACCACGGCGCTGGTGCCGAGGGCAACAGCGGCCACCTTCGCGATGCGAGACATCACGTTCTCCTTAGGGAATCGGTTCGTGCGGTGGCAGGGGACGCCGCCGCACTCCCCGTTCAACGCCGGCACCGTGAGCGAGTCACGGTGCGTTCGGACGGATCACCCTTTTTGAACAGGACGGTCGTACAGTCGGGTGGCTAGTGCGACTGGAGATGTGCCGCGACGAAGTCGGTCAGGGTGGCGATGGACTGCAGGCTGTCCAGGCTCAGATCCAGCGCGGCCACGTCCACGCCGTAGCGCTTGTCGACCGTGCCCAGCAGGGTGACGCCGGCCAGTGAGGTGAGGCCGATCTCCGGGCCGAACAGGTCGGTGTCGGCGGGGAGTTCCGCGACCGACGCCTCGTCCAGACGGGCCGCCTCGGCGATCAGTGAACGGAGCTCCCGTTCCACCGCGGCCCGCTCTTGGATGTCAGTCACGCTTCGGTGTCCTCTCGGTCGGATACCCGCAGCCACACGGGTGACCCGGGCAGGTCGCCCTGGAGTGTTCTGCCCAGGACCGCCGAATCCGCAGCGGTGGCGGTGGCGGTGGCAGTGGCGGCAGGGCTGGTGGGGGTGGCGGTGGCGTCCGTGCGGCGCAGGCCTGCCTGGCGGAGCAGGATGCGCATCTCCAGGTTGGCGTCCGTCGGGCGCAGGGTCACCCGGAACTCCTCGGCGCCGGCCTCGCGGGCCCGCTCCATCAGCCGGAACAGGAAGGCCGCCGCCGCGCCCCGGCCGGCCACCCGGCAGGAGAGCGCGAGCAGCGGGACGGACCAGGCGGCGGGTGCACCGCCGTCGGCGCGGTGCGTGCGGTCGACGAGGGCGGCGCCGATGATGCCGTAGTCGCCGAAACGGTCCGTCATGCGGGCGGTGTACAGGTCGTGTCCGTCCGAGGCGGCCAGCTCGCGCAGGCGGTCGGGGGTGAGCCCGGAGGAGTTCAGCCGGTGGGTACGGGCGGCGAGTTCCAGCGCGCGCGGGATCTCGTCGGCCGTGGCGACGCCGACGGTGAGGCGCATGTCGCACCAGCGCAGGAACTCCTCGCGCGAGCCCGCGAAGCGTTCGCCCTCGGCCCTGCGGGTCTCCTCCGTGCGGTAGCGGCGCACGCGTTCGCGGGACTCGGCGGTGACCTCCCGGCCCTCGAACGCGGCCAGCAGCGCGGGCACGTCCTCGGGCGCGAGGGTGCGTACGTCCGGCAGGAGGGCCTCGACCTCGGCGCGCTCGTACGGGGAGTCGTCGACCAGGACCAGGGCGTCCACCGCGATGCCGAGGTCCTTCGCGATCCTGCGCAGCGACTCGCTCTTGTCCTGCCAGGACACCTGCGGGGCCAGGAAGCGCTCCCGCACCTCCGGCACGGCGTCCAGCCGGTCGAGCACCGAGGGCGCGCTGCGGCTCGCGATGCTGCTGAGCACACCGCGGGCCGCAAGGGCGTCGATCGCGGCGAGCGCCGCGGGGCGGGGCGTGGGCAGGTCGTCGGTGGCCGACTCGACGGCGATCTCGTCCCACAGGGTGCCGTCGAGATCCCACACGACGCACTTGACGCCGTCGGGATCGAAGTCGTCCGTGACGCTCATCGGGCGCTGTCTCCCTCCGGCTCGCCCTCGGGGAGGAACAGTTTCATCGACAGGCTGGTGGGGTCGAAGCCGAACTTGCGGTAGACCGTGCGCATCGGGACGTTGCCCACGTGCACCCGGCCGACGACCTCGGTGATGCCGCGGGCGAGGCAGAACTCCAGACCTGCGGTGAGGAGGAGTTCGGCGACGTCGCTGCGGTTGTCCACCGGGGACACCGCCAGGGAACGGAAGTTGGCGTATCGGTCGCCGGTCATCGCGTTCTGGTTGATGCTCACCCAGCACCAGCCCACGGGCTCCTCGCCCGGCCCGTCGGCGACGATCATGCCCTCCTTCGACTTCTCCATGGCACGGCCGAGGCGGGACTCCCACCGCGCGGGGTCGTCGATGGCGTCCTCGCCGAAGGAGACACGGGCGATCTCGGCCTCGAACCTCCCGATGGCCGGCAGATCGCGCTCGTCTGCCTGGCGGGTGACGTACGGCCGGGCCCGCTCGGCGAGGGCGGCACGGTCCTGCTCGGCCGGCGGACGCCAGCCGTGGGCGCGTCCGACGGGAGCGGCCGGAGCCGGAGCGGGGGTGGGCGCTGCCTGCTGGACGGGGGCCTGGACAGGGACCCGCACGGAGGCTTGGACGAGGGGCTGGACCGGGGCGGGAGGCTGCTCGGCCGGGGGCGCCGGATCCTCCGCCGGGACCAGGCGGCCGGGGCGGAAGGGGCCCTTGCCGCAGTTCGGGCAGCCCTCCTCGCGCAGGGCGGCGACCGAGGTCCAGCGGGCGCCGGGCCCGACGCGGAGCCGGGCGTCGCACGCCACGCACGTGTACTCGCGCTGCCGGGTCCGCTTGTCACCCGTGTAGAGGGGACCGCTGAACTCGCCCGCGTGGGAGGGGGCCGTCGAGGTGGTCGTGAGCAGGTGCTGGAAGAAGCCGACACCGCCGAGGATGCCGCTGCCCTCGTACTCGTTGAAGTTGCGGACGAAACCGTTGGTGACCAGGCCCAGCCCCATGATCTCCCGCTGTACCTCCAGCATCTCGTCCGGGCTCTTGCCGCCGAACGAGAAGAAGATGCTGTGCGAGGGTCCGGGCCGCAGTCCTTCCACGGCACGGGAGAGGAAGAGCCGGGCGCCTTCGGCGGTGTAAGGCGGGTCCGTCATGGCCACGTCGTGCTGCTCGTGGAGCTCGGCGGGCAGCGGCAGGCGCAGGTCGTGCTGGACGGTCTCGATACGGGTACCGAGGCCGGCCGACACCTTCTTGATGTAGTCGAGGATCTCCGGGGAGATGTCCACGACGGTCACCTGCTCGACGATCGGACCGCCGAGCACGTCGCCCACCACGGCGACGGCGAGGGACACCAGGTCGTCGTCGCCGATCAGCAGCAGGGAGCCGCCGGGCAGCGCGCCCGCCGTGAGCAGCGCGAGCACCCGGCGCACCTTGGTCTCGGCCGTGCAGTGCGACTGGTCGATCGCCATGTCCGCGGCGGGACCCGACTCCATGAGGGCACGCAGCCGCCGCACGGCTTCGTCCAGGACGTCCGGGATCACGAGCTCGCGCCCGTCACAGGTGGTGCAGGTGGCGTCGAGGATCAGGTCCATGCCGAGCTGGGCGACGAGGTCCAGACCGGCCTCGGTCAGCCGGGACGGACGCTGCGTGGTGACGAATCCCCGGCGGCGCAGTTCGTTCCCGAGGGCGGCCACGATCGGGACGGGCAGCCCGGTCGCGCGGCTGAGGTCCTTCGTGGACGCGGGCGCCAGACGGCGCAGCGCACGCAGGACGGACCGGACTCCGGGCGGGCCCTCCTGGAGCCGGACGGCTTCGGCGACTTCCGTGAGCACGGAATCCGCAGTGGTGCTCCGAGGGTGCCGACGCGCGTTCGTCACAATGCTGCTCCAGGCAAGCTGATTGATGGATTCCGGGACTATCGAGTATACGGGCTGGTACGCAGGCCCACGGACCCACTGGGGCGGCCGGGAACAGGGCGGGAATCGATGCGGAATCCGATCGGGATTCGAGCGGGCGACGGGGAATTCCGTGACGACTGTGCATGTTCTGTATGGAATTCTTTTCGCTGCGCCACCCTGATTTTCACGGCAAGGTCTGGAGAAATGTTTCCGTAAGGCGTGCGGTGGTGTTTCCGGAAGGTGCGCGGTGGGTTTTCGGACGAATTCCCCGAACTCCCTCCTCCCCTCTTGACGTGGTGCACGCGCGAGCCCTGGAGCGCCCCGGATGCTACGCTGGGTACCGGCGAGCGCCGCTTACCGGCCTCGCGACCTTCCCCTTTGGCCGCGCGGACCAGCGCAGATCTATGTGAAAGGAGACGGGGGCAGCGGTTCGTCACCCCCGGTTCCCCATGACCAACTCCGCCAACCTCGCCACCGAGGGTATAAACGTCGACGATCTGTGCTCTTATGCCGTCGATGTATGGGTGAGCGATCACAGTATCCTGACCGACGAGGAGCGCCTCCTCCAGGTACTGCGCACGGCCGCCGAAAAGGGAAACGCCACGGTTCTCGGCGAGGCGTCGCACGTTTTCCCGAACGGCGCCGTCACCGCGATTCTCCTGCTTTCCGCTTCGCACCTGAGCATTCACACCTGGCCCGAATTCAGCCTGGCCAACGTCGACCTGCTCGCCTATGGCCGACTCAACGGCGAGCGGATGATGCAGAGCGTGGAGGTCGGCCTTTCGCCGACGCGGATCAACGTGACGCGCATGCTGCGAGCGGTTCACTGACCTGGTTCGACGGGTCGACGGGTGCGGCCGGTTCGGCGCGTTCGGCCGGGCCGAGTGCTGCAACCGGCCCGACTGATCCGTCTGGCACGACTGGCCCGACTGATTCGACTGACTGATTCGACTGACTGATTCGACTGGTTCACTGAACTGCTCTGCGACCTGCTCAGCTGCCGCAGGTCTCACAGCCACGTCTCACAGCCACCCCGACAGCGACTCGACGAAAGCGTCGAACCGGTCCCGGTGGATCGCGTGCGGTGCGTCGGGCACCGTACGCACCTCGAAACCGCGCCGCACCAGTTCCGCCCGCATCTCCGCACTGACGAGCATGCTCGGGTCCGAGGTCTGGACGAGCGAGGGCACCAGAGCCTTCTCCGGCGTGTGGTCGATGTGCCGGTGGGAGGAGAGCGCGAGTGCCGTTTTCTCGTCCCAGCGGTCGAGGGCCTGCTGCTCGGCCGCCACCCGCTTCTCGAGTCGCTCGTCCGGTTCCCCGTCGAGCGGCGGGCGCGAGAGCGCGGCCAGAGCGCGGGACGAGCGCTTGAAGAGCGTGAAGAGGGCCGGGTCCAGGGACCCGTGGGCCCCGGCGAGCTGCCAGGCCGGTTCCGAGTAGACGGCGCGAGCCGGTTGCAGCTCCGCCACCGCGAGGGCCAGGGCCAGCGCGCCCAGCGAATGGCCCAGCGCCACTTCCGGGGCGTGCGGCAGCGTCTCTAGGAGATCCTCGGCGAAGAGCCGGGGCTCGTACTCCCCGCGCGCGCTGACGCCGTGCCCGCGCAGATCCACGGCGAGGACGCGGTAGCCCCGTCCGGTCAGGACCGGGACCAGCTCGTGCCACGTGCGGTGGTCGGACATGATGCCGTGGACGAGGACGGCGACGCGCTCGCCCGTTCCCCACTCCTGTGTGTGCAGTCGCATGCGGCTGCCCCTCGTGTGGTGTGGTGTGAGCAGGAGTGTAGTGGCGTGGGCTGATCATCGAACCAGGACGAGGCGCTGTGACAGGACACCCGGTGCAGGTGTGGTGGGCCCGTCTGGAGGACGCCCGGATGGGCCTGCGGGCACTCCTCGATCCCGTGGAACGCGTCCGGTACGAGTCGACCGTCGACCCCGGGGGCAGGGGTCGGTTCCTGGTCGGCTGCGCCCTCAGCCGCCTGGTCCTGGGCGAACTCCTCGGGCTGCCCCCGGCGGACGTCCCCCTGCGCCGCGTGTGTCCACGCTGCGGCGGACCGCACGGCAAGGTCCACCTGGCACCTCCGCCGGACGGCCCTTCGGGGACCCTTCCGGCCTACGGCTGCTCCGTCACCTTCTCCGTCACCCACAGCGGCGCGCTCGTCGGCGTGGCTGTCTGCCGGGGCGGGGAGGTGGGTCTCGACGTCGAGGAGTCCCACGGTGACATGGACATCGACTCCGCCGCCCGCGTCGCCCTGTCCGACGTGGAACTCGCCGCGCTGTACGCCCGCCCGGCAGCAGAACGGCAGCCCGCCTTCCTGCGTGTCTGGACGCGCAAGGAAGCCGTACTCAAAGCGCTCGGCGTGGGGCTGGGGGTGCCCCTGCGCGAGCTGGAGGTATCCGGGCCCGAGCAACCACCGGAGGTCCTCGCCTGGCCCGACCGCCTCGCCACCCGGCCCCGCGTGAGCTTGGCGGACACGGTCGTCGACGGCATGCACCCCGCGGCGGTGGCGGTGGTGGTCGCCGGGGGCGCGGCGGGGAAGGGGCGAGGAGAGGCCGGCGGGGTGCGGGTCACCGTGCACGACGGCTCGGAGCCGCTGGCCGAGTACGACCATTGATCTCGGAACCGAACCGAACCGACCGACACCGGGGAGATCCATCCCACCCGCCCAGGTGGCCGAACGGGCGGGAAACGGTGTGCTGGTGCTGCCGGCCACTTGCGCACGGTGCGGCGAGGGGAAGCTGCCTGACTTGAAAAGACGCCTGGAGGACGCGGGGGATCCTGCCGGGCCGCGGACGCGGGCTGCGGCTTCGCGCCAAGAATTTCGACACGCATTCGACAGGGCCACCCGCGAAATCCCGGTGACGGCCGGACAGCCCCGGAACCTCCCCATGATCGTAGGGGGGAGCGTCCGGGGCTTCGCCGTGTCGTGTGAAACGTGCTCTGAACAGCAAAAATGCCCTCCCGAAGGGAGGGCGGAGACTTGCGCCCCCGGCAGGACTCGAACCTGCGGCCAAGCGCTTAGAAGGCGCCTGCTCTATCCACTGAGCTACGGGGGCCGGGTGTGGTGGCCTCGTACGTGCTGCCCGGGTGTGGGCTGATCCGTGACGTTGCCGGGGACAAGGATAGGGCTCCCGGTTCCTTGTCCCGGTTGCTTCGCCTCCGTGGCTCAATGTGGAGGTTCAGTGAAGCGGTCCTGATAATCGCAGGCAGGTGCGAATCGTGCATCGCTTTTCGCGTCCCGGGCCACGGGTGTTGTGCACTCGTTATGCCTGCGCTGTGCCTCTGTCCCAGTCGTACCTTCCGTCCCTTGTGTCCTATCGGCGCGCAGACATGCCTATATGCTTCATAAATCCCCTAAAATTGGGCATTCTTCGCATGTGGTGACCTTGGACGTACGGCCTCAGCTGCTCGACGCACTTTCCGCCCTGCGCGACCGTGTCGCCGCCGCACGCTTCCCGCTTCCCCTGGCGGGGGCCCCACGCGCGCGTGCCAATCGCGACGAACTGCTCGCCCAGCTCGACGACTATCTGGTGCCCCGGCTCAAGCAGCCCGACGCGCCGATGCTGGTCGTCGTGGGCGGCTCCACCGGCGCCGGTAAGTCGACCCTCGTCAACTCCCTGGTGGGCCAGCGCGTCAGCGAGGCGGGCGTGTTGCGGCCGACGACACGGACTCCGGTCCTCGTATGCCATCCGGAGGACCATCACTGGTTCAGCGGCATGCGGGTACTGCCGCGGCTCACACGCGTGTGGGCGCCCCATCAGGATTCCGCGGACGACCTGTTGCTGCCCGGCGAGGACAGCAGACACGCGTTGCGGATCGAGACCGCAGACACCCTCCCACCGGGCCTCGCGCTCCTGGACGCACCCGACATCGACTCGCTCGTCGCCGACAATCGCGTGCTCGCCGCCGAACTGATCTGCGCCGCCGACATCTGGGTGATGGTCACGACCGCCGCCCGATACGCCGACGCCGTGCCCTGGCACCTGCTCCGCACCGCCAAGGAGTACGACGCCATGCTCGTGACGGTCCTCGACCGCGTACCCCACCAGCTCGTCTCCGAGGTGTCCCGGCAGTACGGCGCGCTGCTCACCAAGGCCGGGCTGGGCGACGTACCGCGCTTCACGGTGCCCGAACTGCCCGAGTCCGCGTGGGGCGGCGGGCTTCTCCCGGCCACCGCCGTGGCGCCGCTGCGGAACTGGCTCGTCCACCACGTCCAGGACCCCGGCTCCCGCCGCCACGCCCTGGCCCGCACGGCCAGGGGCGTCCTCGACTCCCTCAACGCCCGGATGCCCGAACTGGCGGGCGCCGCCGCCTCGCAGTACGCCGCCGCGCTGCGCCTCACCTCGGCCGTCGACACGGCGTACGACACCGAGTACACGCGCGTGCGGGGCCGTCTGCAGAGCGGTGCCGTGCTCGCAGGCGACGCGCTCAAACGCTGGCGGGCCTTCCCTCTGGACTGCACCGCCGGTGAACTCCTCGACGCACTGGTGGAGAGCCTCGGTGCCCTCCTGCTGTGCGCCGTCACCGCCGCCGACGAGCGCGTCGACGATGCCTGGCGGCGCGAACCGGCCTCGGACGCACCGGAGCTGACGGACGGGGACGCCTCGCAGGAGAGCGCCGAGCACCGGATCGGCCTGGCCGTACGACGCTGGAGGCGCGAGCTCGAGGAGTACGCCGAGGACGAGGTCCGCGGCCTCGAACGCGGTGTCGCGCCGGACCCGGAGTCGGTCGCCGCCCTCGTCGCCACCGCCCTGCTGGGCGGCCGCAGGGCGCGTTCGGCCGGAGAGGGGCTCGCCGAACGGATCGGGGCCCACGGGGCCCTGCGGCTGCGCGACCGGGCCGGACGGCTGCTCACCGAACACCTCGACCGCGTGCTGCACACCGAACGCGAACGGCGCCTCGCGCCCCTCGACGGACTCGAAGTCCACCCCGAACCCCAGGCCGAACTCATCGCCGCGCTGTCCGTACTTCAGAAGGAGAGGTGACCGGTGACCGCCGTCACTGACCAGGACCACACGGACAACGGCCGTACTGACAAGGGCCGTACTGACAACGGTCGGGCCGACAACGACCGGGCCGACAACGACCGGATCGGCAGCGACCACAGGAGCGGTAAGGACAGCAAAAGCAGCAGCCCGGGGACCGGGGATAACCCGGGAGCCGGAGAGCAGGAGCAGGCGCAGGACCGCGCGGGCGCGGAGGACGGTGGTAGGGCGGAGAAACTCGCGAAGGTGCCCGCGAAGCTGCCCGTGAGGGATTCCGCGCAGGAACCCCGTGCGCAGGAGGCGGCCGTCCACGCGCGCGTGTCCGACGCCGACGGGGTCACCACCCCTCGCACGGCCCCCGGCGCCGGCCCGCACACGCCCTCCCGCAGGGAACTCCGTTCGGAACCCAGGCCTGACCAGGGTGTGGAATCAGGTGCGGAACCAGGTGCGGAATCAGATGACGAACCGGGTACGGACTCCGCCGGGGCCTGGGACGACGGGCTCATCGCCCGCCGCGTGAGCGAGGCCGCAGCCGCCGAGCAGGCCGCCGTCATGGAGACACGGGTCGGCGGTGGCGGCGGGAGCGCCCTGCCGTCGACCCCGCTCACGTACGACGCCCCCCTGCGGTCCCGGCTCGACGCGCTGCGTGAACTCGTGGGGTTGTCCCGCACGCGGCTCGACAGCCGGACCCTCGCCGAGGCCGGCCGGGTGCTCGACGAGGCGGCGGCCCGGCGCAGGCTCTCCGGTCAGCACACCGTCGTCGCCATCGCGGGCGCCACCGGGAGCGGCAAGTCGCAGCTGTTCAACGCCCTCGCCGGAGTGAACATCTCGGAGACGGGCGTACGCCGCCCGACCACCTCCGCACCCATCGCGTGCAGTTGGAGCGACGGCTCGTCGACCCTCATCGACCGACTGGGCATCCCGGGCCGACTGCGCAGGCGGCCGGTCCAGAGTCAGGACGCCGAGGCGCAGCTGCGCGGGCTCGTCCTGATCGACCTGCCCGACCACGACTCGGCGGCCGTGCAGCACCGCGAGCAGGTCGACCGCGTTCTGGCACTCGTCGACGCCGTCATCTGGGTCGTCGACCCCGAGAAGTACGCCGACGCCATCCTCCACGAGCGCTACCTGCGGCCCATGGCGGGCCACGCGGAGATCATGTTCATCGTCCTCAACCAGGTGGACCGGCTCCCCGGCGAGGCCGCCGAGCTGGTCCTGGACGACCTGCGACGCCTGCTCGACGAGGACGGCGTCGCCCTCGGCGAGTACGGCGAACCGGGCGCCACCGTGCTCGCCCTGTCCGCGCTGACCGGCGACGGCATCGGAGAACTGCGCGAAGTGCTCGGCCAGTTCGTCACGGAGCGCGGTGCCGCGGCACGGCGGATCGCCGCCGATGTGGACGCCGCCGCATGGCGGCTGCGGCCCGTCTACGCCACCGGGCGGCGCACCGGGCTCACCGAGGAGGCGCGGGACGAGTTCGCGGACCGCCTGGCGGACGCCGTGGGCGCCACCGCCGCGGGCGAGGCCGCCGAACGCGCCTGGCTGCGCAACGCGGGCCGGGCATGCGGAACGCCGTGGCTGCGGCTGTGGCGGTGGCAGCAGGACCGGCGCGACCCTCCCACCGGACGGCTGCCGGTCCGTGCCCCGGCCGACGAGGAGGCCACAGCACGGCAACGCGTCGAGCAGGCGGTGCGCACGGTGTCCGAGCGGGCCTCGGCGGGTCTGCCCATGCCGTGGGCGCAGGCCGTGCGGGAGGCGGCCGTCCGCGGCGCACAGGGGCTGCCCGAGGCGTTGGACCAACTGGCGGCTCGGGCCGGGCTGCCATCGGGGCGGCCGCCGCGGCCGGGCTGGTGGCCGGTGGCCGTGCTGGCACAGGCGTGCATGACCCTGCTCCAGGTGGTCGGCGGGCTGTGGCTGCTCGGACAGATCGTCGGGGTGATGGCGCCGAACCTTGGGGTTCCGGTGCTGCTGATGGTGACGGGCATCATCGGCGGCCCGCTCGTCGAGTGGAGCTGCCGACTGGCGGCACGGGGGCCGGCCAGGCGGTACGGGCAGGACGCGGAGCGTCGGTTGCGGGAGGCGGCGGCCGGCTGCGGCCGGGCCCGGGTACTGGATCCCGTCGCCGCGGAACTGCTGCGGTACCGGGAGGTCCGGGAGCAGTACGGGCGGGTCACGGGGGTGGGGGCCGCCGCTCGGTGAGGTGCCGTGGGTGATCCACGAGGAGGCACCCGCGAGGGGTGATCCGCGGAGGGTGATCCACATGGAGTGATCCGCATGAGGTGATCCGCATGAGGTGATCCGAGTCGGGTGATCCACAGGGTGGGGCGCGTGGATCACTCGTCCGGGTGGTGGAGTTTTCCACAGGCGGTGAGTGGTCCACAGCGCTCGGCGGGCCCGGTCCGACGGAGGCAGTCTGGCTTCACGGTGATCGCGACGGATGCGGTCGCCGTGAGGGCGGTGACGGTACGCGGTGAAAAGGCCGCGGCTGTCACGGCTGACGCAGCCGTGCGGGACGGGCCCGTACGTGTATCCGGGCGGTGCGACCGTCCGGCGAGGAGGGGTTCACGATGAACGAGACGATGGTCTGCGCGGTCGGCAACGTGGCGACGCAGCCGGTCTACCGGGACCTGGCGGCGGGGGCGTCGGCAAGGTTCCGGCTGGCGGTGACCTCGCGCTACTGGGACCGCGAGAAGGGCAGCTGGACCGACGGGCACACCAACTTCTTCACGGTGTGGGCCAATCGGCAACTGGCCGCCAACGCGGCGGCCTCGCTGAACGTCGGCGACCCGGTGATGGTGCAGGGCAGGCTGAGGGTGCGTACGGAGTCGCGCGAGGGACAGCAGAGCTGGACGTCGGCGGACATCGACGCCGTGGCGATCGGCCACGACATCTCGCGGGGCACCTCCGCCTTCCGGCGGTCGGGCCGACCCGAGCCGATGGCCGTCGGCGCACCGGCGCGGCCCGAGCCCGACTGGGAGACACCGTCCGCCGATGCCACCGAGCCGGAGCCCGACACCCCGCAGCGCCGACGGCGTGAGCCGGCGGCGGTGACATGAGCTGAGGGGCAGGACGGTGCGGCGGGGTGCGGCGTAGTGCGGTGCGGTGCGGTGTGGGAGGAAGCGAGGATGCGCCTTCATGCGACGGATCGGTGACGGATTGTCAGCGCCCCTGCCGTGCCGACGCTGACCGAACTGCGGCTTATCGACGCATGCGGTTCGAGCAACCAAGCGGATTTGTCGACAAGCTCGACTTCTGGGCGATCTTGGGGATAACGATTCCGAGTCGGATCGGTGATCCGGTGGGATGACCGGGAAGCGCGCTGTGCGACCTCTCTAGGATGCCGGACGTGGCTCACGGGGCTTCTGATTCTGCTGGTGGGACCCGTACCCCCCACATCAACGGGTCCTGCTCGAAGGGGAATTGTGTGATTTGTTCGTTCTCCGCGCCGCTCGTACGCGGGCGAGCGGCGGTCCGCCTCGCCGCGGCGGCGTTGGCATCCGGCCTCTTCGCGGTCGGCGCGATCGTCGGCGCGGGCACGGCCGCCGCCGCCGAGGTGACACAGAGTCAGGGCGGGGCCACCGCGACGATAGGCGGCCTCAAGACCTACGGCACCGCGGTGATCCACGTCGACGGCGGCGACCAGGAGGTCTCGGCCGGCCTGTTCGAGATGTCCGTCGAGGGCGGCGGCACCTTGCAGACCTACTGCGTCGACCTCTACAACCCCACGCAGAAGGACGCCAAGTACCAGGAGACGCCCTGGAGCGGCACCTCGCTGGGCGCCAACAAGGACGCGGGCCGCATCCGTTGGATCCTTCAGCACTCCTACCCCCAGGTGAACGACCTGGCCTCGCTCGCGGACAAGGCCGGCATCGACGGCGGTCTCACCGAACAGGACGCCGCCACCGGCACCCAGGTGGCCATCTGGCGCTACTCGGACGGCGCGGACGTCGACGCCGTCGACGCGCAGGCCGAGCGGCTCGCGGACTACCTGCAGAAAGCCGCCCGCGCCGTGGCGGAGCCCGAGGCGTCGCTGACCCTGGAGGCGCCCGCCGTCTCCGGTCACCCCGGCGAACTCCTCGGTCCGGTGACCGTGCACACCAACGCGAGCGGCGTGACGGTGACGCCTCCGCTGGACGCCGCCACCAGTGGCGTACGGATCGTCGGCGAGGACGGCAAGGTGGTCACGTCGGTGACGGACGGCAGTCAGCTGTTCTTCGACGTGCCGGCGGATTCGGCCGACGGCTCGGCCGAGCTGACCGTCCAGGCCTCGACCACCGTCCCGGTCGGCCGCGCCTTCACCTCCGAGAGCCGCAGCCAGACCCAGATCCTGGCCGGCTCCAGCGAGTCGACGGTGTCGGCGACGGCGAGCGCGACCTGGGCGAAGCAGGGCGCCATACCGGCACTGTCCGCGGCGAAGAACTGCGCGAAGACCGGCGTGGACATCACTGCCGTCAACCAGGGTGACCAGGTCTTCACCTTCGAGCTGATGGAGACCGAGTACACCATCCCGGCCGGTGCGTCCCAGACGGTGACGATCCCGCTCCAGGAGGACCAGGCCTACGCCTTCACGATCAACGGCCCGCAAGGCGTCGAGAGCCGCTTCACCGGTGTCCTGGACTGCGAGACCCAGGCCGCCGAGACCGCCGGCCTGACCACCCAGACCCTCAGCGAACCGAGCCCGGCCACCGTGGGCGGCACCTCCACCGCCGACGACACCAACCTCGCCGCGACGGGCGGCACCAGCGCCACCCCGCTGATCGCCGGCACTGCCATCGGCCTGGTGGTCATCGGCGGAGCGGCCCTCCTGCTCGTGGGCCGCAAGGAGAACGAGCCCCGACACTGAGCGGAGTCGGCGGGCAGCGGCAGACACAGGCACAGGCACAGGCACAGGTGCAGGTGCAGGGGCATCATCAAAGCTGACAGAGGCTGCCCACGGGTGAACGTCCCCACACCGCTCTGGCCGGGGGCCCAGGTCGTGCCGGGTGAGTGTCCAACTGCGCGACAACGCCGGCAGGCGACGGCTCACGAGCACGGATGCTCACGGATCAGCACCGGCGAGAGGCGCACCGGCGAGGAGCCGTGTTCATCTCGGCGCGACGACGCCGAGCCAATCGGTGATCGCGGAGAAGTCCGCGTCTGTGAGGCCCCGGGCCGCTTCTGCGCGACGGAGCAGCGACGGCCCGGGGTGTTGGGCAGCGACCCAGAGGCGGTCCATGGAGCTGATCTCGTCGTCGACCCAGATGAATGGCCGGCCGTCGGCGTACTCGACGAGGCTGCGGGTCTTCCAGTGCAGGCCGCGGGGGTCCGGCTCGGTGTCCGCGGTGGTGTCCGGCCAATCCGCCACAGGCAGGGTCGGAAGTCCGATCCGTGGGGCGACCACCTCGTTCGCCTTCTCCATCCAGGTCGTGGCCCATACGAGGTCGCAGCCCAGGGCCAGGAGGCGCGCCCCGATCCCGGGGTCAAGCCGCTCCAGCAGTGGGTTCCCCTGATCGGCAGGCGTCGGGACCCCGGTAGTGGCGGCCTGTGGGTGGCCGGGCAACGTCCCGAACGGGATGAGTGGACCATCGACGTCGAGGAAGAGGAGAGGACGCTCTGCTGCGCGTGTCACAGGCGCACGATAGCCCCGCCAGGTGAGGGGAGCGGCGCCCTCGGGCTCGGCCGTCTCTGGGCCGTCCGAGGTCCCCCGAGGGTGCTCGGCGGCGACCGGCAGTGACAGGTCGGCCACGGCCGTCTCCGACGAAAGCCCAGCTCACAGCTCCCCGGCCGAATGGGTTAACACCCAGGGCTGGACCTCAGGCAAGATGGGGTGTATCTGCCCACCTGCCCACTGCCAGATCTCAAGCTGCCGGACGGTTTCTCTTGGCTGAGTACATCTACACCATGCGCAAGACGCGCAAGGCACACGGCGACAAGGTCATCCTTGACGACGTAACGCTGAGCTTCCTGCCCGGCGCGAAGATCGGTGTGGTCGGGCCTAACGGTGCCGGTAAGTCCACCGTTCTGAAGATCATGGCGGGGCTCGAGCAGCCCTCCAACGGTGACGCGTTCCTGTCGCCCGGGTACAGCGTCGGGATGCTGCTCCAGGAGCCGCCGCTCGACGAGTCCAAGACCGTTCTGGAGAACGTGCAGGACGGCGCGGCCGAGGTCATGGGCAAGCTCAAGCGCTTCAACGAGGTCGCCGAGCTGATGGCGACCGACTACTCCGACGCGCTGCTGGACGAGATGGGCAAGCTCCAGGAGGACCTGGACCACGCCAACGCGTGGGACCTGGACACCCAGCTGGAGCAGGCCATGGACGCCCTGGGCTGCCCGCCCGGCGACTGGCCCGTCACCAACCTCTCCGGTGGTGAGCGCCGCCGTGTCGCGCTGTGCAAGCTGCTGCTCGAGGCCCCCGACCTGCTGCTGCTCGACGAGCCCACCAACCACCTGGACGCCGAGTCCGTGCAGTGGCTGGAGCAGCACCTCGCGAAGTACCCCGGCACCGTCGTCGCCGTCACCCACGACCGGTACTTCCTCGACAACGTCGCCGAGTGGATCCTGGAGCTCGACCGCGGTCGCGCCCACCCCTACGAGGGCAACTACTCCACCTACCTCGACACGAAGGCGAGCCGCCTCAAGGTCGAGGGGCAGAAGGACGCCAAGCGTGCGAAGCGTCTGAAGGAAGAGCTCGAGTGGGTGCGGTCCAACGCCAAGGGGCGTCAGGCCAAGTCCAAGGCCCGTCTCGCCCGGTACGAGGAGATGGCGGCCGAGGCCGACAAGATGCGGAAGCTGGACTTCGAGGAGATCCAGATCCCGCCGGGCCCGCGCCTGGGCTCCATCGTCGTCGAGGTCAGCAACCTCTCCAAGGCCTTCGGCGAGAAGGTCCTCATCGACGACCTCAGCTTCACGCTGCCGCGTAACGGCATCGTCGGGATCATCGGCCCGAACGGCGCCGGCAAGACCACCCTCTTCAAGATGATCCAGGGACTCGAGGAGCCGGACTCCGGGTCCATCAAGGTCGGCGAGACCGTCAAGATCTCGTACGTCGACCAGAGCCGCGAGAACATCGACCCGAAGAAGTCGCTGTGGGCCGTGGTCTCCGACGAACTCGACTACATCAACGTCGGGCAGGTGGAGATGCCGTCCCGCGCGTACGTCTCCGCGTTCGGCTTCAAGGGCCCGGACCAGCAGAAGCCGGCCGGTGTGCTCTCCGGTGGTGAGCGCAACCGCCTCAACCTGGCGCTCACCCTCAAGCAGGGCGGCAACCTGCTTCTCCTCGACGAGCCGACGAACGACCTCGACGTCGAGACGCTGTCCTCCCTCGAGAACGCGTTGCTGGAGTTCCCGGGTGCGGCCGTGGTCGTCTCCCACGACCGGTGGTTCCTCGACCGGGTCGCCACGCACATCCTCGCCTACGAGGGTGAGTCCAAGTGGTTCTGGTTCGAGGGCAACTTCGAGTCGTACGAGAAGAACAAGATCGAGCGGCTGGGCGCGGACGCCGCTCGTCCGCACCGCGCCACCTACAAGAAGCTGACCCGGGGCTGATCGATCTTGCGGCACATCTACCGCTGCCCACTGCGCTGGGCGGACATGGACGCGTACGGCCACGTCAACAACGTGGTCTTCCTCCGCTATCTGGAGGAAGCCCGTATCGACTTCCTGTTCCGCCCGGAGAAGGACTTCAAGCAGGGGTCCGTGGTGGCCCGCCACGAGATCGACTACAAGCGGCAGCTCGTCCACCGGCACTCCCCGGTCGACATCGAACTGTGGATCACCCAGATCAGGGCCGCGTCCTTCACCATCGCCTACGAGGTGAAGGACGGCGACCAGATCTATGTCACCGCCTCCACGGTGATCGTGCCGTTCGACTTCGAGGCGCAGCGGCCGCGTCGGCTCACCGCCGAGGAGCGTGACTTCCTGGCCGAGTACCGGGACGACGACGAGGAGGCCGTCGCCGCATGACGGTGCTCCACCTCGCCGACGAGGGGGAGGCGGCGGATGTCGCGGCCTTCCTCTCCCGGCTGCTCCACTACGACCGTGGAGCGGCGGTACGGCTCCAGGCGGCCGGCACCGCGCTCGCCGTCTTCGGCCGGCCGCCCTCCTTCGAGGTGCTCGCGATCCGTGCGGTCCGGCTGGCCAAGCCGTACGAGAACGGCCTCGACGTCACGCTGGACGTGACCGTGTCGGCGGGGGAACTGCTGGAGTCCGTCGACGAGAGCGCCGCGACGGCCGCCGTTCCCGCGGCCGTCACCGGGCCTCCGTGGGCCGGTGTGCTGCCGCCGCGCGGTGGCTGGCGGCCCGAGGCGGGGCTGCCCGGGGCGGACGCGCTGCGTGCGATGGTCGGCGCGGCAGTCGCCGAATTCCGTTCCCGTACCGAGGAGTTGACGGCCGAGCTGCGGACGAGGGCCGAACTCGACCGGATCGGGCGGGAGATCTGGTCCCGGACGGTCGGGGACACCGGCCTTCCCGTGCGCGCCGTGCACGCGGCCCAGTCGCTCGGGTTCCTTCGGCCCTCCACGGGTTCGGAGGAGCTGAGACTGGTCTCCTTCGGCGCGTGGCTGCGGCTGCGCACACCGTACGGGTCGATCGCCGTACGGCGGGCGGGGCGGTTGGGGATGCTCGACGTCAGCGTGCGCTGACGCGCGCCGTCAGCGCCGTCCGCGGCCCAGGTCCCCGTCATACCCCCAGGTTCGTCCCCTGCCGTGCCCCGACGCGTTCCCGCCTCAAGGCCCGACGCGTTCCCGGTTCGTTCGTCCTCTGTCGTGCACTCGGGCCGTTTCCCGTCGCGTCCCCGTGGCGTCCCCGTCGCGCCCCCGGTTCGTCCCTCGGCGCGGTCTACTCCGGGGTGTTCACCATCGACGCCGCCGCGTACGTCAGGTAGTTCCACAGGGTGTGTTCGTGCTCCTCGGACAGACCGAGTTCGTCGACCGCGACCCGCATGTGCTTCAGCCAGGCGTCGTGCGCGGCCCGGTCCACGACGAAGGGGGCGTGCCGCATGCGCAGACGCGGGTGGCCGCGGTGCTCGCTGTAGGTCGTCGGACCGCCCCAGTACTGCATGAGGAACAGCGCGAAACGCTCCTCGGCCGGACCCAGGTCCTCCTCCGGGTACATGGGCCGCAGGACCGGGTCCTCGGCGACTCCCTCGTAGAAACGGTGGACCAGTCGGCGGAAGGTCTCCTCCCCACCGACCTGCTCGTAGAAGGTCTGCTCCTGAAGCGTGCCACGCCGAATCTCTTTCACGTCTCCCATGGTCTCAGACCGGGAGACGGAGGACCTGAGGCTTAGGACCGCCCCCTGCGGTCACTCCCAGCGGCTCGCTTACCGGGGCCGCGCGCCGCACAGTGGAGGCATGAGCGCGGACGCACTCGACAAGGAGCTGGCAGACCTCGCCGCATCGGCGCGGGCGATGTTGCTGCGTGAGATCGAGACGAGCGGGGCCTTCGGCGCCGATCCACGCTGGGCGGAGGCCTTCGCGGCGGTCCCCCGTCACCTCTTCGTGCCGTACTACTACGTCGGCGGTGTCGGCGGCTATGAACGACGGTGGGGCGGGAGCCCCGACCCGCGTACCCGGGAGCGCTGGGTGCGGGGCGCGTACGAGGACGTCCCGCTGGCCACCAGACTGCGCGACGGCGTGCTGCTCTCCTCCAGCAGCCAGCCCTCCCTGATGGCGCTGATGCTGGCCGAGCTGCGGGTCGAGGACGGAGACCGGGTGCTGGAGATCGGCGCGGGCACCGGCTACAACGCGGCGTTGCTGTCGTACCGGCTCGGCGACGGGAACGTCACCACCATCGACCTGGACCCGGAGATCACCGAGTCCGCCCGTCGCCACCTCGACGACGCCGGGTACCGGCCGACCGTCGTCACCGGGGACGGGGCGCGTGGGGTACCCGAGCGCGCACCCTTCGACCGGATCATCGCGACCTGCACGCTTGCGTCGGTTCCGCGTGCCTGGCTCACCCAGTGCGCTCCCGGAGCCCTGATCCTGGCGCCGCTGGCCACCGGGCTGATCGCGCTGACCGTGCGGGACGTCGGACACGCCGAGGGCCACTTCCTGGAGACCCCGGCCTACTTCGTGCCGTTGCGCGGGTCGGAGCGGCCCGAGCCGGAGCAGCCGGCACTCGCCGGCGTGCCGCACCGGGCCAGGGAGAGCGACACGTTCCGCTTCCTGCTGGCCCTGACCCGGGGCACCCTCGATCCGCAGGAGGCGTCCGTCCTGTGGGAGCGCGAGGGCATGCCGGGGCGGGAGCGGTACGGCATCACGGTCGGCGCCGAGCACGCATGGGCCTGGCTCGACGAACCGGAGGGGCCGTACGCGTGGCCCCTGCCGGGTTCATCGGGTTCATCGGGTTCGTCGGGGCCGGGCCTCGCAGAGGCCTAGCCGCGGCGGATGGTGAGCGTCGTCCAGGCGCCTACGTGCACCTGGTCGCCGTCCTGGAGCGGCACCGGGACGAACGGCTGGATCGGTTCTTCCGAGCCGTTCACCGTGGTGCCGTTCGTCGAGTTCTGGTCGACGACGGCCCAGCTGCCGTCCGGCTGCTGCACCAGCACCGCATGCTGGTGCGAGACGCCCGGGTCCTCCGGCGGTACCGACAGGTCCAGGTCGGGGGTCTCCCCGGTGGAGTGGCGGCGGCGGCCGATGGTGAACTGGTTGCCGGTGAGCATGCGCTGCTGCTCGGGCGAGTACGCGGGCAGGTTGAGCCCCGCGGCCTCGGGGCCCGAGCGGTGCATCATCGCCATGAAGTACGCGCGGTCCGGGCCGATGGTCACCGACCAGGTTGCCGGCTGCTGCTGGTAGGCGGGGCCGGGCGGGGGCGGTGCCTGGGTGGCGCCGGGCTGGGGGTAGCCGTAGCCACCGCCGCCCTGAGCCGGGCCGGGGCCACCGGGGCCACCGGGCGCGCCCTGACCGGGGCCGGTGTGCGACGGCGGGGAGATCACCCAGTCGTCGTCGGCGCCGCCGAAGGGCCGGCCGCCGGGCTGCTGCGGGCGACCGGTCTCCTGCGGGAAGCCGGACGGGGCCGTCGGGCCGGACGGCTGGAAGGCCTGCGGAGCCCCAGGGCCGCCCTGGTTCCTCGGGTCGTTCTGGTTCCTCGGGTCGTTCTGGCCGCCACCGAAGCCGCCCTGGCCTGGTATGCCGGGACCGGCCGTGGGCCCGGGCGGCGGCGGAACCGGTCGCGAGGGGTCGGCGCCGAAGGCGGACGGGCCGCCGGGGCCGGGCGGACCCGGGGGACGGCCGCCGGGCTCGCGCCCGAAGGGGTCGCCGCCGGGGCCGCCGGGCTCGCGCCCGAAGGGATCGGAGGCCTGTCCGCTCTGCTCACGCCGGTAGGGGTCCGAGGGCGGACCCGAAGGCTCGCGCCCGAAGGGGTCGCCGGGCGGGCCGGGAGGACGGCCGCCGGGGCCGGACGGCTCGCGCCCGAAGGGGTCACCGCCCTGGACGGAGGGGTCCCGGCCGAAGGCGCCCGGAGGCGGACCACCGGCAGGACCGCCCGGACGGCCCTGACCGCCGGGCCTGCCCTGACCGCCCGGACCCGAGGGCTCGCCGCCGAACGGCGGGATCGGCTCGGCGGGACGGTTCATCTGGGACGGGCGGGAGCTCTGGTAATCGAACGCGTCACTGCCCCCGTAGGAGGGGGGCGGGGGCTGGAAACGCCCGCCGGGACCACCAAAACCGCCAGGACCACCCTGACCCGGACCACCCTGACCCGGACCGCCCGGACCCGCGCCGGGGCCCGGCGCCGGTGGGCGTGGGGCGGCAGGGGTGTACGAGGTGGCCGTGTTGGTCAGGAAGTTCCACCGGCACTCCTCGCAGAACGGCGCACCGCCCTCACGGGGCGTACGGCACTGCGGGCAGAGCTCCGGTTCGTGGTCCGGCACGGAGGACAGGTGCCGTCCGCCGGGCTGGCCGCCCTGACCCTGGCCGGGCGGCGGGAAGCCGTAGCCGCCGGCGGTCGGGGGCGGTGGGGGAGGGGGCGGAGGCACGGCACCGGCCATGCGGTGACCGCAGACCTCGCACCAGTCGTCGGAACCCGACTGGTGTCCGTTCGGGCAGGTCGGCATGTCGGCGCGTCCCCCTCTCTCCTTCGGTGTCCCAAAAAAGCGTTCAGGTCACTTCTTTACACGAACAGTCTTTGTGGACCGGGTCTCGAGCGTCATCTCGTCGGCGTCCGTGACCTTCGCCTTCAGTCGCACAGTACCTGTCGTGGCATCGACCACGTCCACCACCTTCGCAAGCAGTTTCGCAGTATCACCGTTCCCCGAAGCGCTCGCGAGCTGAACGGCCCGGCCCAGTTTGGCCGTTGCTCCATCCATATCGCCCGCTTTGCGAAGGTCGAGCCCCTGCTGGATGACCTGTGCCAGTTCGGCCTGCCCCGTGTAGTGCGCGACCTGGGGGTTGATCGACGTGGAGGCGGACATGTCGTCGGTCCACACGGCCCGCACCAGGCCCTGCGCGCCGAGGTTCTGGACCGTCCCGTCCGATTGCGGGATCACCAGGGAGACCCGGGAGGCGAGCATCTCCTGGCCGACGTTCGCGGCCGGGACCTCGACGCACACGTGGTAGTCGCGGGACTCGTCGCCCCAGGAACCGGTGGGGTAGTCGCCCGCGCGCGGGCCCACCTCGGTACGGCGTCCGGTCAGCTCCTCGACCGTCGGCGCGACCTGCTTGACGAACTTGATGGCGGTGCCGACCGGGGTCCACAGGCGCAGCGCGACGTCCGCGACCTCCTTGCCCATCGCCGTCTCCATCATCTGCGTGAAGTCGGCGGCGAGGCCGGCCGGGTCGGCGACGATGTCGGCGGTGCCGAGCAGGGCGGAGGCGATCCCTGTGACTTCTTTCACTTCCCAGTCGGTGCCCACGCCGCGTGCGTCACAGGTGAAACGGCCGGCGCAGTCGTCGAGGGCGGTCTTGAGGTCCTGCGGCGACTCGTGCTCGTTGCGGCCGTCGGTGAGCAGGATGCCGTGCCGGATGGCGACGTCCGCCGTCGACAGCAGTCGGTCGGCCAGTCGCAGCCAGGTGCCGATCGCCGTGCCGCCGCCCGCGCTCAGCCGGCGCAGCGCCTGCTTGGCCTGCTCGCGGGTGGTCGCGTCGGCGACCGCGAGCCGGCCCCCGCCCGGATAGACCTCCTTGGCGACATGGGTGCCGCCGATCACCGAGAAGTGCACGCCGTCGCGCAGGGTGTCGATGGCGGCGGCGGTGGCGTCGCGGGCGTTGCGCATCTTGGTCGGCGGGTAGTCCATCGAGCCGGAACAGTCCACCATGACCGCCACGGCTGCGGACGGGCCCTGGCTCGGCGAGTACAGGTGCGGCGCGGCCGCCGCGCCGCCCACCGTGCCGCCGCCGGTGGAGGTCACCGTGACGATCGCGTTGACCTCGCGGCCGCCCTCCGGCAGGTACTCGTTCTGGTAGACGTCCACCGAGAACTGCGGCACGTTCGACTTCGAGAAATTGGCCATGCCTACTCAAATCCCCCTCGGAAACCCCACGCTCGCGGGGCGATGTCTGAATACGGACCGGTCCCCACCGGTCCGTACGCGTGCTTCCCCGTGCTTCCCCGTGCTTTCCGTGTTTCCCGGTGTTCCCCGTGTCTTCCGGTGTTCCCCGTGTTCTCCGGGGTTCTCCTGGGTTCTCCGGTGTTTCCCTTTTTGCGGCCTCAGGCCGATCCTGCCCCCTGCGCGGGGGCGGGGAACGGCACGACGGCCACTGTTACGTTGTCGTGGCCCCCGCCGTCCAGGGCGTGGCCGACCAGGACGCGTGCGCTGTGCAGCGGCCGGGCGGAGGCGTCCGGCGGGAGGACCTCGGCCATCTCCTCGGCCGCCTCCGCGTAGTTCCACAGGCCGTCCGTGCACACCACCACCACACCGGGCCGGTCCGGCTTGAAGGAGGCGGTGTGCGGCTCCAGTTCGTAGGCGTCGGCGCCGAGCCAGCCGGTGATCGCGTGGGCGCGCTCGTCGGCGTACGCCTCCGCCTCGCTCATCAGGCCCGCGGCGACCATCTGCGCGGCCCACGAGTCGTCCTCGGTGAGCCGGGCCGGGGGCGAACTGCGGTCCACCGGGACCCAGTAGGCGCGGCTGTCGCCGACCCAGCCGACGACGAGCAGCCCGGGTGTGACGATCGACCCCACGAGGGTGCAGGCCGGGGCGTTCTGGTGCGGGGCGTGCTCACGGGCCGTGGCCGGCTCGTCGGCCAGCGCGTTGACCGCGTACGAGGCGGCGACGATCGCCTCGTGCATGGCCTGCTGCGGGTGAGTGCCCTGTGGCAGGGCGGCGAGCAGCGACTCCCGTGCCGTCTTCGACGCGGCGAGGGAGGCGTCGTCGGGGCGGGTCGCGGAGGACACGCCGTCGCAGACGATCGCCACCAGAGCGGGCGACCCGTCGGGCAGGGCGGTGCGGCCGAGTCCGAAGGCGTCCTCGTTGCGGTGGTGGCGCAGGCCGCGGTCGCTGACGGCGGCCATGGGCCCCGACTCCAGCTCCATGTGGTCGCGTTCGCGCGGCTGGGCGTGCCCGCAGTTCTCGCAGTACCCGTCGTCGTCGACCCGGCCCGCCCGGCAGGCCACGCACACCTGGGCGGTGTCGGCCACCACGGCGGCCTCGGCGGCCACCCGGGGGTCCGGCGCCTGGAGGGCGTACTCGTCGGGCTCCGAGGGCCGGTCGAACCGGACACCCGAGACACCGGCGCCGCCGGTGACACCGCGGTCCCCGGAAGCGGGGGAGGCGGTGGGAGCCGACGGGAGCGGGCCGCCGGAGCCCTGCGGCACCGGCGCTCCGGGACCCGACGGCGGCGGCACACCGGGCCCCTGCGGCGCCGATGCTCCGGAGGCATGCGGTACCGGCGCGCCGGAACCCGGCGGCATCGACGCCCCGGCATGCGGCGGCGGTGCCGCGGCGGCGACACCGCTCGCGGTGGCACCGTTGAAACCGGCACCGCCGTGACCGGCACCGCTCGCCCTCACGCCGATCGCGCCGGTACCCGGTACGGCCGTACCGCTCACCGTCGGGCCCGTCGGCCCTGCCGCCGCTTGCGCGGGAGCCGGCTGGGCCGAGCCGTTCATCGTGAGGGTCGGATGGTCGTCCGGGCGCGGCGGTACGGCGGACAGGTCGTATCCGCACGCGCCGCAGAAACGGTCACCCGCGTCGAGCGGCTCCGCGCAGCTCGGACACGTCGGCAGGGCGGCCTGCCGGGGCATCTGGGACATCAACTACACCCACGTCCGGGGGCGGTAACGATTGGCACGTTCCACCAGGTCGATCCTTTCCTCGCCGCCGGTCGCCAGCCGGGCCAGCGTGCGGTACGAGCGCTCCAGGCCGAAGCGCAGCCCCCGCTCGTCCAGTTCGCTGCCGAGCAGCACCGGGGCGGTCGAGCCCGCGCCCCGGCCACCGGAGAGTATCCAGTCGAGGGCACAGCCGAGGACTTCCGCGGACAACTGCTCGCGCCGCGTCGGATCCAGACCGTACGCGTCCAGCGCCTCGACCTGGGCCGCGGCGGCGGTGAGGTCCTCCAGGAAGGGTACGTCGGAGGCGAGGGCGGTCCGCTCCCGGAGCCGGGCCCGCACGGCGGCCACCCGGGCCCCCGTGTAGTGGATGGAGGACTCCGGCACCGATTCCAGCGTCCGTACGGCGCTGCGCCGGTCCCCGGCCGCGAGTTGTACGCGGGCCAGGCCGAACGCGGAGCTCACGTAGCTCGGGTCGGTCGACCACACCAGGCGGTAGTACTCGGCGGCGTTGTCCAGCTGCCCCAGCACCTCCGCGCACAGGCCGAGCGCCAGCTTGGGCGTGGGTTCGCCCGGGAAGGCGTCGTAGATCGCGTCGAAGGCGAGCGCGGCGCCCTCGTGGTCGCCGGTGACCAGCGACGTCACGCCCCGGTACCAGACCACCCGCCAGTCGTCGGGCCGTTCGCCCTCCAGTTTCTGGAGGGACATGAGGGCGGCCTGGTGGTCGCCGTTCTCCAGCCAGGCGCGGATCTGCCGCAGCCGGGTCTCGACCGAGGGTGCCGGCGCGGCCGCGAGAGCCGTGATCAGCTCGGTCGGCGCGGACGCCAGCAGGCCGGCCAGGAAACCCGCGTTGGGGTCGGTGGCGTCGACGTGCGGGACGGGCAGCGCGAGCGCGGCGGCGGGCGCGGGGACGGTCTTCACGAGGCCGGGGGCGACAGCGCCCGGCGCGACGGTGCTTCCGGCGCCGGGCGACGCGACACCGCCGGCACCCGCCGGCCCGGAGCCGCCGGCGAAGGCGGGAGCGGCGCCGACCAGCGCGGGAGCCGCGCCGGCGAAGGCCGGAGCGGCGCCCGGCAGGACCGGAGCCGTGCCGCCGGGTGCCGCGGCCTCGTTGCCCGGGCCGCGGGTGAGGGCCGGCGCGGCGCCCGAACCGCCGAACAGACGCGACGACTTGACGGCGACCCGCGCCCCCAGCCGTGACACCTCGCCGGCCGGCTTCGGGAACAGCTCCGTGTCCGTGACCTTGACCTCCGGTCCGAACAGGGTCGACAGCGCGGGCCGCGCCCGGCCGCTCTGCAGCGAGACGACCTCGCGCAGCACGCCCGTCAGCTGCTCCGCCATCTCCTGCGCGGAGGCGAACCTGCGGGCCGGGTCGGGGTCGGTGGCGCGGACCAGCAGCCGGTAGAACGACTCGTACTGCCGGAAGACCTCGATGTTGTCGGGGTCGGGCAGCGAGTCGACGAAGACGGTCGTGTAGCCCTGGAAGTCGAAGGTCAGGACGGCGAGCGTACGGCCCACCGTGTACAGGTCGGAGGCGACCGACGGCCCGACCTCGGCGACCTCCGGGCCCTGGTAGCCGACCGTGCCGTAGATGGCCGACTCGTCGTCGTCCATTCTCCGGACCGCGCCCATGTCGATCAGCTTGAGCTGGTCCTCGGTCTGGATCGCGTTGTCGACCTTGAAGTCGCAGTACAGCAGGTTGCGGCTGTGCAGGTGGCCGAGCGCCTCGAGCGCCTCGATGCCGTACGCGCACGCCTGCTCCACGGGGAGCGGATCCCGCTTGCCCTGCGGGGTGCGGCGGTCGTTGGCGATCTCCTTGAGGGACTTGCCGCCGACGTACTCCATGACGATGTAGCCGTCGAGCGAGCCGGTGCGCTGGTCGAGGTGTTCGACGAAGTTGTAGATCCGCACGATGTTGGCGTGCTCGATCTCGGCGAGGAAGCGCCGCTCCGAGATGGCCGCGGCCATCGCGTCCTGGTCACCGGTGTCCAGGAGGCCCTTGAGCACCACCCACCGGTCGGAGACCGCGCGGTCGACCGCCAGGTAGACCCAGCCGAGCCCGCCGTGCGCCAGACAGCCCACGACCTCGTACTGGCCGTGCACGACGTCGCCGGCCTTCAGCTTCGGCACGAAGGAGTACGGGTGGCCGCACTTGGTGCAGAAGCCCTCCGTGCGTCCCTCCCGCTCGCCGCGCGAACGGCCCACCGGGGCACCGCAGTCGGAACGCGAGCAGAACCGCTTGCGCTCCGGCACCTCGGGGTTCTCCTGCACCATCCCGCGCGGGTCGGGCCTCGGCACCTGCGGCACCGTGACCAGTCCGACGCCGAGCCGGGCCCGCCCGGAGGAGCCGGCCGTCGAGCCGGAGCTGCGCACCGACACCGAACGGCCCGTCGACTTGCCCGACAGCGAACGGGACAGCCGTCCGGACACCGAGCGGCGCGACTTCGACGACTGCGACGACGTACGGGTACTGCGGGCGCTGCGCCCGCTGGAACGTGAACTGGCGCTGCCCGCCGAGCCCTTGCCGCCCCCGGTCACCCCGGTCGGCGGTGAGCCGACCAGGCCTCCCCCGGAGGGGGGACCCCCGGACGAGACGACCGGGGCCAGACCGCAGGTGTCGCAGTACAGCTCGCCGCCGCCCACATCCTCGTACGACCCCTCGCAGCCCGGCCGCTGACACGCCTGCCCTGCCTGACTCATGGCTACTGCTCCCCCCTACGGTCCTCAAGGCCGCCCTGCTCCGGCACGCGCGGTGCCGTGAGCAGTTCGGCGGCCGCCTGCTGGTAGCGCAGGACGGCCTGTCCGGCCACGCGCAGATCACAGGGCGCGCTCCACAGCATGCGGCGCGCCGCGTCGTAGCGCTCGATGAGGAACGGGTCCTCGGCGAGCCCGTGCCGGGCGACCTTCGCCTTGTACGCGTCGAGACGGCCGCGCAGCTCCGCGCGGACCGCCAGTGGCTGGGTGACCGCGGTCAACGACTCGCGGGCACGCAGCAGTTCGTCCTCCGCCTTCTGCTCCAGGGACTCCAGGAGCGGGGACAGGCGGTGCCACTGGGCGTGCCTGCGGTACTCGGCGGCCGTCGCGAGCTGCTCGTGGAGCACGGTCGGCGGGCCGCTGACCACCGGCACCTCCGTCGCGGCGATCTTCGCGAGCACCTCGCCGCGCGCGGTGCGTGCCTCGGCGAGCGTCCGGTCGGCCCGGCTGAGGACGTCCCGCAGCTTCACCAGCCGCTGCTCGGCGTCCTGGCGAACCGTCAGTACCGCTTCGATCTCCCGGCGCACGTCCTCCAGGGCGCGTGCCTCACGGTCGTACACCGTGGTGTCCGGACGGCCGCCGCCCGGCGCCGAACTGCCCTGCGCCCGTACCCAGAAGGCGAGCGGGTCCGACACCACCTGCTCGCGCAGCGAGGTCAGGGTGTGGGTGATGCGCTCCAGGTCGTCGCCCGCCGGGTGCTCGCCCGGACGGACGCCGACGGAGTGGGCGAGCCGGCGGGTGCGCTGGAGCTCCGCGGCCAGTAAATCTATCCGGGCGGGCAGCGCCGACCAGACCGCGTCGGCGGTCACGACCATGTCGAGCGAGGACGCGTAGAGCTCGTTCATCCGGTCGACGAGGGTGGTGAGGGAGAAGCTGTGGCTGAGCCGGCCGGCGCCGTGCAGCGTGGGCGCTTCGGCGGTGGCGGCCGTACCGGCGGCCGAGCCCGCCACCGTGACGGACTCGCCGCGCAGCAGCTCCGTCAGCTCCGCCAGGTCCTCGCGGCTGGACCAGCGGCGGCGCGAGCGGATGTCGCGGGCGCCGCGCAGGGCGTCCGTGTACGCGTCGAAGTACGTCCACAGCAGCGTGATCGACGCCTCCGCGGACGCCCAGCGCTCCTTGGTGACACCGGTGAGTTCGGCGCCTTCGAGGAGCCTGCGGCCCGCGTGGTCCTGGAGGGCGAGGAGCGAGGTCTCGATCGCCTCGTGCTCCGCGCCGAGCCGCGCCAGCGCACGGTCGACCTCGTCCCGGTCCATCACCGGCCCGGGGGGTCCCGTGACGCCCATCGATCACCTCTCGCTGCTGTCGGTCTTCCCGGCTCTGTCCGCCGCCTGCCCCGCCGTCCCGCCCGCCGGTCGTCAGCTCGTGCTCAGGTACTGGGGGGCGGGCGGCGTCGACTTCGTCGCGTCACTGCCCAGTGTCGCCGACAGCCACTTGTCGTACGAGGCCTGCCAGCCGCTCGCGCGGTACTCCACCAGGATCTGGTTGACCCGGCGTACCAGATCCGTCGCGTTCTTCTTCATGGCCACGCCGTAGTACTCGGTCGTGAAGGGGGCGCCCTTGAGCTCGACCGTGGGGTCCTGGGCGGCCTGACTGGCCGCGAGCGCGCCGTCGGTGACCACCGCGTCGACCTCGCCGAGCTGCAACCGCACCAGGCAGTCGAGCTGGTTGGGCACGGGGGTGGCGATCACGACGCTGGAGGCGATCCTGCCCGCCTTCTTGTCGTCGACCAGCTTGGTGTTGGCCGTCGAACCGGTCGCCGTGCAGATCCTGTTCTTCGCCAGCGTGTCGTCGTAGCCCTTGATCGTCGAGGACTTGGGGGCGAGGACCTGCTGTCCCGTCTTGAAGTAGGGCGCGGAGAACGCGACATCGGCGAGGCGGGTGCAGGAGATCGTCATGGTGCGTACGACCATGTCGACCCGGCCCTCCTGGATGGCCGGGATGCGCTGGTTGGTCGGGATGGCCTTGAACTGGACCGCGTTCGGGTCGCCGAGGATGTCCTGGGCGATCCGGTGGACCAGGTCGATGTCGAAGCCCTCCAGCTCCGCGCCCGTGTTGTTGGGGTCGCGGTAGCCCCAGCGGTAGCTGTTCTGGTCGACCCCGACGATCAGCTTGCGCTTCTCGCCCGTCCGGGCCTTGATGGCGGCGATCGTCGGACCGTCCGCGCTCGACGGCGTCGGCGTCCGCTTCTCCGGGTCGGTGCAGTCGGCGTCGGCCGCCTGGGTGCCCGTGGCGACGCCCTGGCCGGCCCGGCCGGTGCTTTTGTCGCCGGGCGACCGGGTCGTCCACGGCAGCAGCAGGACGAAGGACAGCGCGAGGGCGCACAGTGCCGTCATCGCGCCCACTCCGCCCCAGCCCTTCAGGCCGGCCCGCACTCGTCGCACACGCATCGTCACGCCCCCTTCCACCGGTACGCCTCCTTCCGCCGGTTCGCTCCCGCCCGCCGACACGCTCCTGCCCACCGGCAGAGGCCTGTTCACCGATCCGCGCCCGTTCACCGGCACACGCCCGTTCACCGGTACTCCGACAGTCTGCGGCCGATGCCGACGACCGCGCCCGCGGCGCCCAGCACGGCGAGCACGGCGGCGCCGATCGGCAGGCCGGTCATCGCGCCCAGGCCGTCCCCGGCCGCCTGCCGGAACTCGGTCTGCTCGTGCGCCAGCGCGTCCGCGAGGTTCTGGTCGACGTTGTCGAAGCACGCGCCGGTCGCGTCCTTGCCGCCGATCACCAGGGCCAGCGCCTGCTCGTAGTTGCCGTTGTCGTCCTGCGCGCGGGCCGCGGTGTGGCGCTTCTTCCACTCCGCCATGTTGCTCTCCGCCGACGCGACCGGCTTCTCGCCCGCCTGGTCGTCGGCGAGCTTCGCCGCGAGGGTGAGGCCCTTGCCGAGGGTGGTGATCTCGGTGGTGAACTCGTGGTCGTACTTGTCGAGCGTCACCTCCTCGCCGTCGGCGGCCACCTTCACCGTCTCGGCGCCGCGCGCCACCAGCGTCAGGTTCTCGTTGCCGCGCGCCTTCAGGGAGGCGATCCGGGCGTCGTGCAGGACGTTCAGCGAGCGGACGCCGTGGTCGTAGGAGTCGTTGAGCCCCGCGCGGGCCACGCTGTGGCCGACGACCAGCCAGAGCAGGACGACCGTGGTGGTCGCCGTCGCCGCGACCAGGCCGTGGTTCAGGACCCGGTTCGTACGGCGGTAGTTGCGGTGCTGCGCCCAGGCGAGACCGGCCAGCGCGAGGACGCCGAGACCGATCGCCGCCCACGGGTAGGGGGTGGCGTCGCCGTAGTCGTCCTGGAGGCGCTGGTTCTCCTTCGTGTAGAGATCCTGGGCCGCCGGGAGCATCTCCCCCTGCATCTTCTGGTTCGCGTACCGCAGATAGGCGCCGCCGACCGGGAAACCCTGCCGGTTGTACGTCCGCGCGCGCTCCACCAGGCCCTTGTACTCGGGCAGCAGTTTGTTCAGCTTGGTGATGAACGCCGTCGAGGGCGAATCGGGGTCGGCGTTGTTGGCCGCCGTGACGAGCTTGGAGGCGGCCTCGTCGATGTCCTCCTCGTAGCGCGACCGGGACTCCGCCGTCTCCTGGCCCCCCGCCAGGAATCCGCTGGAGGCCGCCGTGTTGGCGTCGGCCAGCGCACGGTAGATGTCGGCCGCGGCCGTGCTGAGCGGCTGGCTCTTGTGCAGCACGTCGTCGGCGGCGGCCGCGCGGTCGGTCGTCTGCCAGGCCGTCACGGCGCCGAAGGCGAGGACGAGCAGGGCGAGGAGGGCGCCGATGATGCGGAGCCGGCCCGGCTCCGTGGTCGCCGCCGCGCGCGCCTTGTCGACGCCCTCGGCGAAGGCCGTACGCCGCGTCGGCGGTGGCGCCGAGGCCGGCGCAAGTGGCGCTACGGTGCTGCCTGGTGCCGGTTTTGCCACGTTTGACCTCCCCCATGGTCATCTGCCGCCGCCAGTATCGCTGGCGGGACCGGTCATGCGCACCGGCCTTCACTGGATCTTGATCAGATCGCAGTCACCTCTGCCCATGAATACGCGTCGGGTGGGTGTTCGGTTCCCTGGTGGGGGCCCCTGTTGCGTTCGGGGGCGCATGCGGTCACTCACCCCGCGTGGAAGTGTCCGCGCACCCTTCGCTGCACGTCGGCGTCCGCCCCCAGCCGGTCCAGGCCCAGCAGCGCGGCCCCCAGCACCGGGCGCTCCCGTACGACGCTCGGCACCGCCTTCGGCGCCCGCGCGGCCAGGAGCTCCCGTACCCCGTCGTCCAGTTGCCCGTGGCCCGCGGTGAGAACGCCTCCCCCCAGAAGTACCGGTGTCTCCTCCTCCAGAAGGTCCAGCCGGGTCAGGGCCACCGTCGCCATGGACACCACCTCCTGCGCCAGCCGGTCGACGATCGTGCGCGCCACCGCGTCCCCGTCCCGCGCCGTGGCGAAGAGGACCGGGGTCAGTTCGTGGCGGCGGGACGGGGCGATGTGCTCCAGGTGGAGGGCCTCGATCAGGGCGTACATGGACGGCAGACCGAAGTGGGCCGGGAGCGCGTCGGTGAGGGCGGTCGGTCCGCCCCGGCCGTCCTCCGCCCTCGCCGCGTGCCATATCGCCTCCTCGGCCAGGCCCCAGCCGCCGCCCCAGTCGCCGGAGAGGCGGCCGAGGGCGGGGAAGCGGGCGGTGCGGCCGTCGGGGCGCATGCCGACGCAGTTGATGCCGGCGCCACAGACGACGGCCACCCCCCGCGGGTCGGCGACGCCCGCCCGCAGGATGGCGAAGGTGTCGTTGCGGACGTCCACGGAGTCACCCCACGCGCGTGCGTGCAGGGCCGCCGCCAGCTGCTCCTCCTCCACCGGCAGGTCGGCGTTGGCCAGACAGGCCGAGACATGGACCGCCGAGTCGACGCCGGCCGCCGTGTACGCGCGCGTGACGGTGTCGGCCAGGGCGTCCACCGCCGCCGTCACGCCCACGGCGGGCGGGCGGAAGCCGTCGCCCCGGGCCGTGGCGAGGACCCTTCCGTCGGCCGCCACGACCGCGACGTCCGTCTTGCTGTTGCCCGCGTCGATGGCGAGCACGCTTGCCGTCAGGCCCACGCGAGATGCTCCCGGTTGTGTGCGATCAGCTGGTCGGTCAGCCGCTCGGCGTACTCGTACTGGGCGATCAGGGGGTGGGACAGCAGGGCCTTGAAGACCCTGTCGCGGCCGCCGTGCAGGGCCGCCCGCAGGGCCAGGTCCTCGTACGCCGTCACGTTCGCCGTCAGGCCGCTGTAGAGCGGGTCCAGGGGCGGCACGGGCAGCGGGGACGGACCCTTGGGGCCCACCGCCGCCTGTACCTCGATCACCGCGTCGTCGGGGAGGAAGGGCAGCGTGCCGTTGTTGAGCGTGTTCACCACCTGGTACGGGCTGCCGGATCCGGTCAGCAGCGCCGCCGCCAGGTCCACCGCGGCCTCCGAGTAGTAGGCGCCGCCGCGCTTCGCCAGCAGCTCCGGCTTCTCGTCCAGCGCCGGGTCCGCGTACAGCGACAGCAACTGCCTTTCCATCGCCGCCACTTCCGCCGCCCTCGACGGCTTCGTACGCAGCTCCCGCACGACCTCGTCGTGCGCGTAGTAGTAGCGCAGGTAGTACGAGGGGATCGTGCCCAGCCGGTCCAGGAGTACGCGGGGCAGGCGCAGGTCGGCGGCGATGGCGTCGGCGTGGGCGGCCAGGAGGCCCGGCAGCAGGTCCTCGCCCTCGGGGCCGCCCAGCCGTACCCCGGTCTCCCAGGTGAGGTGGTTGAGGCCGACGTGGTCCAGGTGGACGTCGGCCGGGGTGACGTCGAGCAGGGCGGCGAACTTCCGCTGGAGGCCGATCGCCACGTTGCACAGGCCGACCGCCTTGTGGCCGGCCTGGAGCAGGGCGCGGGTGACGATGCCGACCGGGTTGGTGAAGTCGATGATCCAGGCGTGCGGGTTGGTACGGCGGACCCGTTCGGCGATGTCCATGACCACCGGGACGGTGCGCAGCGCCTTCGCGAGGCCGCCCGCGCCCGTCGTCTCCTGCCCGACGCAGCCGCACTCCAGCGGCCACGTCTCGTCCTGCTCGCGCGCGGCCTGTCCACCGACGCGCAGCTGGAGCAGCACGGCGTCGGCGCCCTCGACGGCCGCGTCCAGGTCGGACGTGGTCACGATGCGCCCCGGGTGGTCCTGCCGGGCGAAGATCCGGCGGGCCAGGCCGCCGACGAGGTCGAGGCGGTCGGCCGCCGGGTCGACGAGGACCAGTTCCTCCACGGGAAGGGTGTCCCGCAGGCGGGCGAAGCCGTCGATGAGTTCGGGTGTGTAGGTCGAGCCGCCGCCGACCACGGTGAGTTTCACTGGCGAGTGCCTCGCTTCCGGGTGCCGGGGGTGGTGTTCATGGGCCGGGGGGCCGGGGGTTGTCCCCCGGGAGTCTGTGGCTTCATGGCTTGTTAACCCTTTACTCCGGTGAGGGTGACACCTTCGACGAACGCCTTCTGGGCGAAGAAGAACACGAGGATCACGGGGGCCATGACCAGCACGGTGGCCGCCATGGTGAGGTTCCAGTCGGTGTGGTGCGCGCCTTTGAAGGACTCCAGGGCATAGGAGAGGGTCCATGCGTTCGGATTTTCGGAGGCGTAGATCTGCGGGCCGAAGTAGTCGTTCCAGGCGGCGAAGAACTGGAACAGGGCGACGGCGGCGATGCCGGGCTTCGCCATCGGCAGCACGACCTTCAGCAGGGTGCGCAGGTCGCCGCAGCCGTCCACCTTCGCCGCGTCCAGGTACTCGTTCGGGATGGTCAGCAGGAACTGGCGCAGCAGGAAGATCGAGAACGCGTCGCCGAACGCCAGCGGGATGATCATCGGCCACAGGGTGCCCGACAGGTCCAGCTGCTTCGCCCAGAACAGGTACATCGGGATGACGACCACCTGCGGGGGCAGCATCATCATCGAGATCACCAGCATGAGCGTCAGATTCCGGCCCCGGAAGCGGAACTTGGCCAGCGCGTACGCCACGGGGACGGACGAGACGACGGTGAGGACCGTGCCCAGTCCGGCGTAGACCAGCGTGTTCCGCCACCAGGTGAGGAAGCCCGGGGTGTCGAAGACCTTCCGGTAGTTGGCCCATTCCCAGGTGTGCGGGATCAGGTCCCGGCTGAGCGCCTGGGAGTCGCTCATCAGGGAGGTCAGGAACACGAACACGAAGGGGAGGGTGAAGAAGAGGGCCGCGGCCACGCCGAGGGAGTGGACCGCGATCCATTCCAGCAGGGCCTTGCGGCGGGCGGTGCGCTCGGCGGGGGAGGCGGGTGTCCGCAACTCCGCCGGACGGTCCAGTACTTGGGTCATGGAGGTCAGTCACCTGCCTGGATGAGACCGCCCCGGCGCCGCATCAACAGCGCGGTGAACGCCATCGAAAGGGCGAACAGCACCAGGGCCACGACACAGGCCGAGCCGTAGTCGAAGCGCTGGAAGCCGAGGTTGTAGACGAGTTGGGGAAGGGTGAGCGTGGAGTGCTCCGGATAGCCGGGCTCGAACATGGTGCCCGCGCCCTGGATCACACCCGAGGCGACCTTTCCGGCGACCAGGGGCTGTGTGTAGCACTGCATCGCCGCGATCACGCCGGTGACGACCGCGAACATGATGATCGGCGAGATGTTGGGGAGGGTGACGAACCGGAACCGCTGCCACGCCGAGGCGCCGTCCAGTTCCGCGGCCTCGTACTGCTCCTTCGGTACGTCGAGCAGCGCGGCCATGAAGATGACCATCAGGTCGCCGACCCCCCACAGGAACATCAGGGTGAGGGCGGGCTTGGACCAGCTCGGGTCGTTGAACCAGCCGGGCGCCGGGATGCCGGCCTTCTCCAGGATCGAGTTGACCGGGCCGGTGCCGGGGTTGAGGAGGAAGGCGAAGGCCATGGTGGCGGCCACCGGCGGGGCCAGGTAGGGCAGGTAGAAGAGGGTGCGGAAGACACCCGTACCGGTCTTGATCTTCGTGATGAGCATGCCGATCCCGAGTCCGAACAGGACCCGCAGGGTCACCATGATCACGACGAGCCAGAGCGTGTTGCGCAGGGCCGGCCAGAAGAACGGATAGTGCTCGAAGACGTACGTCCAGTTCTTCGTGCCGCTCCACGTCGGCGGTTTGAAGCCGTCGTAGTGCATGAACGAGAAGTAGACCGTCGAGATCATCGGGTACGCGAAGAAGACCGCGAAACCGATCAGCCAGGGGGAGAGGAAGGCGAGGGTGCGCAGCGCCGAGCGCCGGTGCTTCGCCCTCAAGGTGTGGGTGGTCATCGCTACTTCGCCTGCGCGATGTCCGTGTCGATCTGCGCCGCCGCCTTCTTCAGGCCGGCCTTCAGGTCGGTGAGCTTGCCGCTCTCGTAGTCGTAGCCGAGCTGCTGCACGGTGGTGAGGTAGACGCCGCCGTTGAGAGACGCCGGGGAGGTGGTCGAGTTCGGGTTCGCGGCGATGTCCAGGAACGTCTTGAAACGCGCGTCGTACTTCAGATCCGGGGACTTCAGGGCCGCCAGCGTGGACGGCACGTTGTGGATGGCGTTGGAGAAGGCGACGACCGCGTCCGTGTCGGTGGTCATGTACTTCACCAGCTCCCAGGCCGCGTTCTGCTTCTTGCTGGTGGCGGCGATGCCGGCGATGGTGCCGGTGATGTAGCCCTTGCCGTACTGGGCCGCCTGGTCGTCCGGGACGGGCAGCGGGGCGACGCCGATCTCGAAGTCCGGCTTGGCCTCCAGCGCCATGCCCAGCCGCCACTCGCCGTCGAGCTGCATCGCGACCTGACCGGTCTGGAAGGGGTGCTTCGGGCCCCACTCGTCGCCGAGCGTGGAGCGGAAGGTCTCCAGCTTCTTGAAGCCGCCGAGGTCGTCGACGAGCTTCTTCTGGAGGGTGAAGGCGGAGGCGACGGCCGGGTCCGTGGCGATGGTCGACCTGCCGGCCGTGTCGAAGTACGTCGGGGAGAACTGGCCGAGGTAGTGCTCGGTGGTCGTCTCCCAGCCGTGGTAGTTCGGCATGAAGCCGAGCTGCTTGAACGTGTTCCCCTGGGTGATCGTCAGCTTCTCGGCGTCGGCCGCGAACTCGGACCAGGTCTTGGGCGGAGCGGTGATGCCCGCCTTCTCGAACGCCGTCTTGTTGTAGTAGAGGCCGTACGCGTCGCCCAGCAGCGGGACGGCGCAGCGGTTGCCGTCGAACTGGGTGTACTCGTTCATGGCCTTCGGGAAGGTCGTGGCCGGGTCGATGTCCGCCTTCTCGAAGAAGGGGTTGAGGTCGACGAGGGCGCCCGACGAGCAGAACTTGCCGACGTTGTTGGTGGTGAACGACGAGATCACGTCCGGTGCCTTGGTGCCGCCCGCGCGCAGCGCCTGGTTGATCTTGTCGTCGGTCATGTTGCCGACGACGTTCACATGGATGTTGGGGTGCGCCTTCTCGAAGCCCGCGACCAGCGACTTCACGGCCTTCACCTCGTTCGGCGCGCTCCAGGCGTGCCAGAAGGTGAGGGTCGTCTCCTTCGACGCGTCGTCGTCGGAGCCGGTCGCGGACTGGCCGGTACAGGCGGTGGTGCTGAGCAGGAGGGCCGTGGAGGCGGTGAGGGCAAAAGCCGCCTTTCGGACGACTACGGGTATGCGTGTGGGCATGGCGGAGCCTTCCAGGGACAGGGCAGGGTGAGTGGAAAGAAGTGAGGTGAGGTGGAGCGGGGTGGAGCGGGGTGAGGTGCGGTCCGGCGGAGGGGGTGGTGGTGCGGCTAGCGCGAGGTGTCGAAGACCTCGTCGCGGGTGGCCGCCAGCGCGCTCTCCAGCGCGCCGCGCAGCACGGGCCGTTCGGTGACGTCGCCCATGACCAGCTTCGGCCGGGACGCGGCCAGCTCCTCCAGCTCGTCCTGGACGAGGGCGCGCAGCACCTCGCCGCCGGCGGTCAGGGAGGCGCCGCTGAGGACGACGAGTTCGGGGTCGAGTACGGAGACCAGCGAGGCGAGACCGGTCGCCAGCCGGGTCGCGTACGTCTGGAGCAGTTGCCGGTGCGGGGCGGTGTCCTCGGCGGCGGCCCGCGCGACGAGCGCGGCGGCGACCTCCGCGTACGGTCCGGACGGGAGGTCGGTGATGCCGAGTTCCCGGGCCAGCCGGGGGACGGCCTGGGAGCCCGCCAGCTCCTGGAAGCCACCGCTGTTGGCCTTGGTGACCTGCCGGACCAGGGGTGCGCCCGGAACCGGCAGGAAGCCGACCTCGCCGGCGCCGCCGGTCCAGCCGCGGTGCAGCCGGCCGCCGAGGACCAGGGCGGCGCCGAGACCGCCCTCGTTCCACAGCAGGACGAAGTCCTCGTGGTCGCGTGCCGCGCCCAGGCGCTGCTCGGCGACGGCGGCGAGATTGACGTCGTTCTCGTACTCGACCGGCATCGGCAGGGCCGCTGCGAGATCGTCCAGCAGCGCGGGGGAGTGCCAGCCGGGCAGGTGGGAGGCGTAGCGCAGCCGGCCGGTGGTGGGGTCGAAGGCGCCCGGGGTGGCGACGACCAGCCGTCGCACCTCGTCCCGGGTGAGGCCCGCGGCCTTCACCGCGCCGTCGAGGGCGTCGGTGACCTGCCGGACGACGGCGTCGGCGGTCTTCCGGCCGGGCGTGGGCACCTCGAACGTGCCCACGGTGCGGCCGGTGGCGTCGGCGACGGCGGCCAGGACGCGTTCGGGGGTGACGTCGAGCCCCGCGGCGTACGCGGCGGCCGGATTGACCTCGTACAGCTGGGCGTTGGGGCCGGGGCGCCCCTCGGTGGTGCCGGTCGCGAGCACCAGTCCCGCCGCCTCCAGCCGGGCCAGCAGCTGTGAGGCGGTGGGCTTCGACAGGCCGGTGAGCTTGCCGATGCGGGTGCGGGACAGGGGGCCGTGCGCCAGCAGGAGGTCGAGGGCGGCGCGGTCGTTCATGGCGCGCAGGACGCGCGGGGTGCCCGGCGTACCGGCGATTCCTGCCATGGGGTCGACACCTGCCTTTCTGAACTGCCCAGCTTCTCAAGTACGCCGGACGCAAGTCCACATCCGGTCACTGTTAGGAAAGTTTCCTATCGGCTGGCAGGAACGTAGACCCGTCACGAACGGGACGTCAAGGAGTGAAAGGGCAAACACCCCCGAGGCAACAGAGTCGTTACTTCGGGGGCTCGGGGGCTCGGGG